>JAQAZZ010000176.1:0-4305 GCA_032127075.1 Micrococcales bacterium | reverse complement strand
ATGTTCTGCCGGTCGGAGATGTCGGCGGTCCCACGGGCGAACTCGCTCGAGATGCCTGCGATGACCCTGGCCTGGTCGCTGCTCAGGGCGCCGCCGTCGCTGCGCACGCGCATCATGAAGAACTCCGCATCGAGCTCTTCGGGCGGCAGCGATCCCGTCTTGCCGCCGGGGATGCCCTCCCGGCGCTGGGTGTAGAGGCCCCACCAGCGCATCCGGCCGCGCAGGTCGTCGGCGGGGATCGAGGAGAAGCCCTCGACGCTGTAGATGCGTTCGATGCGCTCGCGGACGTTCAGGCCGTTGTCTTCGGCCTTGAACCGCTCGTTGTCGTTCAACGGGTCGGTCTGGCCGAGGGCCCACTGCCCCTCAGGGCGCGGCTTGCGGGCCGGCCGTGCTCGGGCAGCGGGGGCGGTCGGGTTCGACATAGGGGTCTCCGGTGGTCGGGGACGCCCGAAGCGCGGGGTTCGCCGACAAGCGCGCTGGGCTTGGCCGGCTGGCGCCGAGCTCCGCACGTCCAGGGGTGTGGACGGGGCTCAGGCGCAACAACACATGCAGCAGCACATGCCCATCGGCATAGCCGAGGGCATCATCGCGGCGGCGACGGCTGCTGAATGCACCCGCACAGAATGCCAATGCCCCATCGACCCGTCAACACCCCGTGGGGTATGTACGGGCGCAGGACGAGGGGTCAGTAGCGGATTGCGAAACCGGTGAATTCCGGGGCGTCGTGCACCCACTCGGTCTCAACCTCGGTCACCGCAGCCGCGGCCGGTCCCTTCCGGCACCAGGCGATGACCGAGTCGACGGCGGGCCGGTCTCCCTGTACGACGGCTTCGACCGTTCCATCGGGCAGGTTGCGAACCCAGCCGCGCACGCCGGCGGCCTCGGCCTTGCGTCGGGTCCAGAACCGGAAGGCCACGCCCTGCACCTCCCCGGAGACGAGGAGCCGAGCCGTGGCCTGTGCGCTCATGGCGTCCTCCTGAACCGCTCGCCGACCTGCTGACCGGCTGACCGGCAGTCCGGCGCCGGCCTGCGCCACGCTACCGGCTCCGCGACCGCAAGACCCGCCTGCTGCAGCCCCCGGTGGCCGGCTCGGCCAACAGACGACGCCGCTGCTGGTCGCCGGGGTGCACTCGACTGTCGTCGGCAGCCAGCCCCTGTGTTCGTCCGCTGCCCTGTGCCCGGCATCGGCCGACATCGGGGATCGGCCTGTGGTGTCCTGTTCTCGTGTTCGATGCGAAGGCGGCGGCTGCGCCCGACCCCGCCGGCGGCTATGACGATGCAATGGCCAAGGCCGCCCGCCTGCTTGAGCTCGACGACGACCAGATCGCACCGGTGTGTGTGTCCCGGGTGCTCGACCACGGGCGGCGGACACCCGAAGCGGTGGTGCTGATGCACGGCTACACCAGCTGCCCGCGGCAATGGGCAGTCGTCGGTGAGGCGATGGCCCGCGACGGCCGCAGCGTGGTGATCCCGCGGCTGCCCGGCCACGGCTACGGCGACCGGATGACCCGAGCGCTGTCGCACATCCACCCCGAGGACCTCAAGGCCGCCGGACACGCCGCGGTGGACGTCGCGGCGGGACTGGGCGAGCGGGTCACGGTGGTCGGCCTGTCCGGCGGCGGCACGCTCGCAGCCTGGTTGGCGGCCGGCCGCGACGATGTCGCCGAGGCGGTCCTGATCGCGCCGCTGATCGTGCCGAAGGTCGTGCCCGAGCAACTGTCGGGGGCGCTGTCCCGCTTCCCCGGCCACGGCGTGGACATCTTCTTGTGGTGGGACCCGCATGTGCGCGAGGGGCTGGCGGCACCTCCCTACGCCTACCCCCGCTATTCGGTGCGCTCGCTGGCCGCGCTCCTCAGCGTCGGGCGCGAGGCAGGGCGGGTGACCAGGACGGTGCCGCTGCAGCGGCTCACCGCGATCACCAACGACAACGACGCCGCGGTGAGCAACCACGCCGTCGCGGAGGTGGCCGACGCGCTGGCGGTTGTCGCCCGGGAACGTCGCGACCTCGTCTTCGGCGCCGATAGGGGCTTCCAGCACGACATCATCGACCCCGCCGGCGAATGCGCCGGTCAGATCGGCGAGATCTACGCTGAGATCGGCCCGCTGCTCGGGCTGCCCCAACTGGCCGACGCCCTGGGGCCACCGCCCCAGCCGTAGCCGCGGTGGCGCTGACTTAGGCTTGCCTAAGTTATGGTGTGAGTCGTGAGTCTGGTGCCCGATGTCCAGGGTCTGCGGGGATCGTGGTTTCGGGTGGGGTGCGAGGTGGAGGGTTCCATGAAGCCGTTGCGGATGCTGTTGGTGGCCGTCATGATGCTGGGCGCATCGGTGTCGATAGCCGCGTGCGGGGCAGACGACGACACGATCACGGTCTACTCGGGCCGCACGGAGAACCTGATCGCCCCGATCCTGGACCGGTTCACCGAGCAGACGGGTATCCAGGTGGAGGTGCGCTACGGGGAATCCGCCGACTTGGCGCTGCAGATCCAGACCGAGGGCGACCGCAGCCCGGCCGACGCCTACATCTCGCAGAGCCCGGGAGCCATGGGATTCCTGACCGACGAGGGACTCGTCGCGGGCCTGCCGGAGGGCGTGCTCGACAAGGTCGCCGCCGACTACCGCGACCGGGGCGGCGACTGGGTCGGGATGAGCGGCCGGGTGCGTGTGCTGGTCTACAACACCGATCTGGTGGCCGAGGAGGACCTCCCGGAGTCGGTGTTCGACCTCACCGGACCCGACTTCGACGGCAAGGTGGCACTGGCCCCCGCCAACGGTTCGTTCCAGGACTTCGTGACGGCGATGCGGGTCAGCGAAGGTGATCAGGCTGCGAAGCAGTGGCTGGCGGACATGGCCGCGAACAACGCCGCCGCCTACGCCGACAACACCTCCATCGTGCAGGCGGTGGGGCGGGGTGAGATCCCGATGGGTCTGGTGAACCACTACTACAACGAGCGGGCGAAGGCGGAGAACCCCGAGGTGGCCTCGGAGAACCATTTCTTCGAGCGGGGCGATGTCGGCTCAGTCGTGCTCACCACCGCGGTGGGTGTTGTCGCCGCGTCGGAGAAGCAGTCCGAGGCCCAACTGTTCGTCGATTTCCTCCTCGGCGACGACGCGCAGACCTTCTTCAGCGCTGAGACTTTCGAATACCCGCTGGCCAAAGGGGCTGAGCCCGCCGGTGGCCTGCCGCCGCTGGAATCGCTGGACGCGACCAGCGTCGACGTCGACGAACTCGGCGGCGGGTTCCGCGAGACCCTGGAAATGATCAACGACAGTGGCCTCAGCAGCCAGTAGCGCGCCCCACCGCCGGCGGGCCGCCGCGTCCCAACAGCCCCGCTCCCCGTGGCTCCTGAAGGCTGCTGTCGCAGCGGTGGCATTGTTGTTCCTCGCGCCATCCTTGTTCCTGCTGCTCGAAACGCTCGGCCTGGGCGGCGGCTTCGTCCAGATCCTGACCAGCGAGCAGATCCGCCGGCCACTGTTCAACTCGTTGTCCCTGGCTGGCGCCGTGGCCCTCGCCGCCATGGTCGTCGGTGCAGGTCTGGCGGTCCTCGTCGCCCGCACCGATCTGCCCGGCGAACGCGTGTGGCGGCTGCTGCTGGCGCTCCCGCTGGTGGTGCCATCCTTCGTTGGGGCGACAGCGCTCATCGCAGCCACCGGGCCCGGCGGACTCGTCGCCTTTGTGCCCCGGTTGGAGGGGTTCGTCGGTTCCTTCGTGGTGTTGACCGTCTTCACCTACCCCTACGTGATGCTGCCGGTCCTCGCCGCACTGGCCGCGACGCCCACATCGGCGGAAGAGGCCGCCCGGCTGCTGGGCCGCTCCGGGATCCAGACGGGTGTGCGGGTGCTGCTGCCGCAGTTGATCCCGGCAGTCGCGGCGGGGGGTCTGCTGGTGTTCCTGTATGTGTTGAGCGACTTCGGGGCGGTGTCGCTGCTGCGCTTCGACACCCTGACCAGGGTGATCTACTCCGCCCGGCTGCTCGACCCGGCGCTCTCCCTGACCCTCGGCCTGCTCTTGGCTGTGCTCGCCCTGGCGGTGTCGGCGCTGATGCGCCGGGCCGAGCCCCCAGGTCAGCCTCCTGTCGGCCGTTCCCGGCTGCGCTACCGCTACCGGCTGGGCAGGCTTCGCTGGGTGGCATTCGCGGTGGTCGGGCTGCCGGTGCTCGTGGGGCTGGTCGCGCCGATCACAGTGTTCGTGACCTGGGTCGTGCGCGGGTCGGACACCCTCGGCGTCGGCTACTCCGGCTGGGGCGACGACCTTGGGTTCCTCGCCGCCCCCCTGACCGGGTCCACCGTCGCGGCTGTCGCTGCGGC
>JAQAZZ010000175.1:0-9460 GCA_032127075.1 Micrococcales bacterium | reverse complement strand
CCGAGCCGCTCGGCCACCATGGCGGGGACCACGCTCATCCGGGCATCGGTGGACTCCGAACCGAAAACGATCAAGTCGAAGCCACGATCGCCCAGGACCTTCGACAGGACCAGCGAGGTCGCCAGCGCATCGGACCCCTTGAGGGAATCGTCCACGATGTGGATCCCGGAGTGGGCACCCATCTGCAGTGCTTTGCGAACGGTCTCCTGGGCGCGATCCGGACCCATGCTGACGGCCACCACCTCGCCGCCGTGGGCCTCCGTGATCTGCAGCGCCTCCTCGACGGCGTATTCGTCGAGCTCGTTCATCACGGCTTCGACGGAATCGCGGTCCAGTGTGTTGTCCGAATCCGACAGCTTCTTCTCCGCCCAGGTGTCCGGCACCTGCTTGACGCACACGGCGATCTTCATGCACAACCTCCATACATGGGGCCTGCCGGGCTGCAACGGGTGCACCCGGAATCTCAACGATATGTTACTCGCCAGTAGCCAAGCGCACGATCCGGGGCTGTGCGGGATGCATCACATCCAGCGGGCCCCCGCGGCCCGCACCCAGGAAAGGCGGTCGCGCGGGGAACGTGTGGCAGGATCGGATGATGCCGAACGGGACCACCCAAGCCCCCGCCGCGGGCCTCCCCCTCACCGGGGAACGCACCGTGCCCGGCATCGAGCGCGAGAACTACTGGTTCCGGCGACACGAGGCGGTCTACGACTGGATCGTCGCACCGGGCGCAAGCGGAACGGTCGTCGAGGCCGGCTGCGGGGAGGGCTTCGGTGCGGAACTGCTGCGCCGATCCGGTGCGGCGGTCGTGGCTGTGGACTACGACGCGGCCACGATCGAACATGTGCGCGGCACCTACCCGCAGGTCACCGCCGTACGGGCGAATCTGGTGTCGCTGCCCCTCCCGGACAACAGCGTCGACATGGTCGTGTCGCTGCAGGTGATCGAGCACCTGTGGGACCTCCCCGGGTTCCTGCGCGAGTCGCTGCGCGTGTTGCGGCCGGGCGGGACCCTCGTGGTCTCCACCCCCAACCGGTTGACGTTCTCTGCGGGCCTCGGCCGCGGCGAACGGCCCACCAACCCTTTCCACGTCGAGGAGTTCGACGCCGGCCAGTTGCCGCCGCTGCTCGCCGCCGCCGGTTTCGTCGGCATCCAGACGCACGGGCTCTTCCACGGCCCACGGCTCGTCGATCTCGAGCGGCGCCGGGGCCCGCTGGTCCAGCGCCAGATCGACGCTGTTCTGACCGACGAGTGGCCCGCGGCTCTCATGGCCGACGTCACCGCGGTGACCACAGCCGATTTCGACATTCGCGCGGTGGTGGCCGAGACCGCCGCCGGGGCGATGGACCTCATCGGCGTCGCGCGGAAGGCTGCGAGTTGACGCGACCTGCCGGTGCCGCGCCGGTCGGCACGTTCTGTCTGGTGTTGCACACGCATCTGCCCTGGCTGGCCCACCACGGGTCCTGGCCGGTGGGCGAGGAATGGCTGCATCAGGCGTGGGCGATGTCGTATGACCGCGTGGTCGCGGTGCTGACCGATCTCGCGGCGGCCGGACACCGCGATCTGGTGACACTCGGCGTGACCCCGATCCTGGCGGCGCAGCTGGACGATCCGTACTCCCAGGAGCTGCAGCGCACGTGGCTGGGCGACTGGTACTGGCGCGCCGTCGGCATGACCGCTTCGGCCGACCCGGTGCGGCGCCGGCTGGGCCGGTGGGAGGCCGAGCAGGCCTCTCGGTCGGCTGCGGCGTTCGACCAGCGGTGGCGCAACGGGGGTTCGGCGGTCCTTCGCCGGCTGGCCGATTCCGGCGCGATCGAACTGCTCGGCGGGCCGCTGGCCCATCCGTTCCAGCCGTTGCTGGACCCCGACGTCGCGGCGTTCGAACTCAACGGCGGCCTGGACGATGCCCGGCTTCGCTTCGGGCGCCGACCGCGCGGCATCTGGGCACCGGAATGTGCGTATCGCCCGGGGCTTGCCGACCTGTATTCCGCGGCCGGTGTGGAGCACTTCCTCCTGGACGGGCCCACACTTCGCCACGTCGGCGCGGACACCGCCACCGGCCATGTGATCGCGGACTCCGATGTCGTCGGGTTCGGCCGGGATCTGGATGTCACCTACCGGGTGTGGTCTCCTCGCCGCGGCTACCCCGGCGGCAAGTGGTACCGCGACTTCCACACCTACGACCATGACTGGGGGTTCCGGCACAGCAGGGTGACCAGTCCCAGCACGGCCCCGCAGGACAAGGCGCCGTACGACCCCGATCGGGCCGCCGCCGCCGTGGCCGCCGATGCGGCCGACTTCGTGGAAACCGTGCGCCGTCGACTGGTTCAGATTGCCGCGTCGCGCGACGGTGACCCGGGTCTGGTGGTCGCCGCCTACGACACCGAACTGTTCGGCCATTGGTGGCACGAGGGACCGGACTGGCTGCGCCAGGTGCTGACCCTGCTGCCGCAGGCGGGGGTCCGGGTGACGACCCTCGCCGGGGCCAAGGACGCGGGTCTGGTGGCGGGCCGGATCCACCCCCAATCCGGTTCCTGGGGATCCGGGAAGGACTGGCACATCTGGGACGGCGAGGCGGTCCACCCCCTGGTGGCCGACAACAACGCCGCCCAGATCCGCGTGCTGCAGTTGTTGAAGACCCTGCCCATGGACAGCGGCCGCTCCCCCGCCGCCGATCAACTGCTCCGCAACCTGATCCTTGCGCTGCAGTCCGACTGGGCGTTCATGATCAGCCACGGATCCGCGCAGGAGTACGCCCGCAGCAGACACGACCAGCACCACTGGTCGCTGGCAGAACTGGCCGACTCGGTGGAGCAGACCGGCTGGGAGTCGGACACCACCTTGGCGTTGACGGCGCGGCACCGCGCACACGACGGTCCGTTCGGCCACCTGGACGCCCGGCTGATCGGCGATGGTCGCTGACGTGCGGATCCTGCACATCTCCTGGGAGTTCCCGCCGCTGGTCTACGGCGGCTTGGGGCGCCACGTGGACGCCCTCGCCCGCGCCCAGGTCGCAGCCGGCGACGAGGTGGTGGTGATCACCCAGACCGAGGGGTCGGCCAGCCGCGACGAGGTGCACGGAACGACCGTCATCCGGCGGCCTCGCAAGGATCCGGCGCTGGCGTTCAGCGAGGAGAACCTTCTCGCGTGGGTCGCCGGCCTGGAGGAGCCGCTCGCCGAGGCGGCGCAGGACCTGTCGCGGCAGTGGCGACCCGACGTGGTGCACGCCCACGACTGGATGGTCGCCCACGCCGCCGGGGCGGCGGCGCAACTGTTCCCCGCCGCGCTGGTGACGACTGTCCACGCCACGGAGGCGGGCCGGCACTCCGGCTGGCTGCCCAACGAACTGTCCCGCTCGCTGCACAGCGTCGAGTGGTGGCTCACGCACTGTTCCCAGCGGGTGATCACCTGCTCCCGCTCCATGAAGCGGGAGGTGGAGCAGTTGTTCGACCTGGACCCCGAGCGGGTGATAGCGGTGCCCAACGGCATCGACCTGGCCGAATGGCGCACCACACCCGCAGCCCGGCGCCGGGCACGGGCACGCCACGCCGGGGAGGGCCCGCTGCTGGTGCACACCGGCCGGTTGGAGTGGGAGAAGGGGCTGCACACCCTGCTGGACGCCATGCCCACCCTGCGGCGCCGCCTGCCGGGTGTCCGCCTGGTTGTGGCGGGGCGCGGCAGCAAGGAGGGCGAGGTCAAGGCTCAGGCCAAGCGGCTGCGGCTGGGGCGGAGCGTGGAGTTCCTGGGGTGGCTGCCGGAGGATGAGCTGCATGCCCTGGTGGCGGCCGCGGATGTGGCCGTGGTGCCGAGCCGCTACGAGCCGTTCGGCCTGGTCGCGCTGGAGGCTGCCGCCCTGGGAACCCCGGTGGTGGTGTCGGCGTGTGGCGGTCTGGCGGAGATAGCCGATGACGGCCGGATGGCCCTGACCTTCCCGCCGGGGGACCACAAGGCGCTGGCGGCCGCGGTGTGCGACGCGGTCCGCGACACCGCCGCCTCCAGGCGGCGCGCCGGCCATGCCGAACAGCGGCTGCGGGAGGTCTACCCGTGGCGGAGGGTGGCGGCCCTGACCCGGGAGGTGTACGAGGCCGCTGTCGCGGACTGGGCGGATCGGGGCGCCCCCGAGGTCACCGTGCCCCCGGCGCCACCGGCGGGATCCCAACTCATCTCCGGGTCGGGCTGAGCGGTTCCGAGCGCCCCCGCTGTCCGGCGGGCGGCGAGCTCTTTCACTGGGGGGGATCCCCGCGAGAGGGCATCGGGAGGGCTGGAGCGGCTGGGACAAACGCCCTCACAGTCCAACTGAACCGGCTCCCTCCAGAAGCGAGGCGGACACTGACTGGGGACTGGGGACTGGGGCCGGGAGATGGCCGACACCGCGCAGACCCACCGATAAGACCGGCTGCCAGGTGTCCTTCTGCGCCCCTCGATCCCCATGGAAGCGATGGACTCAGTTCCACGCTGGCACGGATGCAGGTCGGATACGTTCGACCCATGGACTTGCCGCAACGGATCGCAGCACGGGGGAGCGAGTTTCTTCTCTTCGCATTGACTCCGCCGCGGATCACAGTCACTCCTGAGCGGGCTCAGGAGATCGCCGATGTGACACAGAAGCGCTTGACTCCTTTGGGTCTCGATGGTCTCGTCATCTACGACATCGACGACGAGAGCGATCGCAACCCGCAGGAGCGACCGTTTCCTTTCCTACCCACGATCGACCCTGCAACCTTCCGGGCACAGCACCTGACGGATTGGACCGCGCCAGTCGTGGTGTATCGGGCTGTCGGCAAGTACCGGGAGGATGATCTCCGTAGGTGGCTGGAAGCCCAGGACCCCGACCATGCACTGACGGTGTTCGTCGGCGCTTCGTCCCGACACAAGAAGCCAGCGACCTCGCTTGTCCGCGCCCAGGAGCTGTGGGCTCACACGCGACCCGATCTGCGGCTTGGGGGCGTCGCGATTCCAGAACGGCATACCCGCCGGGGCGAAGAGCATCTGCGCCTGATCACGAAGCAGGAAGCCGGGTGTTCCTTCTTCATCACGCAGGTTGTCTATGACGTCAACGCAGCGAAGAACCTGGTATCGGACTATCGCTACGAATGTGCCTCACGGGGCCTTGAACCCGTGCCGATCGTGTTCTCATTCTCGGTGTGCGGCTCCCTTAGGACGCTGGATTTCCTGGGATGGCTCGGTGTCGATGTGCCGCGCTGGATACAGAACGACCTGCGCCAGGCAGACGACACGCTTCAAGCGTCGTACGAGCATTCGCTGGGGACCGCTGCTGAGCTGATCAGATACAGCCGCAGTCTGGGGGTACCGTTCGGGATCAACGTTGAGAGCGTCTCGATCCGTCTTGACGAAATTGAGGCGTCGGTAGCCCTCACCCAGGCGATCAGACGAGAGCTTCGGGGCTGAAGCCGAGTTCAGACCATAGGCTGCGCAACACGCTGGTACGCAGCGGGAGCCGACGGCGCCGGCGGGGACCGAGCTGGTAGACGCCGACTCCGTGGGCCACAGCGGCAGTTTCCCCTCGACCATCTCCACATCTCGAACCTGCTCCACATGAGCCCTGATGTGGTCACCCGGACAGTCCCCAGGGCAAAGTGCCGACGCCACCCGGGATATCCTTCACCTTCCCGCAGCGGCGGCACTCCAGATAGGAGCTGCTGCCGTCCTCGGACTGCATCGTCACGTTCTTGTGCCTGCCCAACATGCACCGAAGACCCCACTCAGATCCGGGCCATGAGGCACCCCGACGGGTGAACGCTGCGAGGGCAACCGAAGCGCTGCCGTGCCAACGGCGTCAGCGGTTCGCGTCCTCACTCGGGCTGCTGCGCCGTCTTCTCTGCCGCGACGGCGGTCTTGCGGGAGATGTCGGCCAGCGCCTCCCGGCGGGCGGCGCCCTCCTCATAGACCTCGCGACGGTCCTTCAGCACCCGCGCGGGAACCCCGCCGACGATGCTGGCCGGCGGGACGTCCTCGCGCACCACGGCGTGGGCCGCGATCACCGAACCGCGGCCGACGCACGTTCCGCGCAGCACGGTCGATTTGACGCCGAACCAGACGTCGGAGCCGATGCGGACCGGGGTCTTGACGATGCCCTGGTCCTTGATGGGGGTGTGGATGTCGTCGGTGACGTGGTCGAAGTCGCAGATGTAGACCCAGTCGGCCACGATGCAGGCCGCGCCGATCTCGATGTCCAGATAGCAGTTGACGGTGTTGTCCCGGCCGAAGACCGCCTTGTCCCCCACCGTCAGCACCCCTTCGTGGCAGCGCAGGCGGTTCTCATCGCCGACATGCACCCATCGGCCCAGGATCAGTTGGGCGTAGCCGCGGCGGGCGAAGAGTTCGGTGCGCTTTCCGAGGAAGACGAAACCGCGGGTGATCACATGGGGGTTGCGTACCTTGAACCAGAAGAAGCGCCAGTAGCGCACGAGGTACCACCACGACCACGCGCGGTTGCGCACCACCCATTTCAACGACGACCAGGTCAGGAACCGGGCCTGTCGAGGATCGCGCCGACCCACGGCCATCAGCCGACCGGCTTGACGCCCGTCACCGAGACGTTGTAGTAGAACTGGTCGGGCACGACGCGGGACCAGATCTTGTCGTCCATCCAGTTCAGGGCCGTCCAGCCCCGGAAGGCGAATTGCGCCCATTTCCGGCCCAACGTTCCAGGCCGCACCGCCACCTCCAATGTGCGCACCGGCCACCCGAACCACGATGCGGTGAACTCATCGGTTGCCGTGTCCACCTCCGCCGCCCCGGCGCGCTGGCACAGTTCCCGCAATTCGCCCGGGTCGAAGGTGTGGATGTCCACGACGGCCTCCAGCGCCGCCTCGAGCTCCATCTGGTTCACTTCGTCGCCCGGCCGGCCGAAGCGCTCGGCCAGCGGACCCTGCGACGTCGCTCTGGTCGCCGCGGCCCACGTCCACTGCGACAGCTTCCTGGCGATGAAGTCGCCCCGCTGGGTCGGCTCGCCGGCGAAGACGAACCGGCCGCCGGGCTTCAGGACCCGCAGCACCTCGCGCATGGCGAGGTCGAGGTCGGGGATGTGGTGCAGCACCGCGTGGCCGCAGACGAGGTCGAAGGAGTTGTCGTCGTAGGGCAGTTCCTCCGCGTCTGCGGTTCGGCCCTGCACGTCCAGGTCGAGGGATTCGCCGGTCCGCAGCGCGACCTCGACCATCTTCGGCGAGAGGTCGGTGATGTGGCCCTGGGCGATCAGGCCACCCAGCATGAGGTTCAGGGTGAAGAAGCCCGTCCCGGCGCCGATCTCCAACGACTCGCCGTAGGGGCTCCGGGGCGGCCCCGCCACGTGGGTGAACCGGTCCTTGGCGTAGCCGATGCAGCGGTCGTCGAAGGAGATGCTCCACTTGTCGTCGTAGGTGCCGGCCTCCCAGTCGTGGTAGATCACATTGGCCAGTTTGGGGTCGTCGAAGGCCTGCTTGATCTGCTCCGGTGTTGCCGTCATCGTCCTGTGAACTCCGCCTTGCCTGGTCCGTGCTCCACGAATGATCTCATGCCGTCGGCCTGGTCCTGCGTCGCGAACAGCGACGTGAACTGCAGCCGCTCGATCTCCAACCCCGTCGCCAGGTCGACCTCAAGACCACGGTCCACAGCCTCCTTCGCCGCGCGCAGCGCCAGCGGCGGTCCCGCGGCGAGACGGTGGGCGAGTTCCAGCGCCGCCGAGTAGACCTCGTCGGGCGCCACAACCCGGTTGACCAGGCCCACAGCGGCGGCCTCGTCGGCATCGACCATGCGGCCGGTGAAAATCAGCTCCTTGGCCTTGGCCGGGCCGATGAGCCTCGGCAACCGCTGGGTGCCACCGGCACCGGGGATGATGCCAAGCAGTATCTCCGGTTGTCCCATCCGCGCGTTGTCGCCGCAGATGCGCAGGTCGCAGCACAGGGCCAGTTCCAGTCCGCCGCCGAGGGCGTAGCCGGTGACAGCGGCGATGGTGGGTTTGGGGATTCGGGCGACTGCTGTGAAACAGTCGGTGAGGTCGGCGGTCTGCGCCGCGGCGTCGGGGTAGGACCAGTCGGCCATCTCCTTGACATCGGCACCCGCCGCGAAGACTTTGGGCCCGCCGTAGAAGACCACCGCACGGACGTCGGCGCGCTCGGACATTTCGCGGGCCGCATCGCGGATCTCACCCTGCATCGCTCGGTTCAGCGCGTTCATCGGCGGGCGCTGCAGATAGACGGTGGCCACCGATTCCGCGATCTCCACATTGATGAACTCAGTCATGCCCCACCCTCCGCCGATGTGGCACGAGGGTAGTCCACGCCCCGGTCTTCTCCGCTACGGGGACGGCCAGCACCTGCCCGAGCGCTGGATGAAGGAGTCGAGAACTCTGCGTGCCGCCTGCCGCCGATATACCGTCACCTACATGACCGAGTCCCGAACCGCCCTCGCCTGGCCGGGCCGCTGGGGCCCCCTCGGCGTGACCCATGACGGCCTCGGGGTGAATGTGGCGCTGTGGAGCCGCGGGGCGGAGCGGGTGGAATTCTGCGTCCTCGACGCCGACGGCGGCGAGACCCGCTACGAGTTGGCCGAACAGACCTTCCACGTCTTCCACGGCTATGTTGCGGGCATCGAAGCGGGCACTCGGTACGGCTTTCGCATCTACGGCCCCTGGGACCCCGCCCGGGGGCTGCGCTACAACCCGGCGAAACTGTTGATCGACCCGTACGCGCGTGCCATCACCGGTGATCTGACGCTGCACGACGCTGTTTTCGGTCACGTCGGCAGCGACGATCTGGCCCGCAACGACCTGGATTCGGCTCCGTTCGTCCCCCACTCGGTGGTCACCAGCAACGGCTTCGACTGGTCTGCGGATCAGCATCCGCGGGTTCCGTGGAGCGACACGATCATCTACGAGGCGCATGTGAAGGGGTTGAGCAGGCAGCACCCGGAGATTCCGCCCGCGCTGCAGGGCACCTACGCCGGACTGGCCCACCCGGCCGTGATCGACCACCTCCTGGAACTGGGGGTCACGTCGGTGGAGCTGCTCCCGATCCACCACTTCGTCACCGAGACTTCTGTGATGGCACGCGGCCTGGTCAACTACTGGGGCTACAACTCGATCGGCTACTTCGCGCCGCATGCCGCGTACTCCGCCTCAGGCAGCACCGGGCAGCAGGTCAACGAGTTCAAGGGGATGGTCAAGGCCCTGCATTCCGCCGGCCTGGAAGTCATCCTCGACGTGGTCTACAACCACACAGCCGAAGGCAACCAGCTCGGGCCCACGTTGTCGTTTCGCGGGATCGACAACGCCGGGTACTACCGGCTTGCCGAGGGCGGTCGCTACTACACCGACTACACCGGCTGCGGGAACACCCTGAATGCCTCGCGCCCCCATGTCCTGCAGCTAATAACGGACTCCCTGCGTTATTGGGTCCAGGAGATGCACGTCGACGGCTTCCGGTTCGATCTGGCAAGTGCCTTGGCCCGATCCATGCACGAC
>JAQAZZ010000174.1:0-12191 GCA_032127075.1 Micrococcales bacterium | reverse complement strand
GGCAGCGGCCGGAGCGGGGAGACCGCTCCCGCAGAGTCGGTCGCCGACGATTCCGACTACGCCGTGCTGGACCTGACCAAAGCCGCCCCAGCCGAGGACACCATCGATCTGCGGGACGGCGCCACCGCCGAGGCAGACGCTGCGGAACCCACCGAGCGCTGACCGAAGAACCGCCCCGACGCCCCCCCGCCTGATCCTCAGGCCGGGGGGCGTCGTGCGTCCGCCTTTGGTATTCCTGTGGAATGGTGATCAGCTCCCCGCCGCGGTCAACCGCTACCGGTCCCCGCGAACTCATCGACGCCTGGCGCGATCCCGCCGTCTTCGCCGTCAACCGATTGCGGGGGCGTTCGGTCATCACCGGCCGCACGGCGTGGGAAACCTCCGCCGCGGAGAGCTGGCAGCGCCTGGCGCTCGACGGCGAATGGCAGTTCGACTGGTACGAGGGCACCGCTGATCTGGATCCGCTGGCACTCGGTGCCGCAGGCGCGCGGGGCGACCACGTCATCGATGTCCCCTCTGTGTGGCAGCTCGCCGGCTTCGGGGTGCCCTACTACCTCGCCAACACCTATCCGCCCGCGATGGGAACCCGAAAGGCGCGCATCCCCGACATCGATGCCGACGCGAACGAGGCGGGAATCTACACCCGCCGGTTCAATCTGCCGGCCGGCTGGCTCGACAACCGGACCCGCATCGTCTTCGAGGGGGCCAAGGCGGGCCTGTACGTGTTCGTCAACGGTGTGTTCGCCGGCTACACCCAGGGGTCGTTCCTCCCCGCGGAATTCGACATCACCGCCATGGTGGCGGAAGGCGACAACACCGTCACCGCTGTCGTATACCGCTTCACCGACGGAAGCTATCTGGAAGACCAGGACATGTGGTCCTTCAGCGGGATCTTCCGACCGGTGTGGCTGCACAACGAGCCCCGCACGGCGATCAGTGATCTATGGGTTCGGCCCGAGTTGGCAGCGCCCTATGTGGACGGGCGGTTGCATTGCGAGATCGGGGTGGACCGGGACGCCGCCGACGACGGCGTCCTCGCGGTGGACGTCCTGCTGCGGCCTCCCGGCGAGGAGGAGTGGCAGACCGTGGCGACGTCCGACGTCGATCCGTCCGGCGAGACGGTGACCCTGGCCGTCGATGTGCCACAAGCATCGCTGTGGACCGCCGAGACCCCCCACCTGTACGAAGTGGCAGCCGTGCTGCGTTCCGGCGCCCAGACCCGGCACGTCAAACAGACCCGTACCGGGATCCGCAGCGTGGAGATCATCGACGAACAACTGCGCGTCAACGGCACCAGGATCATGTTGAAAGGAGTCAACCGGCACGACTTCGACCCCGACGCGGGCTGGGTGGTGCCCGAGCACCGCTACCGCGAGGATCTCGTGAAGGCCAAGCAGCTCAACATCAACGCGATCCGCACCAGCCACTACCCCAACCCGCAGCTGTTCTACGACCTCTGCGACGAGTTGGGCCTGTATGTGATGGACGAGTGCGACCTGGAAACCCACGGTGTGCGCCGCAAGAACGTCCCCGGGAACAACCCCATGTGGACCGCCGCCGTCGTCGACCGCATGGAGCGCACCGTGCTGGCCGATCGCAACCATCCCAGCGTCATCATGTGGTCGTTGGGCAACGAGGCGGGCGAAGGTGGGCCGGACGGCGGCAACTTCGTGGCGATGAAGCGCGCCGCGCAGGCCCTGGACGACTCGCGGCCGTTCCACTACGAAGGCGACCACAATCCCGTCATCAGCGACGTGGTGTCGCGCATGTATGCAACGGCGGAGCAGATGGCGACGCTGGGCCGCCACGAGAGCCTGGGCAGGCCGGCGCTGTCGCTGATCACCAACAACTTCTTCACCGACGACAAGCCGCTGCCCGCGGACTGGTTGGCCGGGCGGCCGGTGATGCAGTGCGAATACGCCCACTCGATGGAGAACAGCCTGGGGAATTTCGCCGAGCACATCGACGTCTTCTACCGCTACCCCAACATGGCTGGCGGCTTCATCTGGGACTACATCGACCAGTCGATCCGGCGCACGGGGAGCGACGGGGTCGAGCAGTGGCTGTACGGCGGCGACTTCGGCGAATCCCCCACCCACCGCTACTTCTGTGCCAACGGGATCCTCGCGGCCGACCGGCGCGAGCACCCGGCCGCCCGCGAGGTGTTCTGGGGGTACCGCAACCTCGTGGTGTCGCCGATGGACACGGCCAAAGGACGCTACCGGCTGGAGAACCGCCATTCCTTCACCGATGCACAACACTTCACGCCCCGGGTCCACGTGCTGCGGGACGGCGCCGTGGTGGCATCGGCCGACTTGGCCCCGGTCTCGCTCGAGCCATGGGCCGCGATGGCGTGGCACGTGCCCGAGGCGATTCCGCCGGCGGGCGACGGCGATGTTGTGGTCCGATTCTCGTTCCTGTCCCGCGACGAGACACCGGCCGTCCCGGCCGGATCGCTGGTGGCTTTCGACGAATTCGAAGTCGCCCGGGCGGCGAGGCGGCTGCCCCATGCGAGAAGCGGCGAGCAGCCGGCCACCGCCGTGACCAGCGGTACGGCCACCGTCGTCACCGCCGGGCCGTCCCAGTTCGAAGTGGACCTCGACAGCGCCACCATCAGATCGTGGCTGGTGGACGGCGAAGAGATGCTCGCCGGTCCGCTGCGGCGCAACTACTGGCGGGCGCTCACCGACAACGACCGCGGTTTCGGCAACTTCGACCCGCGGCTGCAGCGCTGGGCCGTCGACTACTCCTGGCGCGACCCGAAAGTGTCGGTCCACCAGCATTCGATGAGTTTCAGCGACAACACCATGCGCATGGTGTTCCAACTGCGCTGCCGGCTGTTCCGGTTGGGCCTGATGCGCTACGACTTCCTCGCCGACGGCTCCGTGGTCGTGCATCATGCGCTCACCCCGAAGAAGAAGATGATCCGCCTAGGGGTGACCCTGGAACTGCCCGACTCCCGCCGCGTGCGCTGGTACGGCAAGGGTCCCCACGAGAACTACATCGACCGCCGACGCGGCGCCATCACCGCGATCCACGACGAACCCCTCGACGCCATGCCGCACGACTACATGCGGCCACAGGAGAACGGCAACCGCACCGATGTGCGCTGGGTGCAGTTCGACGGGTCCCGGGGGTGGCTGCGGGCCGACGATGTCACCGGCGACCGGATGGGCTTCACCGCCTGGCCCTACACCCAGGAGGCACTCGACGCCGCGGAGCACATCCATGAGCTTCGCCGCACCCAGGAGGTCACCGTCAACATCGACCGCCAGCAGCGCGGCGTCGGCGGCGACCTCCCCGGGGTGGCGGCGCTGCTGGACGACTACACCATGCCCGCCGGGCGTCGTGTCGAGTTGACGGCCCGGTTCAGCGCCGGACGGTAGCGGCGATCAGCGGCCGACACCCAGCTGGCGGGCGATGAGCATCCGCTGCACCTCCGAGGTCCCCTCGCCGATCTCCAAGACCTTGCTGTCCCGCCAGAACCGCGCCACCGGGTATTCGTTCATGAAGCCGTAGCCGCCGAAGATCTGCGTCGCCTCTCGGGCGTTGGTTACCGCGGATTCGGTGCTGAACAGCTTCGCGATGGCGGCCTGGTGCTTGAACGGCTCGCCCGCGAGCAGCCGTGCTCCTGCTTCGTAGTAGGCGAGGCGGCCCAGGTGGGTGCGGGTCTCCATGTCGGCGATCTTGAACGCGATGGACTGGTTGGAGCCGATGGGCCGGCCGAACGCGGTGCGGGTGTTGGCGTACTCCACGCTTTCGTCCACACATCCCTGGCACAACCCGACGGCCAAGGCGGCAATGGCGATGCGGCCTTCGTCCAAGATCTGCAGGAACTGCGCGTACCCGCGGCCCTGCTCCCCCAGCAGATTCGCCGCCGGGACCCGCACGTCGTCGAAGAACAGCTCACGGGTGTCAGAGGCGTTCCAACCCACTTTGGAGTACTTCGGCGCGACCGTGAAACCGGGAGTCCCCGACGGGACGATGATGGCCGAGATCTGCGGCCGGCCCGCGTCGTCGATCCCGGTGCGGGCGGTGACGGTGACCAGTCCGGTGATGTCGGTGCCGGAGTTGGTGATGAACACCTTGGAGCCGTTGATGACCCAGTCGTCGCCGTCGCGCACAGCCGTGGTGGCGATGTCACCGGCATCGGAACCGCTGCTGGCCTCAGTCAGGCCGAAGGCTCCCAGCATCCGCCCCGAGGTCAGCTCGGGCAACCAGCGGCGCTTCTGCTCCTGAGTGCCGAACCGGTAGATCGGCATGGCCCCCAGCGAGACCGCCGCCTCCAGGGTGATCGCCACCGAAGAGTCGACCCGGGCCAGCTCCTCGATCGCCAGGCACAGCGCGAAGTAGTCCCCGCCCATGCCGCCGTACTCTTCGGGGAACGGCAGGCCGAACAGACCCATGTCCCCCATCTGCGCAACGATGTCGTAGGGGAATTCTTCGCGCTCGTAGAGGTCGCCGATCACCGGTGCGACGACATCCCGGGCGAATGCGGCGACCGTCTTGCGCAGCTCCTCATGCTCTGCGGATAGCCGGAATTCGGGCATGGGCACTCTCCTCAGCGGCGGGTCGGGTGATCGCAGGCTCTGGCACCCGCCCCGGATGGTGATGCCCGATACGGTACCTGCGTGCAGCGCTGGGGCCTGGTCCTGGGTGGCGGTGGGTTCACCGGCACCGCGTTCCACGCCGGCCTCATCACCGCGTTGCAGCGCTCCCGCGGGATCGACGCCCGGGATGCGGATCTGATCGTCGGAACCTCCGCCGGCTCAACCGCCGCAGCGTTGCTGCGGGCCGGCTTCCCGCCCGCCGACTATGTCAACCGGGTCATCGGGGAGGGAGTGTCCGCGGCGGCGGAAGAGGTTCTGGCCGGGATGGGGCCCATCCCGGCGGCACCGCGCCCGTCGCTGCCGAGCCCGCGGCCCGCCTCGCCGGGCCTGCTGCGCGAGGCACTGGCGCATCCCCGCCGCTTCCCCTGGGCGACGACGGTGGCTGCGGCGTTGCCGGCGGGCACTGTCCCCATCGAGTCCGTCAGCCCGGGTTTCGGTCCGCTGTTCGAGCGCTGGCCCGCCGACCCGATGTGGTTGACCGCCGTCAGCCTGACCACCGGGCTGCGGGTGGCTTTCGGCCGGCAGCGGCAGGTCCCCGTGGCCGACGCGGTGTCGGCATCCTGCGCGATCCCCGGGTATTTCGCCCCGGTTGTCATCGACGGCGAGCCGTTCGTGGACGGCGGCGTCCATTCCCAGGCCAACCTCGACATCGTCGCCGATGCCGGCTTGGACACCGTGATCGTCTCCGTGCCGTTGGCCACCGCGGACCCGATGGCGAGCGATCCGGGCAACGCGGTGCGGGCGCTGTCGTTGCCCCAGTTGCGCCGCGAGGCCCGACTGGTCCGCAGCCGGGGTACGCGGGTGATCATCGTGGCACCCGATCGGGGTATGCGCCGCGTGATGGGATTGGCGTCGATGAGCCTCTCACGGCGGCCACGGGTGGCCTTGGCCGCCGAAGCGTTCGCCACCCGGCTGCTGGCGGATATCCGGTTCTGACCCCAACTGGCACCAAATCCCACAGGAGGCCGAGAACATCGGCGGGGCGACTGGCGGGTGCACCGGGAGGCGCTACAGTGTTGCCGAGCCCCTCGCTATGTTCCCCCGTCGCAGCGAGGGGCTCCTTCATGTCCTCATCCCGTTTGGCCCGTGGGGCACGCATGAGCCACGCCGCGGACATAGGGTGCTGGCATGCTCATTCGTCACCTCACGGTTGGCGGTCTGCGCGCCTACGGCCCCGATCCGATCACGGTCCCGCTAGCGCCGCTGACACTGGTCTTCGGGCAGAACTCCGCCGGCAAGTCCAGCCTGCTGTCCACCTTGCCCATCCTGCAGCAGACCGCCGCCCATCCCGACGTGCTCACGATGTCGGGGGATCTGGTGGAAGGCGGAACGTTCCGCATGGCGATCCACCGCCACGACGAGAGCC
Organism: Micrococcales bacterium; assembly: GCA_032127075.1. Taxonomy (GTDB): domain Bacteria; phylum Actinomycetota; class Actinomycetes; order S36-B12. Next base: position 6,215 of record JAQAZZ010000174.1, on the reverse strand, counting down.
TCCCCATGACCTTGGGTTTCGGCTGGAACGGGCCCGGCGGCGCCCGGCGCGAGGGCTCGGGGGTGTTCGTGTGGGACCCGGTGGCGGCCCAGGCCCGGCGGACCACGATGTCCATCGACGACGGGACCACCGCGACCCGGGTGACCGGCTCGCGTCCCTGGACCGGACAGGCCGGAGCCCCCGTGGCTCTGGCGTTGGCACCGGAGTTCTACGAAGTGCTGGCCAAGGTGTTCTTCCTCGGCCCCTGGCGTTCCCGGGCCGAACGCACCACCTCGGTGGGCGAGGCGGCGGGTGACTACGTCGGCCCGTTCGGCAAACACATGACACAGCTGCTCTTCGCCCGTCCCGGACTGCTCGAACAGGTCAACGAGTGGTGCGACAGCCTCGGGCTCGGCTACCGGGTCAGGATGCTGGAACCGGTTTCCCGCGACATCGTCATCTCCGCCGGGGACTTCACGGTCTTGGCTCTGGAGGACATCCGGCACCAACCCCCTGTGCTCGTCTCGCCCCGGGCTGTGGGCTACGGCGTCGGCCAGCTGCTCCCGGTCATGACGCAATGCCTGATCGACTCCGGCGGGATGATCATCATCGAGCAACCCGAGGTGCACCTGCATCCGCGGCTGCAGTCCCGCATCGGCGATCTGTTCATCGACACCGTCACCCAGCGGCGGGCGCAGTTGCTGATCGAGACACACAGCGAACACCTGGTGCTGCGGCTGCTGCGCCGGGTCCGCGAGGGAACCCTGCAGCCGGACGATCTGGCGATCCTGTACGTCGACCAGGACGATGAGGGCGCCGCTTTCGTGCGCCGCCTCGACGTCGACGAGGACGGCGACCTCGTCGACGGTTGGCCCGGGGGCTTCTTCGACGAGCGGCTGGCTGAAGTGCTGCCCGGCGTGGACGAGGCACCGTGAACGCCCCGCCCAAGAGGATGTCGGTCTTCCAGGTGGGGATCGGACCCAGCGCGCTGCTGGACAACTCGGGCGACCGGGCCCTGCAGCGGGCTATCCACGAGGATCTGCTGGAGGACCTCATGGTCTACGGCCAACTCATCTTCGCCTCCGCCGACGACCTCAACGCCTTCATCGATGCGGTCCGCCGGCTGCCGTCGTCGCTGGCGAAGGCGTGGGAGACCGTGCTGGCCTCCAAGCGCGTCACCGTCGCCGTCACCGACCCCGCGCTGAGGCCCGGGCTCGACGACCTGCTCGACCCCGCGGAGGTGGAGGACAGGTTCGGCGACACCCTGCAGCTGGTCCTGCTGGAATCGGACCAGGCCGAGCTGCTGGGCGTGGCGCCCGACGAGTTCTCCGCCCGCACCCCCAGCGGCCTGGTCGAGGTGGGCCGCATCACCACCGCCAAGCGCACCGCGACGGTCCTGGCGGCGCGGCAGGTGATGACCGCACCGCTGCGCGGGGGGACCAACCGGGAAGACGAGTGGGACGAACGCTTCGGCCCGCTGGTGGCCTCGTCGGCGCCGATCGTGATCTACGACAAATACGTCGGCATGCAGGTTGCGCGCCGATACCTGTACGAACGGCCGCACGGCGACGGACTGACCTGGCTGCTCAGCCGCATCAGCATGCAGCCCGGCCGCCGGGTGCGCATCATCACGGCTGTGCCGCACTCCCCCGATGTGCGCGAACCCATCGATGCCGAAGCGCTGGGCCAGGCGTTCCACCTGCTTCGCGAACGGCTCGGCCGACCGCTGGGGCTCGATCTGGTTCTGGTCCCCGAGCGGACCCGAGAAGGCAACCGGGTGGAACGCTTCGGCCACGACCGGCATATCCGCTTCGGAGTGCGCACGGCGTTGGCGCTGGGCATGGGGATCCAGTCCCTCGCCGACAAGCGCTTCCGCGAGACCATCACGGTGGCTCGGCTACCCGTGGCGGACGCGAGGCGGCGCGAGGAGCGCGCCCAGCGCGCTGCCCTGCGACCACCCCTGGGAGGCTGGCTGGGTCCGCCCGGGGGCAGCCTCAGCCCCGGATGACGTCGGACCACCGCAGCGGTTCCCGCGGGATGAGCCCGGGGTCGAATCGGGCCACCAGAGCCGGCAGCCGAACCCGCTCGCCGGCGGAGGCCACACCCAGAGACGCGGCGAGGACGCTGAGCAGCCGCGCCTCGCTCCAGCCGTCGTCCTTGAGCTCCGCCAGGGTCACCGCCCCGAATCTCTTGGCGATGCGCCGCCCGTCGTCGTCCACCACCAGCGGGACGTGCAAATACTCCGGCCGCGGCAGCCCCAGCAGGTCCTGCAGCAGCATCTGGCGCGGGGTGCTTGCCAACAGGTCGTCTCCCCGGACGACCTGATCGACCAGCTGCGCGGCGTCGTCCACCACCACGGCCAGGTTGTACGCGGGAACACCGTCGGCCCGGGCGAGGACCACGTCATCCACCGCGCCGCGGTGCCCGCCGAGAATGCGATCGGGAACGTCATAGGCCTGCCCGTCGGTACGCAGCCGCAGGGCGGGCGCCCGGCCCGTCTCCTGCCTTCGCCGCAGCCGGGCTGCGTCCGAGTCGCGGCAGATGCCCGGGTACGCCCCGTCGGGCAGGTGGTCGTGCGGAGCCGACACCGCCGATTGGATCTCTTCGCGGATCTCGCGCCGGGTGCAGTAGCAGCGGTACACCAGTCCCGCGGCGTCCAGCCGGTCGATGGCATCGGTGTAGGCCGGGAAACGGTCGCTCTGCCGCACAACCGTGTGGTCCCACTCCAGGCCGAGTGCGGCGAGGTCGGCCAGCTGTGCCTGTTCGTTCGACTGCGACGATTGCAGCCGGTCGAGATCCTCGACTCGGACTACGAAACCGCGGCCGCTGGCCCTCGCGGCCAGCCACGCGACCACAGCGGTGCGCAGGTTGCCGACATGCAGCTGCCCCGTCGGGGAGGGTGCGAATCGGCCGAACACCCCGCAATTGTGCCCCCGGCGCAGCAGTCGGGTGACAATGCGGGGGTGACAGTGGATTCCCGCCCCCCCGCAGCGCCGAACCGACGTGCCCCGCGAAGGCCACCGATCCCCGTCGTCGGCGCGGCGGCAGTCCTCGGGTTGACCGCCTGCGCCAGCGCGGCGACGGCGCCCCCGTCCGCGGCTGTGTCCTCCGTCGCACCGCAGGCCACAACGTCGGCTGCGCCGGCGGCGCCGGCGGCGCCCGCTGTCCGCCTCAGCGACCGCCGGCTGGCGGCCGCGGTGATCTTCGGCTGCGCGGATTCCCGCGACACCGTGGCACAGCGGTCGATGGCCCGCGCCGGCGTCGGCGGGATAGTCCTGCTGGGCGGCTCACCGCCCGCGGATCTGCAGCAGAGACTGCGCACCGTGAGATCAGCCGCGCCGAAAGGGCCGTCCCCGGTCGTCGCCAGCGACGAGGAAGGCGGCACGGTGCAGCGGTTGGCGCCGCTGATCTACCGGTTGCCTTCCGCGGAGACGATGGGCGCCTGGTCGGACGGCAAGATCAGGCGGACCGCGAAGCGCTACGGGACGCGGATGCGGTCGCTGGGGGTCACGATGAGTCTGGCCCCGGTGGCGGATCTGCGGGTGCCGGGCAGCTACATCGACCGCCTCGGCCGAGCATTCAGCAGCGACCCGAAGCGGGTGGCGCGGGCAGTGGCCGCGTGGAGCCGGGGGCTGCGCGCTGCTGGAGTGATCCCCGTCGTGAAGCATTGGCCCGGTCACGGCCACGCCGCGGACACCCACACGCAGGCGGCCCGGGTGCCGTCCTACGCCCGGCTGAAGCGTGCCGACCTCATCGCCTTCGACCGCTACCTCAACGGCTCCCCCCGCGCCGTGATGGTCGCCCACGTGCAGTCCCGGGGTCTGACCAAACCGGGGGTTCCCGCCACCCAATCCGCCCGTGCGATCAGGGTGCTGCGCGACCAGGCGGGCCCCGATGCGGTGATCATCACCGATTCGCTGTCCATGGCGGCGGCGTCGTCGGCGCGGGGCCTCAGCGAGTCGCGGGCGGTCGTCGCTGCGTTGCGAGCCGGAGTGGATTGGGCGATGGTCTGCACCGCCAGCCCCGGGGCTTCGGTGAAAGCCGTTGCGCGGGCGCTGCGCTCCGGGGAACTGTCGCGCAGCCGCTTGGAGCGGTCGGTGGTACGCATCCGGTCGCTGGTCGACTGAGCGTCGCCCAATGGTGCGACGTCCTACGCCACGGTCAGTGCGCGCACCACCCGGGACGGACTCGGGCGTCCCAGCACTTCGGCCAGCCAGCGGCTGGTCTGCGCCAACGCGGCCACGTCCACGCCGGTGTCGACCCCGAGCCCGTCCAGCAGCCACACGAGGTCCTCCGTCGCCAGATTGCCCGTGGCCGACTTCGCGTAGGGGCAGCCGCCGAGGCCCCCGGCACTGGAGTCCACGGTGGTGATACCGCGCTGCAGCGCCGCCAACGTGTTGGCGAGCGCCTGGCCGTAGGTGTCGTGGAAATGCACCCCGAGGCGGTCGAGCCCGATGCCCGCTGCCAGCAGGTCGTCGATCAGCGCTTGGACGTGCCCCGGTGTGGCGACCCCGATGGTGTCCCCCAGGCTCAGGGCGGTGCAGCCCGCGTCGGCCAGCTCCCGGCAGACGCCGACCACCTGCCGCCGGGGCACCGGACCCTCCCACGGGTCGCCGAAGCACATCGACACATATCCGCGCACCAACATCCCGTCGGCCCGGGCCGACTCGATGACGGGGGCGAACATCTCCATCTGCTCGGCCAGCCCCCGGTTGAGGTTGCGCCGGGCGAAGGCTTCCGTGGCACTGGCGAACACTGCGACCTGGGTCGCACCCGCCTCCTTGGCGGCGAGCAGTCCGCGCAGGTTGGGCACCAGGACCGGGAAGCGCACTGCGGCCGCTTCGGGCAGTTGGGCGACAACGTCGGCGGCATCTGCCAGTTGCGGCACCCAGTCGGGCCGGACGAAGGATGTCGCCTCCACCGTCCGCAAGCCGGCTGCCACCAGGCGGTGGATGAACTCCACCTTCACGTCCGTCGGCACGTGCGTCTGCTCGTTCTGCAGGCCGTCTCGCGGGCCGACCTCCCAGATGGTCACGGAGCCGGGCAGCCCCGCCATGGGATGGACATCGGGCAAGCCGGGGGTGCTCATGTCGGGTCCGCCGGTGCGAGCACCACCAGGATTTCGTCGAGTTGCACCTGGCCCCCCACAGCAGCGACCACCTCCTCTACAACGGCATCTTCCGGCGCCGTCAGCGTGTGCTCCATCTTCATCGCCTCCACTGTCACCAACGGCTGCCCGGCGGCGACGCGGTCCCCCGGGGACACCGCAACGTCGATGATCGAACCGGGCATGGGGCTGCGGACCGGTCCGCCGCCGCCGGTCGCGCCAGCGTCGGTCTCCGCGTCCAGCCGGTCCTCCTCCACCAGTCGCAGCGTCCTGCCCGCGTGCGACAGCCACACGGTGTCACCGTCGGCCGCATACAGATAGGTCCGGGCGTCACCCCCGGCGACGATGACCCATGCGTCTCCGCGGCGGGCCGCGCTGGCCGTGACTTGGGGCCCACCGGCCACACGCACCGTCGCGGACTCCGGCAGACCCGTGACCTCCAGATCGATCAGCGAACCGTCTGCGGTGCGCACCCGCAGCCCGCAGGGCGCCCACCCCGCCCATCGCCAGCCGTCGGGCACCAGCCAGGGGTCGCGCGGATCGGCTGGCAGCAACTCGTCGATGCGCAGCAGCGCCGCTGCGGCCAGGTCGTGCTCGTCGGGCGGCGTCGGCCGCGTCAGCTCGGGATGCTCCTCGATGAGACCGGTGTGCAAGGCGCCGGATCGGACGTCCGGCAGCGCGATCAGCCGGCGCAGGAAATCGATGTTCGTGGTCACACCCAGATACGCGGTGTCGGCGAGGGCGTGGTCGAGGCGTGCGAGCGCTTGGCCGCGGTCGGCGCCGGCGGCGATGACCTTGGCGATCATCGGGTCGTAGTCGGTGCCCACCCGCTGCCCCGCTGCCACGCCGGAATCCACCCGCACCGAATCCGGCTCGCGCACCAGCAGCAGTCGTCCAGCGCTGGGGAGGAAGTTGCGCCCCGGGTCTTCGGCGTAGACCCGCGCCTCGATGGCGTGGCCCCGCAGTTCCACGCCCGGCGGACCCGGCGGCAGCGGACGGCCCGCGGCGATCTCGATCTGCTGCTCAACAAGGTCCCATCCGGTCACGGCCTCGGTCACGGGGTGCTCAACCTGCAGCCTCGTGTTCATCTCCAGGAAGTAGAAGCGGTCTGGGTCCTGCGCATCGAGGA
>JAQAZZ010000173.1:0-11673 GCA_032127075.1 Micrococcales bacterium | reverse complement strand
GCAAAGAAGCAGAGCCGCGTCGAACATCTTCACCACGGTACCAGCGCCCCCTGGTGATGTCGATCCGTCGACGCGCCCCGACTACGGCTCTGGGGATCGCCGTCGATGCCGGGGATGTGCGGCGTCGGATTCGCGGACTAGCGTGTGCCCATGAGATACGACGTTCTTCCCGGCGGCCCGGCCGATCTCGTAGTCATCGTCGACGATAGCGACGCTGTGGTGGCGGCCGGCTTCCGCGATCCCGATCAGATCGCGCAGAACGCGGGTATCGACGCGGAGCTGCAGCCCGAGGAACTCGCGGACCTGCGGCAGGTCTGGCAGGAGTACCTGGCCGGCGATGTCGCCGCGCTGGAGCGCGTCGAGGTGCAGCAGCACGGCAGCCCGGTTCAGGAACAGGTGTGGGCCCAGTTGCGCCGCATCCCCGCCGCCGCCCCGCGCACCTACGGCGAGGTTGCCGAGACGATCGGACGTCCGCGCGCCGCCCGCGCCGTGGGCTCCGCGTGCGGGGCGAACCGCGTGGCGCCGTTCATCCCGTGTCACCGGGTGGTGGCCGCCGACGGTGGTCTCGGCGGGTATGGCTACGGCCTCGGCGTCAAGGAGTGGCTGCTGCGGCACGAGGCGGCGGCCGTCGCCTGACCCGCTCACGACAGCCACCGGCCACCCAGTGGCTCACCCGGCTCGGGTCAGTCCTGCGCCGCAGCCAGTTCGGCTGCGGCCGCCTGGAGGTCGGCGAACCCGAAACCTTCGGTGAACGTGTCGAACACCGCCCGAAGTTGGGTGGCCGCCTCACGGCGTTCCGCGTCCCCCGTGGCGATCCGGTGCAGCCGGGTGGCGGCCCGCAATTCGGACCAGCGCACCCCGCTGTCCCTGCTTGAACGCAACGCACGGTTGTACAGTTCCCGCGCCGCCGGAACAGCTTCCGGATCGACCGCCAGCATCACATCAGCCCGGTCGAGCGCCGCCTGCCCGAAGACGGGCGACTCCTCGGGGGTGATGCTCAGTGCCTCCTCGACCAGTGGGACCGCATCGAGCGGCCGCCCAGCCAGCATCAGACCCGAAGCGCGGATGCTCAGCACCATCGGCCAGAAGACCGGCGGTGCGGTGGTGGACTGGTACAGCGTCATCGCCTGTTCCATCCGGGCGACGCCGGCTGCGGCATCGCCGCGGGCGATCTGGGAGATGCTTTGCAGCAGTATGGCCACCGCGCGCCAGATCGAGTAGTCGTTCGCATTGGCGACCAGCAGCAACTCGTCGGCCCGGCGGTCCATCTGGTCCAGGTCCGCAAGCATGAGGTCGAGGAATGCGGTGTGGAACAACGTGTAGGCCCGGGTGAAGGGGTGCGCCAGGGTCCGGCTCTCCTCATCGGCCCGCTGTGCCCGCGCCAGCGCCTGTTCCGGGCAACCGGTCATCAGCAGCAGCAGGGCGGAGGTGGTCATGCACGCCACGCCCGGATGGGGGCCGAGGCTCAGTCCCGCTGGTGGGTCCCCAGCGGGCTCATACAACTCGATGGCCGCGTCCAAGTGGGCCAGTCCTTCGTCGAACTTGTTCAGGAACGCCAGAGAAGCGCCCATGACGAGGTGGCCGTCCATGAGCATCGCCGGGTCGCCCTGCTCGGTTGCCAGTGACAGCAGTTCGCGGCCGATGTCGACAGCGGCCTGGAATTCCGTGCGCATCTCATACAGTGCCGCCAGGCTGCGCAGCACGGGGAAGCGGGCCGCCGGCGATGTCGCCGTGGCACCGGTGGACAGATCCAGGGCGCGGTCGAAGGCTGCCTCAACCTCGTCGGTGTAACCCTTGAGCGCCATCAGCGCCCGGGCGAGGCTGGTCTGCAGAACTACTTGCCGGTGCACCCGTTGTGGCGTCTCGGGCTGTTGGGCCAGGGCCTCGAGCAGGCCGCCGGCCAGATCGACGGAGCCGTGGTACCAGCCGCGGGACTGATAGAGGGCCCACAACCCCTCCAGCATGGAGTCCAACCGTGACGTATCAGCGCGATGCAGGAAGTAGCGCCAGGCTTCTTGGGAATTGGCCAGGTCCGTCTCGAGCTGGATGAGCTTCTTGGGGCGGGACTTTCCGGACAACCCGCCCCCGGCGGCCGCAACCCGGTCGGCGAAGAACTGGGCGTGCGCCGCACGGACCCGTTCCCCGGCTCCGCTTGCCGCCAGCTTCTCCCGCGCATAATCGCGGATCGTCTGCAGCATCCCTATCCGTGCGGAGCCGCCGCCCGGTATCGGCCGCAGCAGACTCTTGTCGATCAGCGACTCCAGAGCATCAACGACATCCACGTCTTCGGACAGTCCGCAACGCCCGGCGACCTCTTCCACCGCGGCCACATCCGCGTCGGCGAAGACGCTGAACAGCTCGAACAGCTGCCGTTCGCCGAGATCGAGCAGCTCATAGCTCCAGTCGATGGTGGACCGGAGCGTCCGCTGCCGGTCGGGCAGGTCCCGCGGCCCGCCTGTGAGCAGTTGCAGTCCGAGCCGGGCGTGCAGTTCTGCCGGCGAGAACAAGCGCAGCCGCGCCGCGGCCAGTTCCAAGGCGAGCGGCAACCCGTCGAGTCGGCGGCAGATCGCCACGACATCCGCCACGGTTCTGTCATCGAGCACGAACTCCGGCTGGCTCGCCTGCGCCCTGTCGCTGAACAGTCTCACCGACTCGGAATCGAGTGCATCGTCGAGGGCGGCATCCGGCAGCGGCAGTGCCAGCGGGGGCACGGGAAACGGGTGCTCCCCGCTCACATGGAGCACCTCGCGGCTGGTGGCCAGCACCCTCAGCTGCGGGCATGCGGCGAGCAGCTGCGCCACCGCCGGGCCGAGTCGGCCCACCTGTTCGCAGTTGTCGAGCACCAGCAAGACATGCCGTTGGGCGAGGTCGGCCTTCAGCGCCTCCAACGGCGCGGCGTCCAACGCCCGGGTCACGGAGACGGTGCGAACGATCCGCTCGAAGGCGGCATCCGCGTCGTGGTCGGGGGACAGGTCCACGAAGTAGACCCCGTCCAGGTAGCGGTCCACCTGGTCGGCGGCTGCTTGCAGGACCAGCCGGGTCTTGCCGGTGCCGCCGGGCCCGGTCAGCGACACCAGCCGGGCGGTCGGATCGTCCAACAACGCCCGCAGTGCCGCAAGCTGTTCGGCGCGACCGAGGAAGACGGTGCTCTGGGTGGGCAGGTTGTTCACGGTCCGGTCGAGCGTGTCCAGCGGCGGGAACCGGTCGGGCAGGCCTGCCATCACCAGTTGGAAGAGGCGTTCCGGATTGATGAGGTCTTTCAGACGGTGCTCACCGAGGTTGCGCAGTCGGGTGCCCGCCGGCAGGTCGCCCGCCGTCAGCGCACCCGCGTCAGCAGACAGCAGGACCTGGCCGCCGTGCCCCGCGGCCATGATGCGCGCGGTCCGGTTGACAGTCGGCCCGAAGTAGTCGGCATCACGAACCTGGGCGGGGCCCCAGTGGACGCCCATGCGAACCTGCAGCGCCCCCGTTGCCTGCCAGTCCTCGGCGGCGAGCCCCCGCTGGGCTGCTGCCGCTGCCGCGACCGCCGCTGTCGCTTCGTGGAAGACCGCCATCAGCCCGTCCCCGGTCGTCTTCACCACCGAGCCCCCCGCCGACGCGACTGCGGATCTCAGGATCGCGTCATGGCGTGCGAGGGCCGAGCGCATCTCGACAGGGCGCTGCTCCCACAACTGGGTGCTCGACTCGAGGTCGGTGAAGAGGAAGGCGAGCGTCCTGGTCGTCTCGGTGACCATTCTGCCGATGCTAACGGCGGCCCCATCGGCCAGCGGGCTTTCGCTGCTGCCGATCCCCGTCAGACCGCAACGACGGTGTGCGTTCTGGCGCTGTCGCGCGCCGCTGCGATCACATCCAGGACGTATGCCGCCTGGGCTACCGGGACAGGCGGGCCGGTGCCGGTGCGGACGGCGTGCTCGACCCCGCGGTAGAAGGCGCCGTAGTCGCCCGGCACCGGTTCCACCGGCTCGACCGCTTCGCCGTGGGACAACTGGTAGGCGTCCACCTCGGGATGCAGACCCCAGCGTGGGCCCCCCGGTGTGCGCCCGGCCCGCAATGCCGCCTCCTGGGGATCCAGCCGGTGAGCCACGAACGCGCCCCTGCTGCCCAGCACCCGCATGCGTGGGCCGAGTTGGGCGGCCACCTTGCTCAGCCACAGGTGCGAGCGGACCCCGCCGGTGTGGCGCAGTGCGATGAAGACGTCGTCGTCGGCGGCCACGCCCGCTCGGCGGACGTCGACTTCGGCGTAGACGTCTCCCACGGGGCCGAACAGGCAGACCGCCTGGTCGAGCAGGTGTGCACCGAGGTCGTACAGCAGTCCACCGGCCTGTTCCGGATCACCGGACTCGCGCCAACCACCCTTGGCGTGTGGGCTCCAGGTCTCGAACCGGGACTCGAAGCGGCGCACCGTGCCCAGGCTGCCGGCATCGAGAAGGGACTGGAGGGTGAGGAAGTCGGTATCCCAGCGCCGGTTCTGGTAGACGGTGATCATCCGTCGGAGGCTGTCCGCGAGGTCTTGCAGCCGCCGGGCCTCGTCGGCAGTGGGTGCGATGGGTTTGTCCACAACAACGTCGAGGCCTGCGTGCAGGGCCCGGGTGGCGAGGGGGACGTGGGTCGCGTTGGGTGTTGCCACGACCACGAGGTCCGCGGCGCCCGGCACGAACACCTCGTCCACGTTGGGGATCACTCGGGCACCCGGGTAGCGCGACCGTGCTGCGGCGGCACGGTCGGGGTTGGCTGTGACGATCCCGCTGAGCATCATCCCGGGCGTGGCGGCGATCAGTGGTGCGTGGAACGCCGCGCCTGCCAACCCGTAGCCCAGCAGAACGACGCGGATTTCACCGCCCGAACGTTCGCCGCCTCGTGCTGCGCTCGCCATGATGGGCTCCTTCATCATCCGGCGGGGGCTGCTGCCCGAGGGGACAACCGGGCCGGGGCCAACCCCGCCGCAGTAGCGGGGCGATCATGCGGGCACGCTACACCCGATCCAGTGCACCGGTGGGGCCGGATTCGGAACCGGACAGAACCCGCAAACGCGACAAGGCGCCCGCTCGTGCGTCCGATTTGCGGCCGATCTGCCTGATTCACCCACCGCGCAAGATCAACGTGGCCATGCTGGCGGCGCTGTACACCTCAAGAACGGGGAAGGAGAGCCATGGACCTCGTCTCCCGGAAGGCTCCGGCCGCCGCCCTGGGGCTGGCACTCATCTTGACCTCGCTCGGATTCGGTGGGGCGACGGCTGCCACAGCCGCTCCCGCCGCCGCGGCCGCTCCCGCCGACCGGGCCGCCCCGGTGGGGATCGGCTACTGGTTCCTCGCGCCCTCGCTGGTGAAATTGCAGCGCGAGGTGAATGCCCGGTGGCCGAACCGGTCCCGCGCCAGCGACGGCACGATCGGCGACAGCGCCCATCGCAGGAGCCCCTCGGATCACAACCCGGTGGGTCACCGCAACGGCCCCGGCTACGGCACGCCGGGCGCGGTCCACGGCATGGATATCACCGCGAACGGCATCAACACCTCGGTGGTCCTCAACAGCGTGATCGGTGACCGCCGCGTCGCCTATGTCATACACAACGGGCGCATCTGGAGCGCCCGGTATGGTTGGGCGCCGCGCACCTACTGGGGCAGTCCGCACCAGACCCACATCCACATCAGCCTCCGCGGCGGCTCGGCTTCTGTGGCCCTCGCCGCGGAGCGCGACACGGGCAGATGGCTGTCGGAGACGTCTGGCCGCACTGCGTCCGTCAAGCACTCGCCGAAGGCGAAGCGCTACGCCCCAGGGGCGCGCGGCCGTCACATCGCCAAGTTGCAGCGCCGACTCATCCGGTGGGGTTTCCCGATCAGCTCCGGGGCGACGGGCTACTTCGGCCCGCAGACCAGGCGCGCGGTGAAGAAGTTCCAGGTGGTGTCCGGCTGGCGGCGCGGCAAGGCCGACGGCGTGCCGGGGAAGCCGACGCTGCGCCGCATCGGACTGGCTTGACCCGCCGGTCCGGAGTCCACGGCACGATATTGTGACCGTGTGGGGTGAGCACCCGGCAGATCGGACGGGGAGGTCTGGTCGTCAACCCGGGTCACGACGTGGTCCTGGAGATTGTCGTCAAAGGGACCGACACCGACCCGCCAGTCAGAGGTGACTAGATGACTGATATCGAATTGCGCTACTTCGATTCGTGCCCGAACTGGAAAGTCGCCGATGGCCGGTTGAAGGAAGCGATGAAGGCGGAGGGTGTTGCCGATCCCATCACCTACACCAGGGTCGAGTCGTTCGAGGACGCAGAGCAGATGCAGTTCATCGGGTCTCCGTCGATCCTCATCAACGGAGTGGATCCATTCAGGCCCAAAGACGCGGAGCCAGGGCTTGCCTGTCGCGTGTTTGCCACGGAGGACGGCCCGCAGGGGTCGCCCACGGTAGGAGAACTGCGGGCGGTCCTCAGCGACCCATTTCGAGAGGCCCGCTGAGGGTCGCGGCATGGGCATCGGCCAGCCCTGTGCGATCTGGGGACATCCACCCATCGAATCACATCAACCCCGCTCAGGTCAGGGGACAGGCCCTAGGGGCCGACGTAGGAGGCGAGATGCTCGCCGGTGAGCGTCGAGCGGGCTGCAACGAGGTCGGCGGGGGTGCCCTCGAAGACGATCCGGCCGCCGTCGTGGCCGGCGCCGGGGCCGAGGTCGATGATCCAGTCGGCGTGCGCCATGACCGCCTGGTGGTGTTCGATCACGATGACAGACCTACCCGAATCGACGAGCCGGTCGAGCAGTCCGAGCAACTGGTCGACATCGGCGAGGTGCAGGCCGCTGGTGGGTTCGTCGAGGACGTAGACACTGCCCTTGTCGGCCATCTGGTTGGCCAGTTTCAGCCGCTGTCGCTCACCACCGGACAGTGTGGTCAGCGGCTGACCGATCCGTAGGTACCCGAGCCCCACGTTGGCCAGCCGGTCGAGGATCTTGTGTGCGGCCGGCACACCCGCGTCGCCGCCGGAGAAGAAATCCTCCGCCTGGCCCACCGACATGGCGAGCACCTCGCTGATGTCCTTGCCGCCGAACGTGTAGTCGAGGACGTCTGCTTGGAACCGCTTGCCCTCGCATTCCTCGCAGGTGGTCGCGACGCCGGCCATCATCGCCAGGTCGGTGTAGATGACTCCGGCGCCATTGCACGCAGGGCACGCCCCGTCGGAGTTGGCGCTGAAGAGTCCCGGCTTCACCCCGTTGGCCTTCGCGAACGCCTTGCGGATGGGGTCCAGCAGACCGGTGTATGTCGCAGGGTTGCTCCGCCGCGAGCCGCGGATGCCGCTCTGGTCCACGACGACCACGCCATCGCGGCCGGCCACCGACCCGTTGGTCAGCGAACTCTTTCCCGATCCGGCCACTCCGGTCAGGACCACCAGGACACCGAGCGGGATGTCCACGTCCACGCCTTGGAGGTTGTGGGTGCTGGCGCCGCGCACCTCAAGTGCTCCTGACGGCGTTCGCGTCGCGGGCTTCAGCGATGCGCGGTCGTCGAGGTGCCGTCCGGTGACCGTGTCGCTGGCCCGCAACCCTTCGAAGGTGCCCTGGAACACGATCTCGCCGCCGCTGTCACCAGCCCCGGGTCCGAGGTCTACGACGTGGTCCGCAATGGCGATGGCCTCCGGCTTGTGCTCCACGACGAGGACCGTGTTGCCCTTGTCCCGCAACTGCAGCAGCAGCCCGTTCATCCGCTGGATGTCATGGGGGTGCAGCCCGATGGTCGGCTCGTCGAAGGTGTAGGTGACGTCGGTGAGGGAGGAGCCGAGGTGACGGATCATCTTCGTGCGCTGGGCCTCGCCGCCCGACAACGTGCCCGAGGAACGGTCGAGGCTGAGGTAGCCCAGTCCGATCTCGACGAACGAGTCCAGCGTGTGCCGCAGCGCCGCGAGCAGGGGCGCCACAGTCGGCTCGTCGAGGCCGCCCACCCACTCGGCGAGATCGCTGATCTGCATCGCGCACGCGTCGGCGATGTTGCTGCCCTGGATCTTCGACGACCGGGCTGCCTCGCCGAGCCGGGTCCCGTCGCATTCGGGGCAGGAGGTGAAGGTCACAGCCCGCTCCACGAAGGCGCGCACGTGCGGCTGCAGGGAGTCCACATCCTTGGACAGCATCGACTTCTGGATCCGCGGGACAAGGCCTTCGTACGTCAGATTGATGTTGTCGACCTTGATCTTGCGCGGCTCGCCGTAGAGGAATTCCTGCCGCTGCTTCTCGGTGAATTCGGCGATGGGCTTGTCGGCCGGGACCACGGCCGCGAAGATCCGCCCGTACCAGCCGTCCGCGCTGAATCCGGGCACCGTGATCGCACCTTCCGACAGCGACATCCGCTCGTCGAAGAGTTGCGACAGGTCGATGTCAGACACTGTTCCCATGCCCTCGCAGCGCGGGCACATCCCGCCGGTGATGCTGAAGCTGCGGCGCTCCTTCCTGGTCGCGCCACCCCGCTGGACCGTGACGGCCCCGGCGCCCGAGACGGAGGCGACGTTGAACGAGAACGCCTGCGCCGACCCGATGTGAGGCTTTCCGAGGCGGCTGAAGAGAATCCGCAGCATTGCGTTTGCGTCGGTGACGGTGCCCACCGTGGAGCGGGGGTTGCCGCCTATCCGCTCCTGATCCACGAGTATCGCCGTGGTCAGCCCGTCGAGGACATCGACGTCGGGCCGCGCCAACGTCGGCATGAACCCTTGGATGAAGGCGCTGTACGTCTCGTTGATCAGGCGCTGCGACTCCGCCGCGATGGTGCCGAACACCAGCGAACTCTTTCCCGAGCCGGACACACCGGTGAACACGGTCAACCGGCGCTTCGGGATCGCCACGCTGACGTCCTTCAGGTTGTTCACGCGAGCCCCGTGCACCCGGATGAGGTCGTGGCTGTCGGCAGCATGCCGTGCGGGCTGCTCGCCCGACTCGGCGGGCATACTCATCGTTCCTCCCTCACGCGGCGAACCGCACCCGGACTCGGACTCGGCCGTTCCCGCACTAGCCGCCATCTTCCACCGAGGGCACCCGGGAGCCAAGACAAAGCCACATGCTCCTTCGCTGACGCACCCCAACCGGTCAGCCACGGCGGTCCCGCTCTGGCTGCCGCTGGCACAGTCTTCGCGGCCGTCGGCTTGCTAGCCTCCGGACATGACCCGGAGCGGCTCGCAACGGCGGCCGGGTGAGGGCCCCGAGGAGCCTCGCCGACAGCCGACGCCCGAAGGTGCCATCCAGGCTCCCGGGGCGGTGGGCGGGTACCACCTGACCCGTCGAACGACGGTGGCCTACGCATTCGGCTCCGTGGGAACGGGCGTCTTCGCCACAGTTCCCGGCCTCGTGCTTGCCTACTACCTGACCAACACCCTCGGGGTGGCCGCAGGCGCGGCGGCGCTGGTTGTGGCGGTCCCCAAAGCCTGGGACGTCGTCGTACTGCCCGTGGTCGGCCGGTTCTCCGATGCCGCGGCAGCGCGCGTGGGCAGTCGGCTGCCGTACCTGCGGATCGCGGGAGTGCTGCTGCCGCTGACGTTTGTGGTGATGTTCGCCGTGCCCCCGGCGATCGGACCCATCCTGGCGGCGCTGTGGGTCTTCCTCGCGTTCATCTTCGCCTCGACCGCCTTCGCCCTGTTCCAGGTTCCCTATATCGCCCTGTCGGCGGAGGTCACGGACTCGCCTGCGGAGCGCTCGACGCTGATGGCCTGGCGGGTCGCCTTCCTCACCGTCGCGATCCTGGTGGGAGGGGCGCTCGCCCCGATCATCCGCGACTCCCTCGGTGGGGCCAACCTCGGCCACTTCGTCATGGCGGTCTCGATGGCCGCCCTGATGGCGACAGGGATCTGGCTGTGCATCGCCGGCCTCGCACGCGCGCGGACACGGGTCACGCCCGCGGCGGAGGGCACGATCGTGGAGCAGATGCGCGAGGTCCGCCACGATCGGGCGTTCGTCGCACTCCTGATGTCGTTCGTCATCCAAGCGCTCGGCTTCGCCGCCATGTTGGGCTCGGCCCAGTACTACGCCACGTATATCGTCGGGCGGCCGGGCTCGATCACAATCCTCTTCATCTGCCTGGTGGCTCCCGCGATCGTGGTCATGCCGGGGTGGACGTGGGTCGCCCACCGGTTCGGCAAGACGGTCGGATTCTTGGCCGCAACCACCGTCTTCCTCCTGGGCGCTTCGATCCTGATCGTCGGCGGGAGGTCGCTGTCATTCGGGCTCACGGCCGCGGCCATCGCGGTGTGCGGCGTGGCCTATGGCGGCTGCCAGATGTTCCCGCTGGCGATGCTGCCCGATGCGGTCTCCTCGGCCCGGGAACGCACGGGGGAGGCGCGTGCGGGCGTGTTCACCGGCGTGTGGACCGCCGGCGAGACCCTCGGTTTCGCGCTCGGTCCCGGCTTGGTCCTAGTGGTACTGGCGTTCACCGGCTTCATCTCCAGCCGCGCCGACGAGGCGGTCAGCCAGCCCGAGTCAGCCGTCACCGGGGTGCTGGCCGCCTTCACGATCGTGCCCGCCGTTCTCGTGGCACTGAGCGTCCCCTTCATCGTCCGCTACGGCAGAGCAGCAGCCGAGCGCCAGAGCCGCCCGCCCACGAAGGAAGCCACCCCATGACAAGTGCCCGGCCCCCCGCATTCCCCGACAAGGGCATCCCGGACGAGGTGACCCTCGGAACACTCGAAGCCCTGCGGCAGCACGACGTCCCCACGAAGGGCGGCCGGACCACGTCGTACGTCTACGATTCCGGCATCGAAGAGCTTGACGAGCTCGGCGTGAGAGCGTTTGCGATCACCGAGCACGTCAACGGACTGGACCCGACGGCGTTCCCAAGTTTCGCGGCGGTGGAGAACGACCTCGTGGCGGCGGGCCTGAGCCTGCTGGGCAGCGGAGACCCTGCCGAAGTCGGCACCCTCTCCAGCGGCGGCACCGAGTCATGCGCTTTGGCCGTACTGGGTGCCCGGGAACGGTGGCGGGCGAAGGTCGGCGACCCGCACGCACGGCCGAAGCTGGTGGCCCCGAGTTCGGTGCACCCGGCGTTCATCAAGGCTTGCCACCTGTTCGATGTCGATCTGGTGTCCGTGCCCGTGGATCCCGACAGCTTCGCCGCCGACGCCGAGTCGATGGCGGCGGCCATCGACGCACGCACCGCTCTCGTCGTCGTGTCGGCGCCGTCGTACGCCCACGGCGTCATCGACCCCGTCGAGCCGGTGGCGGCGGCCGCGGCGGAAGCGGACGTACTGTGCCACGTCGATGCCTGCATCGGCGGGTGGACAGTGCCGTTCATCCGCGCGGCTGAGGGGCTGCCGCCCATCGGATTGATGATCCCGGGGGTGACGTCGGTGTCAGTCGACCTCCATAAGTACGCCTACACCCCCAAAGGTGTTTCGCTGCTGCTGCACCGCAACGCCGAACTGCGCCACCTGCACTGGTTCGCGACCGCGGCGTGGAACGGCTACCCGGTGGTGAACCCGACCCTGCTGAGCACCCGGCCGGGAGGGCCGCCGGCCGTCGCATGGGCCTACCTGCACAAACTCGGCCGCGAGGGCTACCGGGAGCTGGCCCTGTCGGCTTGGCGTGCCACGCAGATGATCCTCGCCGGAATCGCTCGGATCGACGGGATCCACGTCGTCGGGCAACCGGGGGCGACCTTGTTCGCCTTCGCCGACGACGGCGGTGCGGAAGGCCCGGACGTGCGGGTGGTAG
>JAQAZZ010000172.1:0-5984 GCA_032127075.1 Micrococcales bacterium | reverse complement strand
GGTGCGAGTGGCCGCCTTCCAGCTGTCGGTGGACGACGCCGAACAGCCCCGCGATCGCATCGAACGGGTCGTGGAGCGGGTCAGCGCCCTCGCCGGGGAGGCCGACCTGATCGTGCTGCCGGAGCTGTGGACCATCGGGGCGTTCAACACCCACCTCCTTATGAGCTTCGCCGAGGCGACCGACGGACCGTTCGCCCGGCAGATGGCCGAACTGGCCCGCACGACAGGCGCATGGCTGCAGGCCGGCTCCTTCCCGGAACTGCACGACGGCGGAGTGTCCAACACTGCCCTGCTGTTCGATCCCGAAGGGGAGTTGCGCACCAGCTACCGCAAGATCCACCTGTTCGGCTTCGACGAGGGGGAGGCCACCGCCGTGGTGCCCGGCGACCGGGTGGTCACCGCCGAAACACCGCTGGGGCCGACGGGGCTGTCCACCTGCTACGACCTGCGCTTCCCGGAGCTGTACCGGATCCAGTGCGCCACCGGCGCCACCACGTTCCTCATCCCCTCGGGCTGGCCCGCCGCCCGCGCCGAGCACTGGCGGCTGCTGTGCCGGGCCCGCGCGGTGGAGAACCAGGCGTTCGTCGTCGGCTGCAACGCCGTCGGCACGCATGCCGGGGTGACGATGTGCGGATACTCGGTGATCGTGGACGCCAAGGGTGAGGTGCTCGCCGAGGCCGACGCCGAGGGGGAGCAGGTCATCACCGCGGAGTTGGACCCAGAGGCGGTCCTGCAGTGGCGCGGCGACTTCCCGGTGCTGGCCAACCGCCGGCTCGGATAGGCCGGCCCAGGGCGTTGCCACAAAAGCAGTATGGCCCCGCCGCATGCAGGCGCTCTGGGCGTCGCCCATGGCACATGTTGGCCGAGTCCTGGGACTGTTGGATCTCCTGCAGCAGAACTGCTGCGGCTGCGGCTATGACGCCAAGGAGGAGTGCTTCGCGACCCTGCGTTCCTGCAATCGGCTTTGAGCACGCACACCGGCGGGAGCCCGGTCTTCAGTGGAGCAGCAACCGCGCACGCGCGTTCGCCTGACGGCAGCGAAAAGCCCTTCCGCGGGGACCTCGCTGGTGCCACACTTCCCTCACCCGCTCTCCGCGGGCACCGGCGCGGGCCGGTGGCGAAAGGGGCCCGCCATGGCCTTGGTGGCGCAGCGTTTCTCCGGTTCCCCGACACTGCAGGCGTGCGCCGCGGGCGGTCATCGCATGATGGCGGGTGAGCCCGACTCCGACGCCGTGCGGCGGCTGCAGGAGTCGCTGGACGACATCGGCTTCCCGTGCGGGGTGACCGACGGCCGATTCGGCAACAACACCGGAGACGCAGTCGTCGCCTTCAAACGCGCCATGGGGCTGAGCCCGGACGATCCGGTGATCGGCGTCGGCACGATGACCGCGCTGGACGGCTTCTTCGACTGGGAGCCGGCCGACCCCGACGCCCCGGATCCGACCACCGCCGGGCTGCCGGAGCTGGTGCAGTCGACGATCAGCGGCACGCTGGTCCCGTTGCTGCGCACCTCGCTGGCGGCCCTGCAGGTGGGCCTGGACGGACTGCCGCACCCGGGCGACCCGCGGTGGGTGGACGCGGAGGCCGCGCTTGACCGCAACATGCGCCTCGATCTGGACCCCGCTGCTCGCAATTCGAACCGCAGGGACATCGCCGACGTGGTCGATGCCTGCCTTCGGCTGCTGGACCCCGGCGGGTTCCTCGCCGTCCGTCCCATGGACCGCGCCCAGTTCGCCGCCTTCGACCTCTCCCAGGGCCGGATCGGCACACCGATCTACTCCTGCTCCACCGACGGCGGCGGCCATTTCACGGTCACCCCACCGTTCCGAAACGTGTTGGACGACGAGGACCGCGCCATGCACGTCCTTCGCGCCGCACTGCGGGTAGTGCGGCCGAACCTGTTGCCCGCCGCCTACCCGGGCACCAAACCCTTCGACGATATGGGCACCGCCGCGCGGCTGGCCAGCAAGACCGCCTATCAGGCGCTGGTGGTGGAACTCGGCAGCGGATTGTCGGCCACCTTCCGCAACCCGCCGCTGTGGTTCTGAGCCGGACATGGCCGCGGAGCTCGCCGGATTCGCCGAAAGCCTGATCGCTGCCGCCCCCGCAGCGGCGCCCGCGGCCGTGGCAGAGGCCCGGGCGGCTTCGGCCGGTCTGGCCGCTGACCCGTCCCAAGCCACCCGGCAACGGTGGGAAGCCGCGGTGCGGGGCCTGAGCGCCGATCCGAACGCGCTGCTGCGGGCCGCGTGGGGGTTGCCGGAGGTGCCGGGGGCCGCTGCGCTGCTCGGGTCGGCCGCCGACCGGATGCTGCGCGGGGACCTCGGGCTGCTCTCCGGCGCCGCCGTCGACCTTCGGCTGGGGCCGCTGCGGTTGAGCACATCGCTGCCGGCGGTGGTGCTGCCGGTGGCGGGGGCCGATCCGATCGTCGCGGCGCTGCTGCCGCCAGCGGGCGCGGACGCCCAGGTCGTCGCGGGGCCGATCGACATCGACGGCGGGCTGCTGGCCGTCGCCGGCGGCTGGGCCGGGTCGCTGTCGGCTGACGTGGGCGCGGTGACCGCGGGCGCGCTGGCGCTGCTGGCCGAGGACGCCGGCACGACATCGTTCGCCGCCATCCTGGGGGCACGGTTCACACCCGGGATCCAGGTCGGGTTCGGCTTCGAGCTCAGCAGCATCGGTGGGGTGGTGGGCGTCAACGTCGCCGTAGACGCCGATGCGCTGCGGGCGGCGCTGGCCAGCGGGACCGCCGTCGGTCTGTTCTTCCCCGCCGCCCCCGGTGACGCCGCCGACCGCCGCGCCCGCCTGGCGCTGCTGCCCCAGGTGTTCCCCACCCGCGCCGGCGCCGTGGTCGCGGGGCCTTCGCTGGAGCTGACCTGGCTGCAGATCGCCGGGTACTCCGCGCTGCGGCTGTCGCTGGTGGCGCTGCTGGAACTGCCGCGCGGCCGCTTCCTGCTGCTGGGTTCCGCCGGGGTGTCGATCCCGGTGGTGCTGGACCTCCGGTTGGACGTCGTCGGGGAGATCGACCCGGCGGCCGGCTTCATGGCGGTCGACCTCGCGGTCGTGTCCGGGCGCATGTTCGGCCTGCTTCGGGTGGACGGCACCGCCGCGATGCGGGTGCGCACCTCCGACCCGGCGGTCGCGCTGTTCACCCTCGGCGGCTTCTACCCCGGATTCCGCGCCGACATTCCCGGACTGCCGCCCCAGCGCCGCCTCAGCATGGGCTCGGACCTGCCGCTGCCGCTGTCGCTGCGCTACGAGGGCTACCTC
Source organism: Micrococcales bacterium (assembly GCA_032127075.1). Taxonomy (GTDB): domain Bacteria; phylum Actinomycetota; class Actinomycetes; order S36-B12. The sequence goes on along the minus strand of JAQAZZ010000172.1, from coordinate 2,720 downwards.
GCGGTCACCGACGGCACCTTCCAGGCCGGCGCCCGGGTCGAAGTCGGCTTCGACTACGGCATCTCGGTGCACGGCTATCTGCAGTTCGACGCCATCGGGCACTACGACCCGTTCCACGTCCACGCCCGCCTCGCCGGCGGGGTCGATGTCGGAGCGTTGGGGATCGACTTCGCGGGGGTGGACTTCACCGGGGTCATCGACGGACCCGGGCCGGTGGTGATCGCCGGAGAGGTGTCGGTGTCGTTCCTCGGCGCCGAGGCGGGCTGGCGCGACTCCTTCCAGATCGGCTCCGGCGGCGGCTCCCCCGCCACGCCTGCGGTCATCGACCTGCTCGGACTGCTGGTCACCGGCGCCGAGCGCACCGACCCCGCCCAGCCGCTGCAGGTGCCGCCCACCGCGCTGGTCGCCGCCGAGGCCGCGGACCCACTGGTGGACGCGCAACCGCCGGCGCGCGACCCCGACGACCCGGACCTGTCGATCATGCCGCCGCTGGGATCGGTGACCTGGCGCCAGACCGTCGCCCCGTTCGACACCCCGCTGCAACGCGTCCGCGGCCGGAAGCTGCAGGCACCCGCACAGCTGAAGCTGACCGGGCTGCCCGCCGGGGCTGCCGCCGGCCCTATGGACCCGTTCGCGCCCGCGGCGTTCCACGAGCTCGCCGATGCCGACAAACTCACCCTCCCGGCATACGAGCAGCTGCCGTCGGGGGTCGAGTTCCACCTGACCGATGCCAATGTCGGTGCGGTGCGGCAGGGCTCAGTCGCCTACGCGGAGTACTACAAGCCCGACCACCACATGCTCGACGGGCTCGCGCACGGCATCGCCGCTGCGTTGATCCGGCTGCTCGGTGCCCGGGCGGACGCTGCGGTCGCCGCACCCCGGGAGCCGGTCCTGGTGCTGCAGCCCGAGGTGTGGGCGGTCGTGGCGCCCGGTGCCGCCCGGGCGCCGAAGTCCCGCAGCGCGGCGGTGCTCACCGCCGCCGATCGCGGCGGAACGGCGATGCCGGCCGATGAGCCGATCGTCGGTATCGCACACCTGTGGGGGGCCTGATGGCGGGCGAGGTGTGGTTCAGCCCCGCCGTGCGGCGCGGCGGAGCTCCCGTCGCCGGCGAACACGGGCGCACGGTGCAGGAAAGCGTCTTCGGGATCGGCACCGCCGGCCCGCAGGGCACTCAGGACGTGCGGGTGCGGTTCGCCGTCGCCGGAGTGTCCGACGTGCGGGGGCTGCGCCCCGGGGCGATCCGGCGCCGTGTGCCGCACCCGGGCACGTTCGCCGCGGAGGAGGAGCAGCGGCCCTATGTGGAGTTCGCCGCCGCCGACCTGCCGTGGCGGTATTCCCCGGGCCTGGACGGCGCGGGCAGGGTGGCCCCTTGGCTGCTGCTGGTCGTCGGGCTGGCGGAGCACATCCAGGTGGTCGGCAGTCGGGCAGTGCTGGCGCCCGAGGTCCTCGCCGGGCACGACCCGCTGCAGGCCGCGCTGTGGGCGCATGTGCAGCACGGCACCGCTGCAGCCGATCCGGCCGCCGGGACAGCCCGCGTGCTGTGCGCGAGGGTGTTCCCCCCCGGCGGCACGTTCGACGCCGGGCGCGACCACATCGCGGCGCTGGTCGTGCCCTGGCGCGCCGACGGAGCGGCCGCATGGGTTCGCGGCCAGGGCGGCCCCGCCGATGTTCTGTGCGTGGACTCGTGGCGGTTCCGCACCGGCCCGGCCGGCGGCTTCAAGGATCTGGCGATGCAGCTGGAGCCCGGAGACGACGACCCGCTGGGAACGGTCGCGGTCTTCATCGACGACAACGGCACGACCCTGGCGGTGCCCGGGGCGCTGACCACCGCACTTCCCGCGGGACCCCCCCAGGCGGCGGGGCTGCGGTTCGACCTGCTCGACTCCGAACCGGTGGACGGCCGCGCGGTGGTCGGACCTCCCGCGTACGGGGCGCCCTGGCTGGGCGAGGACACCGTGCGGGACCGCACCCGCGGGGCTGAAGGGGTCGCGCCGCCGCAATGGCGCTGGCCGGAGCAGGTGAACGCCGACCTCGCCCGCCGGGTGGTCGCCGCGGCCGGGCGTCAGGCGGGGATCGACCTGCAGGAGGAGATCGTCATCGCCGCAGCCCGCGCGTGGCGGGCCGGCCCGGCGGTGTCGTCGGTGCTGTCCGGCCTGGCGCTGGGCCTCTCGGCGTCGGCGGCGTTGTGGCGGCAGCGGCTGCCGGACGACGCGACGGCGCGGGCGGTGCTGCTCGGCCCCGCCGCCGGGCGCATCCCCACCGAGGGCCCCGGCGGCGACGGGCAGACGCTGCGGGAGGCGCTCGCCCGCCCCGACCAACCCGACCGGCAGCCGTATCCGGTGTCGCTGCTCGGCCCCACGGGCCGCCGGGCGCTGCGGGCCGGGGCACCGGCGGCACGGCTGGCGCGGCCGGGGGCTGCGGATGTGGGTAGCGTGGCAGCGGCCGCGACCAAGGTCGAGGAGGTGCCCGACCGGCCGCAGGACGCCCTCGCCGCCGGCGCCGACCCCGAGGACCTGGAGCCGGCGCACCTGGATGCGGTGGCGGTCTTTGCCGAGCAGCAACTGGGGCCGGCGGCGATCGCCGAACTGCTGCGAGAGTTCGAAGGTGCCGCCGAGAGGGCGGCGAGGTACGGGGCTCGCGACACGGAGCCCGACGGCGTCTTCCAGCGGATCCTCGTCCGGTCGATCAACGGCAGGCCGTTCCGCCCGCTGACAGCGGAC
>JAQAZZ010000171.1:0-20314 GCA_032127075.1 Micrococcales bacterium | reverse complement strand
CGCTCGTCACGAAGACGGCCGCGGCGCCCACCCCGTCGGCAGCCATGCGGCTCAACGTGTCGGCGAGGAACGGCTCACTGTTGCGGTTGCCCAGATACACCCGCTCCCCCACCCAGCCCTTCGGGGCGACGGCCGCCAGCCGTCGCACCAGGTCGCGGTTCTCGGCGTTGATCGGCGACACGCCGTCGAAGTGGCGGTACTGCGCCGCGACCTGCTCAAGCCGTTCGTCGGGTACGCCACGGCCGGCGACGACCCGGCGCAGGAACGGCAGGACCTCGCCCATGGACTCCGGCCCCCCGAAGGAGAGCACCAGCAGGGCCTCGATCTGATCGGTACGCATCGTGCCCAGACTAGTTGCCGGCCCCAGGTGCCGGGCAGTGCAGGTAGCGTCGCGCCTGTGAACGGCTACCTGCGGCTGCTGCGGCTGCCGGGGGCGGGACGTTTCGTGTCTGCGGGTTTCATCGGCCGCCTGCCGATCTCGATGCTCTCCCTCGGCGTGGTTCTGCTGGTGACCGCCCAGAGCGGCTCCTACGCGCTCGCAGGGGCACTGTCCGCGACGGTCGCGCTGGCCGCCGCGTTCGTCTCACCGCTGGGGCTGCGCTGGGCCGACCGGGCGGGCCAGAGCCGCGCGGTGCCCGTCCTGGTGGCGGCACAATCCACGGCTCTGGTGCTGTTCACCATGTCGGTGGTGCGCGACTTCCCGGTCACAGTGCAGTTCCTGTTGGCGTTCATCGCCGGTGCCACCGGACCGCACGTCGGCTCGCTGGTGCGCGCCAGATGGGCAGCCCAGCTGTCCGGCACTCCGCAACTGGGGTCCGCTTTCGCCCTGGAAGCGGTGATCGACGAGATGGTCTTCATCGTCGGACCGCCGCTGATGACCGTCCTGGCGCTGCAGTGGGGCGAAGCCGCGGCGATGTACAGCTGCGCGGCGCTGATCCTGACCGGGGCCCTGTGGCTGGCCTCGCAGACCTCGTCGCAGCCGCCGGTGCATCGCCGGTCCCCGGGGCACGGCCCACAACCGCTGATGTCGGCGGGGCTCGTGGCAGTGGTGCTGATCATGGTCCTGCTCGGCGGGGTGTTCGGATCCTTCGAAGTGACCTCGATCGCGTTCACCAGGGCGCTGGGCTACGAGCAGCTCATCGGGGCCGTCCTGGCGCTGTATGCGTGCGGCAGCCTGATCTCCGGCCTGCTGCTCGGGTTGCGCCAGCCGCCGGCCGATCCGAGGCGCCGGGTTGTCCTGTCCGCGGGTTTCCTGGCCGTCGTGAGCGCTCCGCTGATGCTCGTGCAGCACATCGCCCCGCTGATGGCCCTGGCCTTCCTCGCGGGGCTGGCCGTGTCGCCGTTGCTCATCGTGACGACCACCATCATCGAGCAGATGGTGCCGGGGAGCAGGCTCACCGAGGCGCTGGGCATCTCCGTCTCCGGAATCGCCGTCGGGCTGGCCGTCGGCAGCACATCTTCGGGGGCGCTCATCGACGCGGTCTCGGCCGACGCCGGGTACACGTTCATGGCGGTGTGCGGCGTGGGTTCCCTGCTCGTGGCGGCAGCCGGTCATGGGCTGATGAGGCCGTCACTGCGTGCCCCGTCGTGATCAGGGACCGGTTCCCCGTAGTCTTTACCCATCACCGACCTGGCGAGGAGCCCGATGCCGAACTTGTCTTTCGCGGGACTGTCCGACGACGGATCTGCGCTCATCCTCTCCGCTGCCGACGGAACCCGCTACCGGCTCTCCATCGACGAGCGGCTGCGCTCCGCCGTGCGCGGGGCCCGGGAACAACTCGAGGCACCCGAAGCGCCCGTCAGCGCCAAAGACATCCAGGCCCGGCTTCGCGCCGGAGCCACACCCGCGGAGGTGGCTGAGTTCTCCGGCTGGTCGGTCGAGCGGGTCGAAGCGTTCGCGGCACCGATCCTGCAGGAGCGCGGCTGGGTGGCGGAGAAAGCCCAGAAGTGCCCGATCGGACGTCACGAGGACGACCCCGAACTCGGGGAGATCGTGGCCCGGCGGCTCGGCGAGCGGGGAATCGACATCGACACGACCCGGTGGGATTCCTGGCGGCGCGAGGACGGCCTGTGGACTGTCCTGCTGGCCTATCCGGCGGGCAAGGGCGACCGGGTGGCGACCTGGCAGTACGACATGGAGGCCATGGCGCTGGCGGCCGAGGACGATGAGGCGAAGTGGTTCACCGAAGACCGGATCCCCGCCGAACAACGGCCACGGCTGATCCGCGTGCCCGATGATGACGAGCCGCCCGCCGCGCGACCCGCCGAGGCGGGCAACCATCCAGCCGGCAGGGGCGGTCGACAGCAGCCGCAAGGCCAAGCCCCCGAGCAGGCCGAACCGCAGCGGCCGCATGCGGAGAAGCAGGCCCCGGGCGGGCACAAGCCCGCGGCCCAGTCGGACAGCCCCCGCTGGGACGAAGTGCTGTTCGGCATGCCGCCCGACGAGCGCTGACGGCCAGCCCGGTCATCCCCGATTCACACGTCCAGCACGATCAGGGGAACGGCCATCTCCGAAGGCGTCAGCGCGCCGTGCTGACCGCGCAGGCTGGACAGCATCGAGTCCCTGGTAGGAGCAGCCAGCCGCACCTCGACGCGCGCGATCGCCAGCACATCGCCGACATGGTCTGCGTTGGCCGCGGAGGTCTCCCCGAACAGGCCCGCTTCGATGGCATCGTCGCGCAGCAGCACGTCGGCGGCATCGGCCAAGCGCTCCCGCCAGACACCTGCGACCTCGTCGGCGCGGCCTGGACGGGTGTAGACCTGCCGCACCCTCGGCTCCCCCGCCAGCAGCTGCACACCGTCGAGGAACTCGTCCCCATCGACCTTGATCACGGTGTCGCAATCCACGAATCCATGGTCGGCGGTCACCACCAGCCGGGATCCGGCGGGCATCTCGGCGGCCACCGCGCGCACGAAATGGTCCACCACACCCAGTTCCGCCCGGTAGTGCGGCGAATCGACACCGTGGACGTGAGCGGTCTTGTCCAGTCCCTCCCAATAGCTGTAGACGAGGCTGCGGGACCCGCCGCGGACCGAACGGGCGGTCTCGGCCACCCGTTCCCCGTAGGTGTCGGCCGCGACGAAACGCCCGCCGCGGAACGCCGCCCCGGTCAGGCCGCCCTTGCGGTGGATCCGGGGGCTGACGTTGTCGACATGGACCCCGGCGCGCGCCGCCCGCTCCCACCACGTGGGTTGCGGCTGCAACGACATCGCCGACGGGGTGTCGCCCCAGCTCAAGGGCGCGAACAGCGCCCCGTCCAGGCGGAAGGCCGCCCCGATGAGTCCGTGGCTGCCCGGCGGCAGGCCGGTTCCGAAACTCGTCAACGCGGTCGGCGTGGTGCTGGGGAACACCGTTGTGATCGGACCCCGATCCGCCGCCGCCAGCGTGGGGGCCAGTTCCGCGTGGTCGTGCAGTTGCCGGTGGCCCAGCCCGTCCACCACGATCACCACGACCCGGCTGGCCTCGCCGAGGCCGAAATGGTCCCAGGCGCCCCGCACGCGCAGCCCGTCGCAGATCGTCGGCAGGACCTCGGCCAGACTGCCGCCCCCGTATGCCGGGAGTAGCGCTTCGGGGTTCATGTCACCCGGTGGCCCGGGACAGCGCCTCGGCGAAGGCCAGCGCGCGGGCCACGGCATCGGTTCCGTCGGCGGCGGCTGAGAACCGCAGGGACAGGTCGTCGCTGGTCGATGTGCCGCTGTAGCCGTGGTCGGCCTCGCACTGCGAGTCGCCGCACGTCGCCGGCTCCAACTCGATGCGGTTCACCGCGCCCCACCCGATCGTGAGCACAACCTCCACCGCCGACCCGGGCCGATATTTCTCCGGGGCGGGCACCACCCGGGTGACCACCACCGAATCGATCGCCGCCAGCCGAACCGCCTCGGTGACCGATGTTGCGTAGGGGGATTGGTAGGTGTCGTCGGCCGGGTGCTCGTCGGTGTGCTGCATGATCAGCCGGGTGGGGGTCAACGCGAGCACGGTGGCGTGCCGCCGCAGTTCGTCGCGGTCGAACGTGGCCTCGTGGTGCACCACGAACTCCAGCAACTCCTCGTTGCCCAGCGCCGTGGTCAACGAGTCGTCCACGAGGTCGGGGTAGTAGCCGGACTTCTCGATATCGCGACGCAGCAGCGCCCTGGAATCCATCACCTGCCCAGTATCCACCCGTGGCGTCGCCATACCCAATGCGGCGGTTCAACCGTCGGACAATCGCCGCACCAGGGAGTCGTCCCGCAGATCGGGGGGCTGCAGCCATGCGGTGGCCTGCAGGACGGCCAAACCCGTGTCGGCCACCACCACCGGGTTCAGGTCGAGGCGGTGCAGTTCGGGCAATTCGTGCACCATCCGGCCGACACGCACGACCAGATCCTCCAGCGCCGCGAGGTCCGACGGCTCGCGGCCGCCGTAGCCGAACAGAACGCTGGCGGCCCCGGGGGCGCGGATGAGCCGCGCAGCGTCGGCGTTGCTGATCGGCGGCACCTGGTAGGCACGGTCCTCCAGCAACTCCGGGATCACCCCGCTGAGGCCGAAGGACACCACCGGGCCGAACAGCAGATCGTGCTGCGCGCTCACCAGGCAGTTCACCCCGTGCGGGGCCATCGACTGCACCTCGATGCGGCTCAGCGCGGAGTCGTCCAGCGACGCCCCCAGCGACATGTAGGCCGCCCGAAGCGCGTTCTCGCTCTCCAGGTTGAGCCGTACCCCGGCGTAGTCGCCCCGTCTGCTCAACCGGGGATCGGTGGTCTTGATCGCGACGGGCCAACCCGTCTGATCCGCGGCGGCCACTGCCTCGTCCTCCGACGACACCGGGACGCTGGGCAGGAGCACGATGCCGTAGCAGGCCAGCAACTCCCGCAACTGGGAGCCGACGATCGCCACGGTCACACCCGGGCCCTCCCGGCCCCCACGACCGCGGAGCCGGTCGGCGACGATGGCCTTGGCCGACTCCGGATCTACGTCGGGCAGGTGCGGGATCTCACCGACGGGGCGCCGCCGCCAGTGCGCATAGTCCGCGACCCGCCGCAGGGACTGGACCGCCTCCTCGACAGTCCCGAAGTACGGCACCGAACCGTGGCCCGCGTCCCGGCCGGGCGGGCTCAGCACCGAATTGACCCCCTCGGTGCGGTGCAGCACCGCCATGAGCGGCACAGTCGCGCGTTGTGATTCGGCGAGCAGGACTTCCCGGACGGCCGCGTCGGTGGAAATCACCGGGGGGATGTGCACGACGAGCACCGCGTCGGTGTCGTCACCGGTCAGCGATGAGCGCAGCTGTTGGGCCAGCTGGGGCGCGAACTCGCCGGCGTTGAGCACCTTCTGGCTGTGCAGTTCCAGCCCGGCGGTCACGCAGGTGTCCGCTGCGAGGTTCACCATCTCCAACGAATCCCCCACCACGGTCACCCGCCTCCCCGGGGGCAGGGGCTGGCAGGCGAGCATTCCGCCGACGTCCATCAACTGCTCCAGCGACGCGGTCTCGATGATCCCGGCATTGCGGATGAGTTGATCCACTCCCGTCGGCGGCAGCTCGGTGCGGCGGGGCCGGGAACCCAGCGGGAATGCCTGGCTGGTGCGCCCGGAGCGCACGATCGCGATCGGCTTGTGCCGGCTGCAACTGGACGCCACCCGCACGAACTTGCTCGGGTTGGCGATGCTCTCCAGATACATCAGCACAACACCGGTCAAACCGTCCTCGCTCCACAGGTGCAGCATCTCGTGGCCCGACACGTCCGCCCGGTTGCCGGTGGACACGAACGCCGAGATGCCCAGCCTGCGCCCGGCCAGCCGGTCCAGGGCGGCCACCGACAACGCAGCGGACTGCGTGTACAGGGCTATCCGGCCCCGGGGCGGGACTCTGTTGGGCAGCGCGGCCCTCATCTGGACGCGCGGGTCGGTGCTGATGACGCCGAGCGAGTTCGGCCCGACCAGCCGCATCCCGCTTCCCCGCACCGCGGCCACCAGCTCCCGTTCCCGGTCGACGCCCCCAGGGCCGGACTCCGAGTACCCCGAACTGACCACCAGCAGGGCGTGCACCCCGATCTCACCGCACCGCTGCACAACGTCGGGGACGTTGTCCACCGACACAACGATCACCGCCAGATCCACCGGGCCGGGTACGTCGGCCACGTCCCGGAAGGCGGCGAGGCCCGCGACCATACCGGCCTTGGGGTGGATCGGGTAGACCCGCCCGCGGTAGCCCCCCGCCACCAGGTTGCGCACAACGAAGTTCCCCAGGGAGTCCCGGCGCGACGATGCTCCGATGACAGCGATCCCGCGGGGGTTGAAGATCCGCCAGGCGGAGCGCGACTCGGCCCGGTGCTCCCGGCCCTGCATCACGCGGCGCAGGTCGGCGTTGGGCTCGATCTCGAACGCCAGTTTCACGACGCCCTCGTCCAACTCTTGGGCGACCCGGTAGCCGGCATTGCTGAACGTGGCCACCATGCGCCGATTCTGCGGCAGCACGTCGGCCACGAAACGCCGCAGCCCCCGTTCCCGCGCGGCGGCGGCGAGATGCTCCAAGAGCACCGACCCAAGGCCGCGGCCCTGGAAGTCGTCGCGCACGGTGAACGCGATTTCGGCGTCGGTGTCGGACACCCGGTCGTAGCGCCCGACGCCGACGATCTGCCCGCCCACCAGCCCCACCAGAGCGACGCGGTCGCTGTAGTCGGTGGTGACCAGCCGCTGCACGTCCTTCTCCATCAGGTCCGGATAGGGGGCGAAGTAGCGGAAGTACACCGTCTCCGGCGACAGGTTGCTGTGGAACAAGCGCAGCAGGCCGGCGTCGTCGGGTTTGATGGGCCTGAGGTGAGCGGTGCTGCCGTCGCCGAGAACGACGTCGGCCTCCCAGTGCTCCGGATACCCCTTCGGGGGATCGGCTGGCGTCACACCCACACGCTAGCGAGGCGGTCGTCAGATGACACCCCGAGGCGTCATACGCTGAGTGCCGGCAGCAGCGGTGGCTGCACCAGCGAAGGGCAGATGCATGGCACGGACACGCAATCCCGCCCCGCCGCCGGCGGAGCGAATCGTCGACATCGACGTCGCCGAGGAGATGCAGGGGTCCTTCCTGGAGTACGCCTACTCGGTGATCTACTCCCGCGCCCTGCCCGACGCCCGCGACGGGTTGAAGCCGGTGCAGCGGCGCATCCTGTTCCAGATGGCGCAGATGGGGCTCAGGCCCGACCGGGGCCATGTCAAGAGCGCCCGGGTCGTGGGCGAGGTCATGGGACGGCTGCACCCGCACGGCGACAGCGCCATCTACGACGCGCTGGTGCGCATGGCGCAGCCGTTCAGCCTGCGACTGCCGATGGTCGACGGCCACGGCAACTTCGGCTCGTTGGACGACGGCCCGGCGGCGATGCGCTACACCGAGTGCCGGCTGGCAACCCCGGCGCTGGACATGACCGCGTCGTTGGACGAGGACGTGGTGGACTTCCTGCCCAACTACGACGGCCGGGAGACCGAACCGGCCGTGCTCCCGGCAGCCCTGCCCAACCTCCTGGTCAACGGAGCCGCCGGGATCGCGGTCGGGATGGCCACGAACATGGCTCCCCACAACCTGGGTGAAGTTGTCGCCGCCGCGCGACACCTCTTGGACCATCCCGAGGCAGATGTCGCCGACCTCGTCAGGTTCGTGCCGGGACCGGACCTGCCCACGGGGGGCATCATCATCGGTCTGGACGGCGTGCGGCAGGCCTACGAGACCGGCAAGGGCTCATTCCGCATGCGCGCGACGACCGAGATCGAACAGGTCAGCGCCCGCCGAAAGGGCATCGTCGTCACCTCGCTGCCGTACGGCGTCGGCCCGGAAAGGGTCGTGGAGCGTATCCGCAACCTGGTCCGCGACAAGAAGCTCACCGGCATCGCCAACCTCACCGATCTGACCGACGCCGACCATGGCATGCGGCTCGTCATCGAGATCAAGTCCGGCTTCAACCCGGAGGCGGTCCGCAGCCAGCTGTTCACCCTCACCCCGCTGGAGGAGCAGTTCTCCATCAACAACGTGACCCTCGTCGACGGCCAACCGCAGACTCTGGGACTGCGGGAGCTGCTGCGGGTGTTCCTGGACCACCGGCTCGATGTGGTCACCCGGCGATCTGCCTTCCGCCGGGAGAGGGCGCGCGAGCGGCTGCACCTGGTCGAGGGTCTCCTGATCGCGATCCTGGACATCGACGAGGTCATCGCGATCATCCGCGGCAGCGACGACACCGCGATGGCGCGCCACCGGCTGATCGCCGCGTTCGACCTCACGGAGACCCAGGTCAACTACATCCTGGAGATGCCGCTGCGCCGGCTCACGAAGTTCTCCCGGCTGGAGCTGGAGGCCGAGGCCGAGGAACTTTCGCGGCGAATCGACGCGCTGACCCAGATCCTGGACGACCCCCGGCAGCTGCGGCGGGTGGTGTCCGAGGAGTTGGCCGACGTCGCCGCCCGGCTTGCCGATGCTCGGCGCACTGTGCTGCTCGAGGCCGCCGACGCACCCCAACCGGCAGCCGACCTGGAGGTACCCGACGGGCCGTGTTGGGTGCTGATGTCCAACACCGGCCTGCTGGCGCGCACCTCAACCGGCGAACCGCCGGCGGCAGACGGCCGCCGCGCCAGACACGACTGCATCGTGGCCGCCGCGCCCGCCTCCACCCGGGGCCAGGTGGCAGTCATCACATCCGACGGCAACGCGCACGCCGTCAACGTTGTCGATCTCCCCGCCCTGCCCGACAGCGCCACCGCCCCGTCGGTGTCCGGCGGCAGTCCCATCGGCGCCCTGCTGGACATCCCGAAACGGCTGGCCGTGGTGGGGCTGGCACCGGCCGGGGCGACAGTTGCGATCGGGACCCGGCACGGCGTGGTGAAGCGGGTGGAGGTCGATGACCTGGCCAAGCCCGAACGGGAACTCATCCGGCTCGCCGACGACGACGCCGTGATCGGCGCGGCCATGGCCGACTCCGACAACCAGAATCTGGTGTTCATCACCGCAGCGGGGCAGCTGCTCCGTTTCCCGCCCGCGGCGGTGCGGGTGCAGGGGCGCGCCGCGGGCGGCATGGCCGGGATCAAGCTCGGCGCCGCGGACGAGGCTGTCTTCTTCGGCGCGGTGCGCACGGATCGCGAAGGTGCGGTGGTGACGGTCGCGGGTTCCAGCGCGGCGCTGCCGGGGACCGTCCCGGGGACGGTCAAGGCGACCGTGCTGGCGGACTATCCCGCCAAGGGCCGGGCAACCGGCGGCGTGCGCTGCCACCGGTTGCGGGCCGGCGAGGACCGCCTGGTGTTCGCTTGGGCGGGTCCGACGCCGGTGCGGGCATCGTCGGCCTCCGGGGTCGCTGTCAGCCTTCCCGAGCCGGACCATCGGCGCGACGGCACCGGAACGGCCCTCGAGACGCCGATCGCCGGCGCGGGCGGACCGGTCGGGTGAGCACCGCCGGCGGCCGATGCTCGTTGCTCAACGCCGGCGAATCCCCGGCGGGCAGCGCACTGACCGACGAACGCATCCTGGTCGTCGAACAGCCCGGGTCGTGGGGCCGTGACGCGGTGACGGACAGCAACCTCGACCCGCGCATCATCGCTGACGCGGCCCGAGACTGCCGCGTCATGCTCGCCCGCCACCCCGACTGCACCCGGCCGCAAGATGTGCGCCGGTGGTGGACGCTGCAGGTCATCGGCTCGTCGGTCGTCGCCGCGAAGGGCAGCCACCCTTGGGATTCTCCCCTGGGCGCCGACGTCTGGACGCCGCCGGAAACCGCTCGCGACGATCCCGCCGCCGCCGCCGAGCCGACGGTGTTCCTGTGCACGAACGGCCGCCGGGACGCCTGCTGCGCCGAGTTCGGCCGCGCCCTGTTGCGGCAGTTCGCCGGCGCGCCGCGGCTGTGGGAGATCTCCCATCTGGGCGGGCACCGCTTCGCACCCACCGGCCTGATGCTGCCCCTGGGGATGATGCTCGGCAGGCTCGACGCCCCCGCCGTGTCCGCGGCGCTCGCCGGCAGCCTGCCGGCGCCGCAGCATCTACGCGGCCGGGTCGGTCGCAGTCCGCAGCGGCAGGCGGCGGAACTGGCCGTGGCCGCACGGACCTCGGCCGACATCGGGACCTTCGCGAGCACCCAGACGGCGGAAGACGTCGTGGAGGTCGCGCATCCGGCCGCACCCGACGATCCCTACGACTGGTACCAGGTGAGGTTGGTGCAGCAGCACGGCCCGGCTCGTCCCGCCTCCTGCGGCGCCGAACGGCAGCCGTCTGAATGGTGGGCCGAAGCCGGCGGCTAAAGTGGAAGAAGGCAAGCGGCCCGCACGTTGAGGAGGTCGACATGTCCGACCGCGTAGATCAGATCCTTTCCTGGTACTCCTCGGAGAATCCCGGGGTGGTGGCCAATCTCTACCGCCTGTTGACCACCGGTCGCCTCGCCGGGACCGGCAAACTGGTGGTCCTGCCGGTGGACCAGGGCTTCGAGCACGGACCCACCCGCTCCTTCGCCCCCAACCCGGCCGGATACAACCCGCGCTACCACGCCCAGCTGGCGCTCGACGCCGGGTGCAACGCCTACGCCGCTCCCCTGGGGCAGTTGCAGCTCGTGGCCCGCGAATACGCCGGCAGGCTGCCGTTCATCCTCAAGGCGAACAACTCCGATTCGCTGTACTCCGGCAGCGACCCGGTGCCCGCGGTGACGGCCTCGGTCGACGACGCCCTGCGTATCGGAGCCGCGGCGATCGGCTTCACGATCTACCCGGGTTCCGCGGCACGCAACGACATGTATGAGGAGTTGCGTGAACTAGCCGCGGAAGCCAAGGATGCCGGACTGGTCGTGGTGGTGTGGTCCTATCCGCGGGGCTCCGGGCTGTCGAAGGAAGGGCAGACGGGTGTGGACGTGGTGTCCTACGCCGCCCAGATCGCGGCGCAGCTGGGGGCGCACATCATCAAGGTGAAACCACCGGGCGCCCACATCGAGAACGATGCCGCCCGCGCCGCTTTCGAGAAGGCCGGCACCCCGCTCGACACCCTCGCCGACCGGGTGAAGGAGGTCATCAGGGGGGCTTTCGACGGCCAACGGATCGTGATCTTCTCCGGTGGTGCGGCGAAGGGCACCGAAGCGGTGCTGGCGGAGAACCGTCAGACGGCGCTGGGCGGCGGGTTCGGCACGATCATGGGCCGCAACTCGTTCCAGCGTCCCCACGCCGACGCCGTGGAGCTGCTCCACGCCGTGATGGACATCCACGCCGACACCCACCCGGGATGACCCGCACGAGTCATGGCGTCGGGGTCTGCCCGGGCTCGGGGTTCGGCAGCGCACCGCCGTAGCGGCGGTCCCGGCGGGCGTAGGTGTCGACGGCGCGCCACAGGTGGGTGCGGTCCACATCGGGCCACAGTTCGGGGATGAACACCATCTCGGCGTAGGCCATCTGCCACAGCAGGAAGTTGCTGATCCGCTGCTCACCCGACGAGCGCAGGAAGAGGTCGACGTCGGGCATGTCCGGCTCGTCGAGGTATCCCGCGAAGACGTCCTCGGTGACCCGCTCCGGGTCGACCTTGCCCGCTCGCACATCTCGGGCCAAGGCGGCGGCAGCATCCACGATCTCAGCACGTCCGCCGTAGTTGACACACATCGTCAGTGTCATGACGTCGTTGTCGCGGGTCAGTTCCTCGGCAGTTTCCAGTTCGGCGATCACCGACTTCCACAGCCTCGGCCGGCGGCCCGCCCAGCGCACCCGCACACCCATCTCGTGCAGTTCGTCGCGGCGGCGGCGGATGACCTCCCGGTTGAAGCCCATCAGGAACCTCACCTCGTCGGGCGAACGGCGCCAGTTCTCCGTGGAGAAGGCATACACGCTGACCCATTTGACGCCGATCTCGATGGCGCCGCTGACCAGGTCGTACAACGCGTGCTCGCCCGCCTCGTGGCCTTTCGTGCGGGGAAGGCCCCGTTCCTTGGCCCAACGGCCGTTGCCGTCCATCACCACGGCGACGTGCCGCGGCAGCAGTTCCCGCGGGATGTCCGGCGGCAGCGCCCCGGCGGGGTGGGGCGCTGGGCGCCGGTAGGGCGGGCTCATGGTCGCTCCACCAGCCGCAGGGAACGCAGGCCACGCTCCAAGTGCCATTGGACGAAAGCCGCCACCAGAGCGCTGCCGTCGCGGCGCAGGCGGTCGTCGGCGGCCTCGGCCGTCTGCCAGTCCCCGGACAACAGCGCCCCCAGCATCTCCATCGTCCCCGGCCGCGGTGCGCTGGCCCCTGGCCGGCGGCAGTCGCCGCAGACCGCACCGCCCGAGGCGAAATGGAAAGCCCGGTGCGGTCCCGCCGCCCCGCAGCGGGAGCAGTCCGCGAACGACGGCGAATAGCCGGCCACCGAGATGGAACGCAGCAGGTAGGCGTCGAGCACCAGCCCTGGGCTGCGCTCACCGGCTGTCAGAGCGCGCAGGCCGGCGATGAGCAGCAGGAACTGTTGGGTGGCGGGTTCCTTCTCCTCGGCGGTTAGGCGCTCGGCGGCCTCGAGCATCGCCGCTCCGGCGGTCCACCGCGGGTAGTCCAGGCACAGCTGCGCCCCGTAGGCCTGCAGGGAGTCCGCCTGGGTCACCGTGTCCAGCGAACGCCCCTCGTACAGCTGGACGTCCACATGGCCGAACGGCTCCAACCGCGCCCCGAAACGGCTCTTGGAGCGCCGCACCCCTTTGGCCACCCCCCGGATGCGGCCGTGCTCCCGCGACAGCATCGTGATGATGCGGTCCACCTCGCCGAGATCGTGGGTTCGCAGGACCACGGCCTCGTCCCGGTAGGTGCGCACCCGGCCATTGTTCCACTGCCCGGGCCACCTGCGAGCATCCGTGCGGCACAGTCCGACCCCGCGGCGCTTCTGGTCTACCGTTGGCGCGTGAACGACGAATCCGCCGGGCGCGCCAGGCGCAGTTGGCGGCCGAGATGGGACCGGATCCGGATGCCGCAGCGCCTCATCCGGGAGGAACACCCGCTCCGCGCTTCCGATCTGCCGCCCGTTGTCGGGGCGGACAGGCCGCTCGGCGGCGGCGAACCGCCGGTGAGCGACACCGTCCAGCTGATCGCGTTCGAGCCGAAGCGGCTGCGCCGCGGCGTGATCCTGCTGCTGGTCATTCTCACGCTGTACCAGTTGGCGATGTGGCTGTTCACATCCACCGGGCACTTCCTGTTCCTGCTGCTGCTCGCCTGGCTGGCGGCGATCGCCATGGAACCGGCCGTGCGCTGGTTCGAGGTGCGCGGGGTGCGCCGCGCCATCGGGACCTCGATCACGATGCTGATCGGCGTCGTCGCACTCGCGGCCGTGATCGTCATGCTGGGCGGGGTCTTCTCTTCCCAGATCGCACAACTCGCCGAGGATCTGCCGGCCATCATCAACGATGTGGTCACGTGGGTGAACAACCAGTTCGCCCTGGACATCAACCCCAATCAGATCGTCCAGCAGTTCAACATCTCCGCCAGCCAGATCGCGTCCTTCGCCACGGACTTCGCGGGCGGAATCGTCGGGGCGATCGGCGTGGCGTTCGCCGTGTTGTTCGATCTGCTGACCCTGCTCGTGTTCGCCTGGTACCTCGCCGCCGACAGCCCCCGGCTGCGGCGCACCATCGCGTCGTGGCTCCCACCGGCCCGGCAGCGGGTCATGCTGACGGTCTGGGACATCAGCCTCGCCAAGGCGGGCGGCTTCGTCGCCTCGAAACTGATCCTGGCGCTGATCTCCGCTGCGGCGCATGCCGTCTTCTTCTGGATCATCGACTTGCCCTTCTGGCTGCCGCTGGGCATCTTCGCCGGTTTCACGGCCCAACTGATTCCGATCATCGGCACCTACATCGGGGTGGCGATCCCCGCGATCGTCGCGGTGACCGACCAGCCGATCGACGCTTTGTGGATCGTGGCGTTCGCCACCGTCTATCAGCAGATCGAGAACTACTACCTGACGCCGCGCGTCTCCCGCGCCACGATGAACATCCACCCGGCGGTCGCATTGGGCGCGGTGTTCGCCGGCGTCGGAATCTGGGGGCCCATCGGCGCACTGATCGGCATCCCCATCGCCGCGGCGATCATCGCGGTGCTGGACACCTACGGCGAGCGGTATGAACTGATCACCGAGATGCACGACAGCGAGCCGACCGGAACAACTGGGGCTGCCGTTCCCGGCTCAGCCGCTGCCGAGCCCCGAGCCGACGCTCCCGAGGTGGCCAACCCAGATTCCCTGGAAATGGCCGACGATGCCCCACCCGCCCAGCCACCGCCGCCGGGTGGGGGCTAGAACCCCAGCCGGTTCATCTGTTTGGGGTCGCGCTGCCAATCCTTGGCCAGTTTCACGCGAAGGTCCAGGAACACCGCAGTCCCCAGCAGCGCTTCGATCCGCTGCCGGGCGCTGGATCCGATGCGCCGGATGCCCGCTCCCTTCTTGCCGATGACGATGGCCTTCTGGCTGTCCCGCTCCACGAAGATCCACGCGGAGATGTCGACCATAGGATTCGTCGGCGGCCGATCCGGCCGTAGGGCCATCTCCTCGACCACCACGGCGATGGAGTGGGGCAGCTCCTGGCTCATCCCCTCCAGCGCCGCCTCGCGGATCATCTCGGCGACCAGGGTCTGCTCGGGCTCCTCGGTGACCACACCGTCGGGGTACAGCGGCGGACCCTCGGGGAGCCGCGACAGCAGGACTTCGGCCAACACGTCCACACCGTCCGACGTGACGGCGCTGACGGGGACCACTTCGTCCCACTCCCGCCCCAGTTCCCGACCCAGCGCCGCCACCTCGACGATCCGCTGGGCGATGAGGGCGGGTCCGGCGAGGTCGGTCTTGGTGATCGCCGCGACGCGCACCCCGCGGTGCGCGGCGCCTGATTCCCGCGCGATGAGGCGGTCCCCCGGCCCGGGCTTCTGATCCGCGGGGAAGCACTGGACCATCTCGTCCACCTGCGCCCACGCCTCCCGGACCCGGTCGTTGAGCCGTCTGCCCAGCAGGGTGCGCGGCTTGTGCAGGCCTGGGGTGTCGATCACCACCAGTTGTGCGCCGGGGCGGTGGATGATGCCCCTGATCACGTGCCGGGTGGTCTGCGGCCGGGCCGAGGTGATGGCGATCTTCTGGCCCACCAGCGCATTGAGCAGCGTTGATTTGCCGACGTTGGGCCGGCCCACGATGCAGGCGAACCCGGAGCGGAACTCCTCAACCATGGCGCTCGACCGACAAGACCGCTCCCTGCGGATCCGCACTGATCACGAGTCCGCAGCCGAGGTCGCGGGCGGGCGACGTGTCCACATCGTCGTCCGGTCCCACCACAACCAGTACGTCGATCCGCTGCGCCCCCGACGCCGCTGCTTGCGCCACGGCGAGCCCGACGGCCGACACGGACAGCGACGGCAGCCCGACGTCGGCGCCGGTGTAGGTGCGGCCGGTTTCGTCGCGCACCGCTGCCCCGCAGCGCGATCCCACCCGCGCCCGCGCGGCCCGCGCCAGGACGACGAGTTTGCTGTCGTCGGCGCTCAGGTCAGTCATGGTCTGCCTCCGAGGGTCCATCGGGATCGGCCGCGGGTGTTGCCAGGACAGTACCGACGCGCTTGCGGCGGCCTTCGGCCGATTCTGCCTGCAACCGCCAGCCCTGTTCCACGATCTCCGCACCCGGGATCGGCACCCGCCCCAGCCGCTGGCCCAGAAGCCCACCCACCGTATCCACCCCCTCGCTGTCGGAGTCCAGGTCGATCCCGGTGGCTTCGCACAGGTGCTCCAGCGACAATCGGGAACTCAACCGCAGCCTGCCGCCGCCCAGGGGTTCGATCTCCGGGGTCTCGTCGTCGTACTCGTCGGCGATCTCACCGACGATCTCCTCCAGGATGTCTTCGATGGTGACCAGGCCCGCGGTGCCGCCGAACTCGTCCACCACGATCGCCATGTGGACCCGGTTGACCTGCATCTCCCGCAGCAGGTCGTCCACGGGTTTGCTGTCGGGGACGAAGAAGGCCGCCCGCATGAGGGAGTCCACGCTCTCCGAACGGTCGGCGTCGCGGTGCTCGAACAACCTGCGCATCACATCCTTGAGGAAGACCACCCCGACCACGTCGTCGGCATCCTCACCGATCACCGGTATGCGCGAGAATCCGGATCGCAGGGCCAGCGACTGGGTCTGGCGCAGGGTCTTGTGCCGCTCGATGAACACCATCTCGGTGCGGGGCACCATCACTTGGCGCGCGGTGGTGTCGCCGAGTTCGAACACCGAATGAATCATCCGCCGTTCTTCATCCTCGATCAGGGCGGCCCCCCGGGCGGCGTCGAGCAGTTCCCGCAGTTCCGCCTGGGACGAGAACGGTCCCTCGCGGAAGCCCCGACCCGGGGTGATGGCGTTGCCCAGCAGAATCAGCAGTTTCGACAGGGGGTTGAGCACCGCGGTCACCAGTTGCACCAGCCCCATGGTGACCGAGGCGACCGCGTCCGGGTTCTGCCTGCCGACGGTACGAGCCGAGACTCCCAGCAGGACATAGGTGACCAGGCTCATGATCGCCGTCGCCAGCACGAGGATCCATCCGGCCGACCAGGGCAGCAGCACGGTCATCCACCCGATCAGCGCCGCGAACGCCGCGAGGGTGCAGATCGTATTCGCCAACAGCAGCACGTTGACGTACTTGGACGGGTCCTCGGCCATCGGGAGCAGCTTCGCGGCACGTTCGTCGCCGTCCCCGGCGGATTCCTCCAGCCGCGCCCGTGACAGCCGGGAGTAGGCCGATTCCGCCGCCACCAGGGTCCATGCGACGACCACCAGCAGAACCGTGGCCACCAGCAGCCACGCCTGGTTGCTCATTCCGGCGCCCCGGGCTCCAGCCACTGCTCGTACCGCGCCACCAGTTCCTGCTGCCGCCCGAACATGGCCCGCTCCTCGTCCGGCTCCGCGTGATCATGGCCGAGCAGGTGCAGCACCCCGTGGGTGAACAGCACCCGCAGTTCGTGCAGCGGGCTGTGGCCGGCAACCACGGCCTGCCGCCGCGCCACAGCGGGACACAGCACCACATCACCCAGGACGCCGGACACCGGCCCTTCGTGGGGGGCGGGTTCCCGCAGTTCGTCCATGGGGAAACTCAAGACATCGGTGGGGCCCGGTTCGCCCATCCACTCCGCGTGGAGCTCGGCCATCGCCTCTTCGTCCACCAGCGAAATGGACAGTTCGGCGTCGCGGGCCATGCGGAGTTCGTCGAGCAGGAACCCGGCGAGCCGCTCCAAGTCCGCCGCGGCCTCCGGATCGTCGGTGTCGTCTCTGAGGTCGAGGCGGCTAGCGGGTTCGCTGGTCACGGTGCTCATTCCGGTGGTGGGGCCGTCGCTGCTCGTCGAAGCGACCATAGGCCTCGACGATGCGGCTGACGAGTTTGTGGCGCACGACATCGTGGGCGCCGAGCCGGCAGAACGCGACGTCGTCGAGTCCGGCGATGATGGTCTCCACGATGCGGAGGCCCGACGTCTGGGAGCCGGGCAGGTCCACCTGGGTGACATCGCCGGTGACGACCATGGTCGAGCCGAACCCGAGGCGGGTGAGGAACATCTTCATCTGCTCGGGAGTGGTGTTCTGCGCCTCGTCGAGGATGATGAAGGCATCGTTCAGGGTGCGGCCGCGCATGTAGGCCAGAGGTGCCACCTCGATCGTGCCGCTGGTCATGAGCCGCGGGATCGAGTCGGGATCGATCATGTCGTGCAGTGCGTCGTACAGCGGCCGCAGATAGGGGTCGATCTTCTCGGTGAGCGTCCCCGGCAGGAATCCGAGCCGCTCGCCGGCTTCGACGGCGGGCCGGGTCAACACGATGCGGTTGACTTCTTTGCCCTGCAGCGCCTGGACGGCCTTGGCGACCGCGAGGTAGGTCTTGCCGGTCCCCGCCGGACCGATGCCGAAGGTGACGGTGTTGCGGTCGATGGCGTCCACATACTGCTTCTGGCCCAGAGTCTTGGCCCGGATCGTCCGCCCGCGGGTGGACAGGATGTTCGCGGTCAGCACACTGGAAGGCTGGTCGTGCCCGCCCCGCAGCATCGCGATGGAACGCTCCACGGCTTCGGGGGTGAGCCCCTGGCCGGTTCGCAGGACGGCGAGCATCTCGGCGAAAGCCTGCTCGCACAACCGGACTTCCCCCTCGGGGCCGGCCATCGTGATCTCGTTGCCGCGCGCGTGGATATCGACGTCCGGGAAACCATCCTCGACCACACGGATCAGGGAATCACCCACACCGAGGAGTCCCACCATGGGCTGCGAATTCGGCACGATGAGACGCGCTTCCGCGGTCACCGACGCCATTCAGTCCCCTTTCGACGGCCAGATGACCATGGTAGGCGGAACCGGCCGGTCGGCGCACCTGCGCACCATCACCCGGGGGGCCACCCCATCTGCCTGCCGCCGATCACGTGGGCATGGACATGGAACACGCTCTGGCCGCCGCCGGCGCCGGTGTTCAGCACCACCCGGTACCCGTCGTCGATATCCTCACCGCGGGCGATGTCGGCCGCGGCGCCCAGCAGTCGGCCCGCCAGGGGTTCGTCCGCCGCGGCCAGTTCAGCCATGTTGCCGTAGTGCTGGACGGGGACGACCAGGACGTGCACGGGGGCCGTGGGGCTGATGTCGCGGAAGGCCACGAACTCGTCGTTGCGGCGCACGACGTCGGCCGGGATGTCACCGGCCACGATCCGGCAGAACAGGCAGTCGCTCATAACCGCCACCCTACCCAGCGCGCATCAGTCCCATCGCCCGCAGCGCGACATGACCACCGACGCGGCTGCTACACCGGCTGTGGACGTGCGCAGTACCGTGCCCCCCAGCCGGACCGCCAATCCGCCCGCCGCCTGGAAGAGTTCCAGTTCGCCGTCGTCGATCCCGCCCTCGGGGCCGACGACGAGAACCGTCTCACCCCCGGTGGGCGGCTCGACCTGCGCCAGCCGCGCGGCCGCCGCCTCATGCAGCACCAGCGCCAGCCGCGCCTGGGACAACAGGTCCGCCACGGCCGGGCTGGAGTGCAGTCCGGCGATGTCGGGCAGGTAGGAGCGGCGGGACTGCTTGGCCGCAGCCCGCGCAACGGCGCGCCAACGGCGCAGACCTTTGTCCGCCCGCTCGCCGCGCCATACGGCCACACTGCGGTGCGCGCCCCAGGGCACGATCCGATCGACACCGCACTCGGTGAGCATCTCCACGGCTGATTCGCCCCGGTCGCCCTTCGCCAGTGCCTGCACGACTGTGATCCGCGGCTGTGGGCGTTCCTCGTCCGACACGGAGGTCACCGCGATTGTGAATCGGCCGCGGCCGACTTCTGCGACCTCGCCGCTCACTCGGCGCCCGGCGCCGTCCACGACCTCGACCGGCTCCCCCGGCGCCAGGCGCAGCGCAGCCACCCCGTGTCGGCCCTCTTCACCGTCGAGGGCCACCGTCGACCCGGCGGACGCCCCGGACAGCAAACCCCGCTCGGCGAGGAATACCGGCGGGCTCATCGCCCGGAGAACGCGTCCTTGATCCGCCCGAAGAACGACGGCGGCTGCGCGACGGGGTTGACGTCGAGCTCCTCCTCCCCGCGCATCGCCGACAGCTGCTCCAGCAGCGCCCGCTGCCCGGCGTCGAGCCCGGTGGGGGTGACGACGTCGATGTGGACGCGCAGGTCCCCGCGCCCCTGGCTGCGAAGATGGGGCACACCATGGCCCGGCAACGTGAACTGCGCCCCGGACTGCGTCCCCGCGGCCATGTCGATGGTCTCTTCCCCGTCCAGGGTCTGCAGCGGAATCTGCGTCCCCAGCGCCGCAGCCGTCATCGGCAGCCGCAGGGTGCAGTGCAGGTCGTCGCCCTCGCGCCGGAACACCGCGTGGGTCTTCTCCTGCACCTCGACGTAGAGGTCCCCCGCCGGTCCGGCGCCGGGACCGACTTCGCCCTGCCCGGCCAGTTGGATCCGGGTTCCCGATTCCACTCCGGGCGGGATGCGGAACGCCACCGTGCGTCGGGTGCGGACCCGGCCGTCGCCGGAACATTCCGGACAGGGATGCGGGATCAGCGTGCCGAACCCGCGGCACTGGGGGCAGGCCCTTGTTGTCATGACCTGGCCGAGGAACGAACGTTGCACCGACTGCATCTCGCCGCGGCCCTTGCACATCGTGCAGGTGATCACTTCGGTGTCGGGTGCGGTCCCGGCGCCCTCGCAGACTCTGCAGGCGACAGCGGTTTCGATGGTGATCTCCCGCTCTGCGCCGAAGACGACATCTTCCAGTTCGACCTGGATCCGCACGAGGGCGTCTTGGCCGCGCTGCCGCCGCGGCCGGGGGCCGCGGGGGCTGCCCTGGCCCTGGCCGAAGAAGGCCTCCATGAGGTCGAACGGGTCGAAGCCTCCCCCGCCCCCGGAGCCGGACA
>JAQAZZ010000170.1:0-7304 GCA_032127075.1 Micrococcales bacterium | reverse complement strand
CCTTTGGTGCCCTCATTCACACGAAGTACCACGAGCGCAGCAACCGGGACTCCCGGCAGCGCATCGTCGCGTTCTTCCGCCACCACCTCGCCAGCCCCACCTGACCCCCGGCGGCGCCTGACCCCAGGCGCCGGACCTCTGGCGCCGGACCTCCGGTGGTGTCTGACCTCCCGCCCCGTCTGTCCCCCAGCGGTGCCTGGCCTGCGGCGGTGGATCCCCGTTCCCGCCTGGTCTGCGGCGGCGGATCCCCGGGCCCGCCTGGCCTCCGTGCCGCCTGGTCTGCGGCGGTGGACCCCGACTGGGTGGCCGCGCCCGTGGCCGAGGGTGGAGAATGGCAGAGAGGCTCCGTCGGGTGAGGGGGTGCCATGACCAGGATCCTCGGAGTGCGTTTCGATCCACCTGCCCCTGTGCCTACCGCCGCCGATGTGCTCGCCGAGTGTGTGGCGATGCCGGGTCTGTATGTGCACATCCCTTTCTGCAGCCGTATCTGCCCTTTCTGCCCCTACAACAAGGTGCCGTTCCAGCCGCGGCTCGCCGCCGACTACATGCAGCTGCTGCAGTGGGAGATCGACCAGTACCACCGTGCGGCGACGGCACCGTTCACATCGCTCTACGTCGGCGGTGGCACCCCCACGCTGTGCCACCGCAACCTCGAGATGCTGGCCGAGATCCCAGTGGTTGGGGAGCGTGCGATCGAGGTGCTGCCGTCCCACATGACCCCGCGCATGGCTGCGGAGCTTCGCGGCTGTGGCTTCGACTACGCCAGCGTCGGTGTGCAGTCCTTCCACGATTCCGTGCTGCAGTACCTGCAGCGCCCCACCACGGCACAGGTGAACCGCAGGGCGGTGGCTGTGGCGCGCGAGGCTTTCGAATGTGTCGATGTGGATCTGATCTTCGACGTCGCCTACGGCCGCGCCGATGTGCTGCTCGACGATCTGGTGGAGGCGTTCGGCTTCGGCGTGGACCAGGTGTCCACCTATCCCTTGATGCGCTTCGGCTACACGCCCTTCGGCAAGGCCCGCCACGACCGCCGCACGGAGCACCAGGTACTGGCGCGCGCCGCCGAACTTGCCGGCCGCCACGGCTACCGCCGCGACTCGGTGTGGACGTTCGTGCGCGAACCCGGCCTGCGCTACACCTCTATCACCCGGCCCTACTACGTCGGCACCGGCGCTGGGGCAGCGTCGTTCACCGGAGCGTCGTTCGCTGTGAACCACTTCGGCCTGGGGCAGTACGCGGAATCCGTGATGGCGCAACGCCTGCCGGTCGCGCTGACCGCCCGGCTGCCGCGGCCGGTCGCCCGCGCCTACCGCGGCTTCTGGCAGGCCTACACCGGTGCGGTCTCACCTGTTGGCCCCAATGGGTCCGATGCGCTGCTGTCGCATGGCAGCGTGAAGGCGGCGCTGCGCCTGGCCGTTGCGGCGGGATGGGTCGCCCCCGACAGCGACGGCGGCTTCCGGCTCACCGGCCGGGGCTACGACCGGTACCACGACCTCGAGCGGTGGGTGACCTACCGCGGCATCGAACCGCTGTGGGAGCACATGATGGCCGAGCACGAACCACCTGGAAGCCATGCCGCTGGCGGCCGCGCGGCATAACCTGGGCGGCGGCCCGTCGCCGTGACCGCGGGGCGCCGCGCTGACTCCGGGACGGCAGGACTCGGGCCTTCGGGAGCGCCGTGGGGGCTTGGCGCCGGGCTCGTTTGTGGCGAACCTGCCACTCGCGAGAATGTGTGTGACGTTCCTGCCGCATGTGGCCGGATTCCCACAAGCCCCCGCGGAAACGGCCGGTCTTGCACAAACCTGGGGCCGAGTCGGACAGAGACTGGCCCCTACAGTCAGGACGAACGGTCCAGCCTGCAGCGCACGCTCCCCGCAGTGCGGCGCGGTCCACTCCAGGGGCGAACGCCTACGGCAGCCCGGAGGGGTTCAGCCCCCGGCTGACGCCCCGCGCAGTGCGGCGCGGTCCACCCCGGGGCGGACGCCTACGGCAGCCTGGAGGGGTTCAGCCGGCGGCGTAGGCTTTGCGCAGTCGTGCGAACCCTTCGTCCAGGCTGACCCGGGGCCGCCAGTCCAACACCCGTTCGGTTTCCCGCATGTCGAACCAGTGCGCGGTGCCCAGCTGTCCGGCGAGGAATCGGGTCATGGGTGGGTCGTCGGTCCGCCCGGCGAAACCCCAGGCGGCCTCGGCGACCGCACCGGCCGCCCACGCAGCGGTCCGGGGCACCGAAAGCTGCGGCGGCGCCTCGCCCGCGGCTAGGCAGATCCGAGAAATCAGCTCCGCCACCGTGCGCGGCTCACCGTTGGACACCACGAACGCCCTCCCGTGGCCGCGCTCAGCGCGGTCGGCGGCAGCGACGAGGGCGTCGGCGGCGTTGCTGATGTAGGTGGTGTCGATCAGCGGCCTGCCCCGGCCACCAGGGCCAGCCGTCCGGCCCGGGCCCGAGCGACGACGCGGCCCACGAGCTGGGTGTCGCCGGGGCCCCACACCAGATGCGGCCGCACAGCGATGGTCGCCAGGCCGTGGCCGTCGGCGGCCAGCACCTCCCGCTCGGCGAGCGCCTTGGATCGCGAGTACGGGCCCTTGGCCCGCTTGGGGTCCGCGGCGTCGGCGCCGTGGCCGGTCAGCGCCGCCCCGGTGTGGGCTACCGACGGCGACGACACGTACACGAACCTTCCGGCACCCGCGCGTTGGGCCGCTGCCAGCAGGATGCGGGTGCCCACCACGTTGGTGTGGAAGAAATCGGCGCTGGTGCCGACGACCCCCACCCGCGCGGCGAGGTGGATGACACAGTCCGCCCCGGCTGCCGCGGCGTCGGCGATATCGGGGTTGGTGATGTCCGCGAGGTGCTCGGGCAGCCCCAGTTCCGCCGCGATCGCGCTGGGGCGGCGCTGCAGCACCGTCACGCTGTCGCCGCGCTCGGCCAACTGGCGGACCGTGTGGGCGCCGAGCAGGCTGCTCGCTCCAGTGAGCAGAACCCTCATGGGGTACCCACTCGGCCGCCGGCCAGCACCCGGGCCGCCCACCGACCGATCCGGACCCGGTCGATCTTGGAGTTGTGGCGGATGTCCACGGGCAGCGACCGCACGGTCAGCACCGCAGCCACCCCGACGCCGGTCGGTTGCACCGCGTCGCCGGCTGGCTGGGCCCCGACGCCGGTCGGTTGCACCGCGCCGCGAACCGCGTCGCGCAGCCTGTCAGGGGCCAGTCCGGCGCGGCCCGCATGGGTCTCCACCACGATCACCACCTGCTGCGCCCCCCGCGGCCCGACACCCACGGCCGCCGACCGGGCCACCCCCGGCACGGTTTCCGCCAACCGCTCCAGCCCGAACGGTGTGACCGGACCGGCGGCGGTGGTGATCACATGCACCAGCCGCCCCTCGATCCACAGGCGGCCCTCGGCGTCGAAGTGTCCGACATCGCCGGTGCGGTGCCACCCGGGCTCGCGGCTGGCTGCGCGTTCGGTCACCCACAGCCGGTCGTAGCGGTGCTTGGTGTGTTCGGCCTGGACGCACACTTCGCCGGTCACGCCGTGGGCATCGGTGCGCGCGCCGGTCGCCCGCCCCGCGGCGTCCACTGGGCTGACGGTCGCGGTCACCCCGGGAACCGGGGTGCCGACACAGGTTCCGTTGCCGGTTCCGGCAGCCTCCATTTCAGCAACTCCGATGTCGGCGACGGGCAGCACCTCGGTCATGCCGTAGGGGGCGTGCGCGTCGGCGTTCGGCATCAACTGCAGGACATCCCGCAGCAGCCCGGCTGGGACCGGCGCTCCGGTGGAAAGCAGCAGTCGGACCCCGGCGAGTGTGTCGCGGTGTGCGGCGGGCGCGCCGGGGCTGGTGCGTGTGGTGTTGGCCGGGGCCGCGGGGGAGGCGGGCGCGCTGGGGCTGGTGCGTGCCACGTTGGCCGGGGCCGCGGGGGCGGGGGGCGCGCCTGGGCCGGTGCGTGTGGTGTTGGCCGGGGCCGCGGGGGAGGCGAATACGCCGGAGCGGGTGCGTGCGACGTTGGCCAGGGCCGCGGGGGAGGCAAACACGAGGGTGGCGTCCACGGCCGCCACGGCGGAGGCCAGCGCGGCGGCGGTCAGCGTCCTGGGGGCGGTCAGATCCATGTCAGGCACCGCCGACGGGATTCCCAACGCCGCCCCGAAGAGCGCGAACGGGCCGAAAGCGGCGACCAGGCGGTCGTGCTCGGTGATCCCATACAGCTGCGTCAGCGATTCCCGCTGGGCCTGCAGCTGCCGATGCAGGTACAGCACACCCTTGGCCGGTCCGGTGGCCCCGGACGTGAACGCGATCGCCGCCGAGTCGTCGCCGCCGGGCGGGTCGGGCAGCGGGGAGTCCTCGCCGAGCCGCTCGACGTCTGCCAGCGTCGTGGTCGCCCCCAGCGCGCGCCGGAACGCAGGCGACAGCCGTCCCACGGCGATGAACCGCGCGCCGAGGCCCATGGTGCGGGCGGCGGCCAGGCCCTTCGGCACACCGACAACGTACTTCGGTCCCGCGCTGCGCAGCGCGGTGCGGATCCCCCGCAGGCCGAGTCCGGCGTCCACGACCACCGCGACCGCACCTCGGCGCCAGATGCCGTACAGCACTGCGGTGAGGTCCGCGCCCGGCGGCACGAGCAGGGCGATGCGGTCGCCCGCGGCAACGCCGATCGCGGCGAGGCCGGCGGCGACGCTCTCGATGCGGTGGTGCAGTTCGTCGAAGGAGATGCTGGCGGTGGGGCCGTCGGGTCCCATCTCCACGACCGCCGGAGTGCCGTCTCCGCGCCGCCTTGCCACCCCGTCCCACAGCGGTGGGAGTTCGGGCTGCGGCGCCCGAGGGGTCGAGGCCGGTGCATCGATGTCGAAGCGGTCGGCGGGTTCAGCGTCCCCGGCGCGGTGGGCCCCTGCGACGGCCACGCTGCCGCCGACTGGTTCAGCACCGCGACCGGCGGGTTCGGCACTACCGCCGGCAGGTTCGGCACGACGGCCGGCGGGTTCGGCACGATGGCCTGTGTCGGCCGATTCGCCAACTTCGGCGCCCTCGGTGTGGTGGCCCGGTTTGGTGCCCTCGGCGCGGTGGCCCGGTTCGGCGCCCTCGGTGCGGTGGCCGGGTTCGGCCCCTCCGGTGCGGTCGGCGGTGTCGGCGAGGCCGCCGACCCACGTGGCCACATCGGCGGCGAAGGTGGGGGCGTCTTCGGGCACGAAGTGGCTGGAGCCTTCATAGCGGTGCACGTCGGCGTGGGGCATTCGGCGGATCAGGTCGCGCAGGTAGACGTCGGAGAACACCGGGTCCCGCGGCCCCCACAACAGCAGCACCGGGGTCTGCGCCAGCGCCCCCAGGCCGTCGGCGATCCCGTCGAGGGTCTGCGCACTGGGGTGGTCGGGTTCCAGGGGGATGTCCCGCACGAACTCCTCGATGGCGGCCCGGCGCTCGGCCGTGGCGTAGGGGGCGTAGTAGCCGGCGCGGACGTCGGCCGGGGGAACGGGCCGGGAGAAGAACAACCCGCCGCGGATGAAGTTGCGGGTCTGCTTGGTCACAGCGGTCAGAACCCCGGGGGTGCGCGCGGCGCGGATCACCGTGGGCGCCGAGGATTCCGCCGGCTGGTGCACGCCGGTGTTGGCCAGCACCACACCGGCGAGCTGGTCGGTATGCCGCAGCGCCCAGCCCAAGGAGATGGGTCCGCCCCAGTCGTGGGCGACGGTCACCACCGGCCCGGTGATACCCATCGCCGTGGTCAGGGAATCGAGGTCGTCCACGCGCTGCGCAAGCCGGCGAACGGTTCCGGTGCGTTCGGAGAAGCCCATGTCGAGTTGGTCCACCGCGACTACCCGCCACCCCGGCGGGGGCGCGGCTACCAGCCGGCGCCATAGGTATGACCAGCTCGGGTTGCCGTGGACGCACAGCAGCGTCCCCCCGCTGCCGGTGCCGGTGCCGCCGCCGCTGCCGCTGCCGTTGCCGTTGCCGTTGCCGTTGCCGTTGCCGGAGTCCAGCACGTGCCAGGTGCGCATCGCGCCGGTGGAATCGGGGCCGGTGACTTCTTTCGACCAGCGCGGATCAAGGCCGGGCAGGCCTGGGGGAGGCAGGCTCACCAGACGAGCTCAGCGGCCATCGCGTTGATCCCCGACCCCATGCCCATCAGCAGCACCCGGTCGTCCGGTGCGATCTTGTCCTGGTGCAGCGCAAGGGTGATCGGGATCGCCGCCGGGCCGATGTTGCCCAGGGTCGGGAAGGTGATCGGCACCCGTGCGGGGTCGATGCCGAGGCGTTGCACCAGCATGTCGCAGTGGACTGTGGACACCTGATGGATGATGTAGTGCTGCAGCTCCTGCCAGTCGAGTTCCAGCGACGCTTCCTTCATGGCCGTTTCGGCGACTTCGAGCCCGGCGAGCAGCAGCCCGCGGCTGTCGGTGACCATCCGGTCCATGTCGCCGAGGCACAACTCGTGGTGTTCGGTGGCGGCTCTGGACGCCACGCTGACGAATCGGTGGCCCTCCGAGTGGTGGTCGGTGCGGCCGAGGACCATACCCGCCGCGCCGGAACCCAGCGTCAACGCCGCGAACTCCGACAAGATGTCGGCGGCCGTCGTGTCCGGCCCCTGCAGCCGCTCGATGGTGCGTTGCTGCAGCGCCCGACTGCCTTCGCCGTCCACGATCAGCGCGTAGTCGATCTGACCGGAGTCGATCATCGTCCCGGCCAGTTGCATGCCGTTGACGAAGCCCAGACAGGCGTTGGACAGGTCGAAGTTGATGCACGACGACGGCAGCCCCAGCTCGTTGTGCACGAACACCGCCGACGAGGGCTCCAGCCGTGCCTTGCTGACGGAGGTGTCGATCAGCAGGCCGATCTGATCAGGTGAGACTCCGGCGGCTTCGATCGCCTTGGCGCCGGCCTGCGCCGCGACTTGCGAGTAGGTGACATCTTCCGGCCACCAGCGCCGCTCCTCGATACCGGCGACCTGCTGCAGCATTCCCCGCCGCAGCCCGAGCCGCTCCAGGGTCGGCTCCAGGATGTCGTCGAACTCCGCGGAGCTCACCACCTCCGGGGCTTCCACGGATGCCACCGAGAGGACCGAGGTGTTCTGCAACCGATAGACGCTGTTCCCGCTCACACGCACTCCTTGTACTGGCTCCTTCGATGTTCTCACGGCCCTGGGAGGCGGGCACCCTCCCATGGACCGGGTGGGGGCTTGCGGGCGGTGACCACGGCGCGGGTGTGAGGAAGGCCACGCCCAGGGCTGCGGGAGGCGGGCACCCTCCGATTTCCGATGCGCATGCCTGTCCGCGGTTCCGGCCCGCCGGTGTGAGGGCGGCCACGCCCGCGCGCGGG
>JAQAZZ010000169.1:0-12027 GCA_032127075.1 Micrococcales bacterium | reverse complement strand
GACCAGTGGCTGCGCGTGGACAACACGACCACCGCGTGGACCGCCGACTACGCCGACGGGGCTGAGATCCTCATCCCGGTCAAGCACGGCGAGGGCCGGTACGTCGCCGACGAGGCGACGCTGGACCGGTTGGAGGGGGACGGTCGGGTGGTCGTCCGCTATCTCAACGGCAACCCCAACGGATCGTTCCGCGACATCGCCGGCATCTGCAACGAGGCGGGCAACGTCGTGGGCCTGATGCCGCACCCGGAACACGCCATCGATCCCCTCACCGGCGCACCCAGCATCGATGGCCAGGGCTTCTTCACCTCCGTACTCCGCTCCCTGACCGGAGTCTGAGCCGCCGCGACCGGTCGAACGACCGTAGATGCGGCGAACGACCGCAACGTTTCGGTCGTTCCGCGCAGGTTCGGTCGTTCGGTTGCAGGGCTGCGGTGCGGGCTCCGACGTTTCAGAGCAGACCGAGCCGGCGTGCCCGCGACGCTGCGGCGGTCACCTTCCGCGGCACGCTGCCCGGGTCGAACAGGTCGCGCCACACCACGCGCACAACTACGTAGCCTGCGTCGTTGAGCCGGTCGTGGCGGAGCTTCTCGCGCCAGTGGGCACCCTCGACGTCGCCGTCCAGCCCGTACTTGGCCCGACCATCGAACTCGACCACGATCGGTGTCTCCCGAAGCAGGAAGTCGACACGGCCCACGAACAGGCCTTCGCGGTCGCGGATGATCGCCTGGGGTTCGACGTCCCATCCGGCCTCGATCAGCTGAAGCCTGGTGCGCGTCTCGCCGGGGCTCTCCGATCGGCCGTCCGCCATCAGTGCCACTCGGCGGGCCGTGCGCACCCCGGGTCCGCGCGGC
Source organism: Micrococcales bacterium (assembly GCA_032127075.1). GTDB lineage: Bacteria > Actinomycetota > Actinomycetes > S36-B12. The sequence goes on along the minus strand of JAQAZZ010000169.1, from coordinate 11,173 downwards.
AGGGCGGCGACGGCATCGCCGAGCTCCCCCGGGTGGACCTGGCCGCGATGCAGGGTGTGGTCGGCTATGGCGAGTGCTTCATCCAGCGGCAGCAGCAGCGAACAATCCACGACCGTGCGCAGCGGCGCGGTGACGGGCAGACGGCCCAACTCCATGACCTCGCGGTCACCCACGACTCCAAGGTGTGAATGTACGCCGTGCCTGTGTCCGGGTCGGATTCCGTCGTGATGGGACAGATGAACGGTATGCAGATGGCGCTCCGCCACCGGCAAGCCGAGCAGATCTGCGGCGGACGTGTGGCTGAGCACAACCCCGAGGTCGTGCTGGGCGACCACGGCGCGCGCCATCAGGGCGTGGTGTTCGCGGTCGTCGCGGGGAGGGCGGACCGCGTACGCCCCGCGACGGATGCGGAACAGCCCCCGTGTGGCCGATCTGACGTCGGCCGGCTGCAGGCCCGCGGTGGCGAGGTCGGTGGTCAGGACCAAGCCGTCGCATGCCGCAGCGATCCGCCCCACGAGGTCCGCCCATCTGTCCATTCGTCCATGCTGACGCTTCGGCAGCTGTCTGCTGGCAGGTTGTCCACAGGTGCTCGAGGCGCAATCGCGGCTGTCACGCGAGCGGGTCCCGGTCCCCCGACCGAAGACGCGCCAACCGACCGCAACGCAACGGTCGTTCCGTGCAGGTTCGGTCGTCGGGCGCCGATCGGGTGCCCTCTAGACTCGGAGGCGTCTGGCAGGAGGAGCGCCGAATGACCCTGGACACTGTCGCCGTCGCGCAGGAGAACCCCGAAACCGAGCAGCCCTACGCGGAACTGGGTTTGAAGCCTGACGAGTACGAGCGGATCGGCGAGATCCTGGGCAGAAGACCGACGTCCAGCGAATTGGCGATGTACTCGGTGATGTGGAGCGAGCACTGCTCCTACAAGTCCAGCAAGGTGCACTTGCGCCAGTTCGGCGACAAAGCCCCGGACAGCGACGCACTCCTCGTCGGCATCGGGGAGAACGCCGGGGTGGTGGACATCGGCGACGGCTGGGCGGTGACGTTCAAGGTCGAGAGCCACAACCACCCGTCGTACGTGGAGCCCCACCAGGGCGCGGCGACCGGTGTCGGCGGCATCGTGCGCGACATCCTGTCCATGGGTGCGCGGCCGCTGGCGGTCATGGACCCCCTGCGGTTCGGCGACCCGGCGGACCCGGACACCCACCGCGTCGTCCACGGCGTGGTGGCGGGCATCGGGGGCTACGGCAACTGCCTGGGCCTGCCCAACATCGGCGGCGAGGTGGTGTTCGACGCCTCCTACCAGGGCAACCCCCTGGTCAACGCGCTGTGCGTGGGTGCGATGCGCCACGAGGACATCCACCTGGCGAGCGCCCGGGGCCTCGGCAACCTGGTCGTGCTCTACGGCGCCCGTACCGGCGGCGACGGCATCGGCGGGGTGTCGGTGCTGGCCAGCGAGACCTTCGAGGATTCCGGCCCGGCCAAGCGTCCGGCAGTCCAGGTGGGTGACCCCTTCATGGAGAAGCTGCTCATCGAGTGCACGCTGGAAGTGCTCGGTGCCGGCCTGGTCGAGGGGATTCAGGATCTGGGCGGGGCGGGCATCTCGTGCGCCACCAGCGAGCTGGCCAGCAACGGCGACGGTGGGATGCACGTGTGGCTCGACCGGGTGCCGCTGCGTGACCCCACGCTCAGCCCCGAGGAGATTCTGATGAGCGAGTCGCAGGAGCGCATGTGCGCGGTGGTGACTCCGGAGCACATCGACGAGTTCATGGCCATCTGCGGCAAGTGGGACGTCGAGGCCGTGGTCATCGGCGAGGTGAGCGACACCGGTCGGCTCACCATCGACTGGCACGGGGAACGTGTTGTGGACGTGCCGCCGCGCACCGTTGCGCACGAGGGGCCGGTCTATCGCCGGCCGTTCTCCCGCCCCGAGTACCTCGACGCGCTGCAGGCCGACGACCCCGACAGCCTCGCCCGCCCCGGCTCGGCCACGGCGATCGGCGACACCTGGCTGGCGCTCGTCGGCTCACCGAACCTCGCCGACAAGTCTTGGGTGACCGACCAATACGACCGATACGTGCGCGGCAACCCCGTGCTGGCGCAGCCGGAGGACTCCGGCATGATCCGCGTGGATGAGCAGACCGGCCGCGGGGTGGCGATCGCCACCGACTGCAACGGGCGCTTCGCCCAGTTGGACCCCTACACGGGCGCGAAACTGGCGCTGGCGGAGTCCTACCGCAACGTGTCCGCCACAGGTGCGGTGCCGCTGGCGGTCACCAACTGCCTCAACTTCGGCTCCCCAGAGGAGCCGGCGGTCATGTGGCAGTTCGCGGAGGCGGTGCGCGGACTGGCCGACGGCTGCCTGGAGTTGGGGACTCCGGTAACGGGCGGCAACGTGTCGTTCTACAACTCCACCGGCGATACCGCGATCCTTCCTACCCCGGTGGTCGGTGTCCTGGGTGTCATCGACGACGTCGAGCGGCGCACCCCGCTGGCCTGGGACGACGACGGCGAGGCCCTCTACCTGCTCGGTGACACCCGCGATGAGTTCGCCGGCTCGGAGTGGGCGCACGTCGTCCACAACCACCTCGGGGGGACGCCGCCAAAGGTGGACCTGGCCCGGGAGCGGCTGCTGTCGGAAGTGCTGGTGGCGGGCAGCCGCGACGGGATGATCAGCGCGGCTCACGACGTGTCCGACGGCGGCGTGGCCGTTGCGCTGACGGAGATGGCGCTGCGGGCCAGCACCGGGGCGCGGACGTGGGTGCCCGACGGCGTGGATCCCTTTGTGCATCTGTTCAGCGAGTCCGCGGGGCGCGCGGTCGTGGTGATCCCGCGCAGCGAGGAGCAGCGGTTCACTGCCATGTGTGCTGCGCGGGGGCTTCCCGCGGTGCGGATCGGCGCGGTGGACTCCGGTCTGGGCGCCGACGCCGGCCACCCGGGCGAGCAGGTGCTCACCGTCGACGGGGTCTACGGCGAAACGGTGGTGCTTCCCCTGGAGCAGATGCGCGCCATCCGCGAGCGCACCCTCCCAGACCTGTTCGCCTGACCGCCGTCGGCGCGGCCCCTCCCCGCGCGGGGAACAAATGCCACGGCGGCGGCGCCCCTTCCCCTATCTGCCCCAAGATGGCCCCATATTGCCCCCGACACGCCGTGTTTCGGGGCCACTTTGGGGCAGGGGTGGCCAGGATCCGGCGTCGCAGGAGTGTCAGCGACGGCGGTATCGGCCTGTTTCGCCCACGAGGCGAAGGCCTACTGCTGGTCTGTCGGGGAGGCCTCCCGCTGGTCTGTCGGGGAGGCCTCCCGCAAGGACTCCCGCCACAGCTCCCGGACGGTGGCCCGTATCCCTGCCATCGGGACACCGAGGAAAGCAGCCTCACCTTTGAGGTATGCATTCCCAATGCGCCTTCGTCTTCTCGTCGGCTCGAGTCTGCAGGCGCCCGCGCAGTCTGTCGGAATCGGCGGCCACCATGCGGGGGATGGTGCCATTCTCAGGCTTCCGCCGCCACAGGCCTGCCAGCGGAAGCAGGAACGCCATCCGCGTCCGGGGATGTTCGGCTGCGGTGGACGCGAATGGCGATCACCGTCGTGCCAACGGCGAGTGCGGCCGCCGTCGCCGCTGCCGCCGCACCCGTGACCCCCAACGCATTGCTGATCACTGCTGCGTTGGAGATCAGCACCATGCCGCCGACCAGCACCCCCAGCACCTGGGTTGGGGCGCGGTGCGCGATGCGCGCCGCGAACGGAGCGGTGATAGCGCCGCCGGTCACCAGCCCTGCGACGGCGAGCCAGGGGATGCCCGAATCCCCGGCCCCGACGATGAATCCCAAGGATGCCGCCACGGCGACCAGGAACTCCGCTGCGCTGACCGTGCCGACGATCCGGTGAGGCTCATGTCGGGTGAGAGTCATCAACGACGGGGTGGCCACCGGGCCCCAGCCGCCGCCTCCAGTGGCATCGACGAAGCCCCCGACAATACCCACCGGCCACAGATGGCGGGTCCGCGCCCGGATTGCGGGGATCAGGGACTTGCCGAACCCGAAGCGCAGCACAATCATCGCCCCCAGCAGCAGCAGCACGATGGCCATCCAGACGCGGGCGCCGTCCATGGCGATGTTCGTGAGAACCACGGCACCCAGGAAAGCCCCGAAGGCACCCGGCACGCCCATCGCGATCAGCACGCGCCAATCGACGTTGCCCGCGTGCCAATGACTCAGGCCGGACACCAGCGTCGTACCCACTTTGGCCGCATGGGTGCCCGCCGAAGCCGCGACGGCGGAGTAGCCGAGGACTGTCAGCAGTGTCGCGGAGGTGACCCCGAAGCCCATTCCGAGCAGTCCGTCCACGAACTGGGCGGCAGCCCCCACCACCGCGAAGATGAAGATGGTGACCAAGTCCATGGTTCCTCCTGAGGGTCCGACCCGGCTTCGTGGTTACCAAACTAACTTCACCACATTGGTGCTATTTGAGCAACCATGCGGAATGGCGGGGCCACTTTGGGGCAGGTATGGGGGTCGGCGCGACTGCCGTCACATGTGCTGCTGGACCACCTGGGGCAGTCGGTCTTGGGCGATGTCGTCGAGGGTGACGCCCTCCAGGATCGCGCGCTCATTGGCCCGCAGCGCCAGCCATACGCGCTGCAGCGGTTCTGCCGCGCCGCGGTACTTCACGGCGTCCGGCCTCACCCCGCGAACCTCCGTCAGCGGGCCGTCCACTGCGCGGATGATGTCCGCCAGAGTGATGTCGCCGGAATCCTGGTTGAGTCGGTAGCCACCGTCATGGCCGCGCCGACTCGACACGATCCCGGCGCGGCGCAGATCCCGCATCGCCGCCCGGACATAGTCGGTGGGCAGGGCCTGGGCGTCGGCGATGACGTCCAACGGGACGAAGCCCTCGCGGACAGCCAACTCGACTGCTGCGCGGATGGCGAAGTCGATTCTTCCCGTCAGCCGCACAGTCCGACCCTACCGCCGCCCGCCGGGACTCGGCCAACGCCATAGGGGGTGACGGAGTGCTGGAGCGTCCCGTTGCCTGCCGGGAGGTTCGTCGGCGCTTCACCGAGGGGTGGTCATTCGGCTCTGGACTGTCCCGATTCTTCCGGCTGCATTTGGTCGGGATGGGCACGCACGGAACCCGCGTGGGCGACCCGGCTGGGATCGCGCCTGACCGCGACGATGCTGGCGACGGTCGTGACCGTGAGCACGACCACGATGACGGCCAGCGAGGTGGCGGTGCTGACCTCGGGTACGTCGGGCCAGATTCCGTGCGCCCAGTGCAGGACCAGCTTCAGGCCGATGAACACCAGGATGATGGCCAGACCGGTGGACAGGTACACCAGCCGGTCCAGCAGACCCTTGACCAGGAAGAACAGCGCCCGCAGCCCCAGAAGGGCGAACGCGTTCGCCACGAAGACGATGTAGGGCTCCGAGGTGACGCCGAAGACGGCCGGGATCGAGTCCAGCGCGAACAGCAGGTCGGTGGTGCCGATGGCGATGAACGCGATGAAAAGCGGTGTCGCGGCCCGTTTGCCGTTCACCTGGGTGAAGAACTTGCCCTCGTGGTAGTCGTCGGTGGTGGTCAGCACCTTCTTGGTGGCGACCACCAGGAAGTTGTCGCTCACATCAGGGTCTTCGTCCCGGTGCCGGTACAACGCGATCCCCGTGTAGATCAGCAGCAGGCCGAAGAGCAGGAACATGAACGAGAAGTAGGCGAGCAGTGTGGCCCCGATGGCGATGAAGATCGCCCGCAGCACCAGCGCCAACGCGATACCGATGATCAGCAGTTTCTGCTGATACATCGGGGGGACCGCGAAAGTTGACATGATGATCACGAACACGAACAGGTTGTCGATGCTGAGCGTCTTCTCCACGATGTAGCCGGCGAAGTACTGCGCACCGAAGTCGCCGCCCGCCCACAGCGCAAAGACCAGACCGAAGACGACGGCAACAGCGATGTAGAACACCGACCAGATGGCAGCCTCGCGGAACCCCACCGCGTGCGGCCGGGCGAGCGCCAGGCCCAGATCCAGCGTGAATAGGCCGACGATGATGCCGAGCGTGATCAGCCAGACAACGCTAGTAATCTCCAGGTTCACACGCTCGAGTGTAGGCGTAGCGCCGCGCGACCACGATTCGTCCGCGGCCCGCTATGGCCTGCGCCGCTGCTGGCGTGGATGATGGAGGGGGAAGGGCACATATGGTCAAGGGCACTGTTGCACCGGTCCTGCGTCGGCCCAGTCCGATCGATCCCGGACCCGACGCTTGGGCCGTAGTGGGCGCGGGGTTCCGCGGCGGCTTCGCCATCAGGGCGTTGCGGTCGACGGGTATCCCAATCGTCGGGTACGACGTCGCACTGGCTCCGATCGCTGCCACTCCCGCCGACCCGGATCTGCTGTTGGGCCACGAGGTCATCGCCATAGAGGAGATCGAGGATGTGGATGCCCTCGGTGTCACGAGCCGGGACGTCGCGACCGGGATCATCAGCACCGACTACTTCGCCGGTGTCGTGGTCGCCAGCGGACCCCTCCAGGCCGGGGTGGAACTCGGATTCCTGGACGACGAGATGCTCAATATGCACGGCGGACGCCCCCGGTTGGCTCGCGAGATCTTCACCCCGCACCATCCCGCCCTCATCCTGCTCGGAGTCGCCGGCGGGTATCTCGACTCGCTCGACCATGAGTCGCGCGTGATCGCCCATTACGCGGCGGCGCTACGTGACAATCCGCGCGTTGCGCTCGCCTACCATCGGCACGCCTGCTTGTCGCTGTTGGACTCCCTTGCTACCGAGCAGCACCCCGACCGCGCCGAGGTGGGGGAGGAGCAGCGCCGCGACCAGCTGGTCGCCGATCTGCTGGCGCTGGGCGGGTGACGCAGCAGCCTGGCGGCCTGTCCACGCCGACCTCCGCCGCCGTTTCGGCGTGGCTCGAATCCGGTGCGGAGCCGCCTCCCTCGCTGGTCAAGGAAGTTCTGCGGGAGTTGGCGGCCACCTGGCCGGGTCGCGCCGTGGAGCTCCGGGTCCCGCCGGTCGCCGCCGTGCAACTGATCGCAGGTCCCGCCCACCGACGCGGCACGCCGAAAGCGACCGTTGAAATGGATCCGGCGACGCTGCTGGATCTGGTCGTGGGCCGCATCAGCTGGGCTGCCGGTGTGGCGGACGGGGCGATCCGGGCCAGCGGGGAGCGCTCCGACCTCACGGAGGTGTTCGGAGTCTCTCGGCCGTCTCAATCGCGGGGCGAGATGTGACCCCACGGGGTTCTTGAGACCGCTCGTCCCCCGGCACTCGTAGGCGGCCGGCCCGGGGCCAAGGGCGCAACTCGGCGTTGCGGGGCGACGCAACGACATACCCTGGGAGCTGGTGGGCAATCACCGGCGATGCAGGACGCGAAGGAGAACCTTGGGACGGGTGGGATCGGTGCTGGTGGTCGCACTCCTGGGGCTGACCGGGTGCGTCTCCGCCCAGGAGCCGCCAGCTGGTTCCGCGCAAGACAGCGTCAACCGGCCGTCCGGGCCGCAAGATCCGCGGTGTGCGGTCTTCGACTCCCGACAGTTGTCGAGGGTGCTGGGGCAGCCGTTCGAGGGGCCCATCAACACCGCCGACTCCACGCCGAAGATCGCAGAGTGCCAGTGGACCGCAGACAGCCAGACCGCACTCGTCCTGGTGAAGGTGGCCGACAACAACGCAGACTTCCTGTTCCGTGAATCTGCCGAAGCCGCCAGCCGCTCGTTGGGCGAAGTGACCCGGGTGGCGATCCCGGGGGCGGACAAGGCGTATGCGCTGGCCAGCCTGGGGCGCATCGGCATGCTCGTGTCGGGCTCCTACGTGGAGGTCAGCACGCTCGTGCCGGGTGCCGACAACAAGCAGATCGTCCGCCTGGCGAGCATCGCCGCCGGGGAAGCGGGCTAGAGCCAGCGGCAAGCGGGCGATGCCCAGAGTGCAACCGCCCGGGCGCCTCGCCGGAGGAAGGTTTCGGGGACTGCTGCCAGGCCCCTACACTGGGCGGGTGACGCGCGGAGACGGGCGGTTGAACCACAACCTCCTCGACCAGGACAACGGTCCACAGGATGAGTGCGGCGTCTTCGGGATCTGGGCTCCCGGTGAACCCGTATCCCAGCTCACCTACTTCGGGCTCTACGCCTTGCAGCACCGCGGGCAGGAGTCGGCGGGGATTGCCGTCAGCGACGGCACCCGGGTCGTTGTCTACAAGGAGATGGGGCTGGTCTCCCAGGTCTTCAACGAGGCTGTTCTGGACAGCCTCCCCGGACACCTCGCAATCGGCCACTGCCGCTACTCCACAACCGGAGCCAGCGTTTGGGAGAACGCCCAGCCCACCTTCCGGCCCACGGCGACGGGCAGCGTGGCGCTGGGTCACAACGGCAATCTGACCAACACCGCCGAACTCGCCGACAGGGTCACCCGGATCGCTGCCGGATCGGGGGAACTGCCCTTGGCGACGAGCATGGCGACTTCCGACACCGACCTGGTGGCCTCGCTGCTGGCTGCACATCCGGGCCAGACGATCGAAGACGCGGCAGTTGCTGAACTCCCGCAACTGCGGGGTGCGTTCTCCATGGTGTTCATGGACCAGCACACCCTCTACGCCGCGCGCGATCGGCACGGAATCCGGCCGTTGGTCCTCGGCCGGCTGCAACGAGGCTGGGTGGTCGCCAGCGAGACCGCGGCACTGGACATCGTCGGGGCGACCTTCGTACGCGAGATCGAGCCGGGAGAGCTGGTCGCGGTCGACTCCGACGGACTGCGCTCCCAGCGCTTCGCGTCGCCCGACCCCAAGGGCTGCCTGTTCGAGTACGTCTACCTGGCCAGGCCGGACACCACCATCGCGGGTCGCCAGGTCGAGTCGGTACGCACCGAGATCGGCCGCCGGCTGGCCCGGCAGCACCATGTCGATGCAGATCTGGTGATCCCGGTTCCGGAATCGGGGAGGTACGCCGCCATCGGGTACGCCCAAGAGTCGGGCATCCCCTTCGGCGAAGGGCTGGTCAAGAACGCCTACGTGGGGCGGACCTTCATCCAGCCGTCGCAGTCGATCCGGCAACTCGGGATCCGGCTGAAGCTGAATCCCTTGCGCGGAGTCATCGAAGGCAGACGACTGGTGGTCGTGGACGACTCCATCGTCCGCGGGAACACCCAGCGCGCCCTGGTGAAGATGCTGCGGGAGGCGGGCGCGCGCGAAGTCCACGTGCGGATCTCCAGCCCCCCCGTCAAATGGCCGTGCTTCTACGGCATCGACTTCGCCACCCGCACGGAGTTGATCGCCAACGAGATGACGGTCGGCGACATCTGTCGATCCATCGGCGCGGACAGCCTCGGGTACGTTTCCCTGGCCGAACTGATCGCCGCCACCCAACTGCCCGCTGAACGGATGTGCCGCGCGTGCTTCGACGGTGTCTACCCGGTGGCTCTTCCGGGTGAGGAAGAGTTGGGCAAGGATCTGCTGGATGCGTTTGCCGGTGACCCCGCCCCCAGCGGTCCGCGAGCCAACGGCAGCGGTGTCCGTGTCGCCCCCGGCGCCGGTGTGGGCGCCCGCCCCTCATGACGGACGTCCCCGACGCCGAAGGCGTTCCGCGCCGGACTGACGCGGTGGGATCCCCCGACACTCCCACACCCTCGCCACCAGCCGGGTCGCAGGCGACCTCGTACGCCGCCGCCGGCGTGGACGTTGTCGCTGGCGAACGGGCCGTAGACCTGATGCGCTCCAGCATCGCCCGCGCCCAGCGGCCCGAGGTCGTGGGTGGCTTCGGCGGCTTCGCCGGCCTGTTCGACCTCAGCATGGCGAAAGGCTATGAGCGTCCCCTGCTGGCGACGTCCACCGATGGAGTGGGGACAAAGGTCGCCATCGCCCGCGCTCTCGACCGCCATGACACCATCGGCCGCGACCTTGTGGCGATGATCGTTGATGACATTGTCGTCTGCGGCGCCGAACCGCTCTTCCTCACCGACTACATCGCTTGTGGCCGTGTGGATCCGGAGCGCATCGCCGCGATCGTCTCCGGGATCGCCGATGGTTGCGCCGAAGCGGGCGTCGCGCTCATCGGCGGCGAGACCGCGGAGCATCCGGGACTCATGGCACCCGACGAGTACGACATCGCGGGTGCCGGCACCGGGATCGTGGCGGCCGACGGCCTCCTCGGCCCGGACCGGGTGCGCACCGGCGACGTGCTCGTCGGCTTGGCCTCGTCGGGATTGCACTCCAACGGCTACTCGCTGGCCCGTGCGGTGCTGTACCGCGACGATCCGGCAGCGCTGGCCGAGCATGTCGCCGAGCTGGGCCGAACCGTTGGTGACGAACTCCTCGAGCCGACTCGGATCTACTCGCCGCTGTGCCTTTCCCTGGCCCGCTCCGGGATCGGGATCCATGCGATGTCCCATGTCACCGGTGGTGGACTCGCCGCGAACATCGCCCGGGTCATGCCGGCGCACTTGACCGCGCTGGTGGATCGGGGGACTTGGCGGCCGTTGCCGGTCTTTGACGTCATCGCGGCCCGAGGCTCGGTTCCCCGTGCGGAGATGGAGACGGCCTTCAACATGGGCATCGGCATGGTTCTGGTCGCCGACCCTGCGGCGCTGACCGGGATCTTCCAGCAGGCGGCGGGAGCCGGCGTCGGCGCGGCGGTGATCGGGCAAGTGCGTGACACCCGGCCCGACGACAGGGCCGACAGCCCCGCGAAGGGTGGCACCGGCGGCACGGTCATGCTCGTGGGCGACTACCCGGCATAGCAGTAGGCAGCACCGATCAGCGGAGCCGATCAGGCTTCAGGGTTTCAGCAGACCGCCCGATCATTGATCGTCGTCGGTTTCCACCGCGTACTTGGCGTACGGATCGTCGGCGTAGGGATCTTCTTCAACGGGCGTCTCGTCGACGTCCTCGTCCTCGTTGTCCTTGCCTGTCATCTCAGCTTCGAGCCGCTGCAGATCGGTGTCGGGACCGCTGTACTTCAACCGACGGGCAACCTTCGTCTGCTTTGCCTTTGCTCGGCCGCGCCCCATGGCTCGACCCCCTCGCGCGTCTCCAGGCCCGTCATGCGGGTCCGTTCATGAGAATGAATCAGGGCAACTGTACCCGCTGAAGGGCGCGCCGGGCGACTGCGGCAGCCGGGCGGTGCGGCTGGGATCGGGGGGCACGGCCGCTGACCGGGGGACAAACGGGTGGAATCGCCCGAAA
>JAQAZZ010000168.1:0-3560 GCA_032127075.1 Micrococcales bacterium | reverse complement strand
CAATCGCACAACGCGTCAGTGCCGTTCTATGCGGGACAGCCTCACTGGCATCGAACACGCGGCGAAGTCAGGACTCCGGCCTCTGGCGCGGCGCCCACGTGGAGTGGTCACCTGGAAATGGAGGCTGGGGAACGAGGTGGTGGTGATGACACGTCAGGAAGTCAGCAGCCGTGAATCGCAATCCACACGATCAAGTGCTGCCGCGTGGTTCGGAACCGTGGTCCTGGTGTCGATCGCCGGCCTGGCGCTGTTGAGCGTGATCGTTGGGTACGGAGCGACCTCGGAAGCAGGCCGTCCGCCGGTTTCGGCATACGTGGATAGCGGTGTGGGACCCAACATGTTGGCAGGTCTGGTCGTCGCGGTGCTGGTCACGTGGGCCCTCTGGCAGACGGTTCGCACGGCGACCGGCAGGACCCTGAGCAGAACCGCCACCATGGCGGTGCTCGCCGCGAGCTTCCTACTGGTCCAAGGCGCCATGGCGGGGGTGTCCGAGCTGGGCAGGCGGAATGCCGAGGCCGCTGTCCGCGCCCAAGCTGAGGTCTCCGCTATCGCCCAGGCCGAGGCCGACACCCGTTCCTGCTCGGGGGCGGACATCGATCTGCTGGGCGACGTGTACAGCACCTTGGGCAGCAGGTGGGGTCCGTTCGCTGCCTCCGGCCGCACGGACGGCAGCTGCCACGGACCCAAGATGGAAAGCAATGACCTCGCTGACCGAGACAGCGACTGGGTCGTGGCCCTGATGACCGACGACGGCTGGACACTCGCAGAATCCAAGCCCTTCCTCGTCTTCGAACGAGGCACCGACCAGATCCACGTGATGATCGACTACCACCAGGTCAATCCCGACGAAGGCACTCACCTCGTGGTCGTCGACTTCTGGGTTCAGCCGTAGCCAACCCCACCAGTCTCGACCGCTCGATTCGGGAACCTCCGCCCCGTCGCTAGCGCGGTCGGTCCTTTCCGCCCGACCAGGACCGAAGCCGATGGTGTGGATCCCGGACGTGGCGTCGCCCCACACGGCAACATCTCAACTGACAAGACCCGAACGCCGCCACCACGGGCCAGCCACCCGGGCACCAAGGCGACGCTAGATCACGATTCAACCGCGTCCACAGGCGGCGGAAAGGGGCATGCCCGATCCAGCCCCGGCGGGGATGGTCCCGCTGTGCCGTGTCGGCGGCGACGCGCGGCCCTGGCAGTGAGGAGGCACCTATGTCGGGGGGATGCTGACCGGGGTGGTTCGCACGAGTCGGTACTCGTCTGTGCCGGCGGTGGCCCTGCTGAACCAGTTGACCGGGCCGGCTTGGACGCTGCGGCCACCCCACCGGTGGTAGCCGATCACGGGTTCGGCGAATCCGGCTTCGTGCAGGGCGTCTGTGAGTTCCTCCTCGGTCCAGCACCAGGCCCGTGCCGCGTACTTCTGCCGCGCCCGCTCGTCGCGGAACCGCGAGCCCATGGTGAACACAGCCCTACCGTCGGGGCGCAGCACGCGCCGCATCTCGCGCAGCACTCGTTCAGGCTCTGGCATCAGGTCCAGGCTGCCCAGGCAGGTCACCGCGCTGAACCGGCCGTCAGGCCAGGGCAGGTGCGCGGCATCGCCGAGGACGATCTCGGCCGTGCCGTCGGCGAGCCGGGTCGCCAGGTGCTTGCGCGCCGACGCGACGGCGAGGTCCGATGCGTCCACCCCGGCAGCGAACCGCACCTGCAGGGCGCACGTGGCCAGGAACGACCCGGAACCGCAGGCCACATCCAGCAGGTCATCCTCGGACTGCAGCCGCAACGCGGCTGCCGCGGCCGGGTACATCGGCCCATGGAAGAGCGGCATCAACCACACCCCCACCCGGCCGCTGAGGCCCTGCGGCGCATCCCCGCCGAGGGCGGGCCGCAGCTCCGCCGGTGGCTCCGCCTTGGCCTTGAGCAGCGCCAGCACCCGATGGTCGTCGCGGGCGTAGCTGTCCGCCAGCAGCCGGCCGAGCACCGGCACGCCCCACAGCCACCCCGGGTGGTGCTCAATCGTGACCCGCGTTCCCCCGCCCTCGTCATCCTCGAACCAGTAGTCCACCGACCCCTCGACCGGAATCGAGGTCTCGCCACGGATGTGCCGGTTGGGCTCGACCTGGGTCAATCGCCCGCTGCCACGGATCGGCAGCCCCGCCACCCGAGTCTGGAACCGGTACGTGGCGCCGACCCCGCCCGGGGTGATCACCTCCGGCACGAACTGAACGCCGGATTTCAACTCGGTGAAGCTGGCCGGGTCCCTCATCACTTCGAACACCGACTGGATCGGCGCCTCGATATGGGTGCTGCACGTGCGACCCCACACCGCAGCCCACCTCCTCACGCCACGCCCCTCCCCCTCGATACTAGGCAGGCCGCCGCGAGCCACGACAGAGCAGAAGGACCCCTCAGTTGGCGATCCCCCGGGCCGCGGGCAGCCGGGAGAACTCGAGGTTTGCCGGTCGGACCCCTGGCTCCACACCCCGGCGCTGGCGCCGGCCGTCCGCCCGCGGGCTCATGGGGCCGTTGGGCCCTGTCCGGGCCCCGAGCAGGGCGATACTGTGAAGGCGGACGGGGTGCCGCTCCAGGGCGGCGACCTGGGGTCCGTCGGAGGTGCCATGAACATCGCCAACAGGGTGCGCGCCGAGGTGGGCACCCGCTGGAGGATGCGCGGCTTCGAGCGGGTCCTGAACCGGGACACCGGCTCGTTGGACCAGCGGTTCGGCCCAGCCGAGGCCGCCGTGATGCGCCGGGAGATGCGCGATGAGTACCGGTCCTTGCTTCCGCAGATCCCCGACATCGGCGGGCGGCGCAACCCGTGGTCATCGAACCTGGCCGCAGCCGTGTGGGCCTTGGCTGTGCACCGGGTGGTGTTGCGCCACGGCGGTGGCGCCCAGGACACCGGCAAGGTCGCCGATGACTACGCGCGCAACACGGTCGCGCGCGTCCCCCGGCCGCTGCGCCACGAGTTGCTGCGCCCACGCAGGGCACGCGAGCAGAGGATGGCCGCGCGCAGCCAGCGGCGCCGCTACCCCGATGACTGGGTGGTCGACTTCGTCGACGGCTCGGGACAGCCGTTCGACTTCGGCCTGGACGTCACCGAGTGCGCGATCGTCAAGTTCCTGCACGTCCAAGGAGCCGACGAACTCGCCCCCTGGATGTGCGCCCCGGACTACGTCCTCTTCCAGGGCGCCGGAGTGGGAATGACCCGCACCAAGACCCTGGCTTGGGGCTGCGACCGGTGCGACTTCCGCGTGCACCTCAACGGCAGAACCGCCGCCCCCTGGCCCCCCGAGTTCGCAGAGCGCACCTGTGGAAGCCTGGCCGCACCCGACGTTCGGTGAGCGGAGCAGTAAGGGCGGTTCCAGTCGCCCACTTCCACACAGATTGTCAGTGCCTCGCCTGACCCTCGTGCGCGTTTCGCGGCGGAATGCCGCACGATCCAGCGCAGTCGGCTGTTCGATGGGGAGACCCAGGGGCGGGCCTGTTGCCGGCAACCCTGGACTGCTCGCTCTAGCGCTCCGGCCGATTCGGGACAGTCACGCGCATGACCCAGCGCCACT
>JAQAZZ010000167.1:0-13663 GCA_032127075.1 Micrococcales bacterium | reverse complement strand
GATGGTCTCGCAGGTCATCGCTGAGGACACCGGCCTGTCGGCCGACGAATCCTGCCTGTTGGCCTTCGGACTGATCGGCCTGGCACAGACCTCGGCCCGGCAGTGGCTGCGCGGCTCCGACGGGATCGACCGGACGACCGCAGCCCACCTGCTCGCCTCGCTGGCCTGGCGGGGCATCTCCGGATTCCCCAAGAGCCCCTCGACGGGCGATCCGGGGGCGGCGCCATGAGCCCCAAGAAGAAGTCCGCGGGTAGAGTGGCAGCAACGACCGTATCGGAGGACCGGGTGGAAGTCAGGATCGGAATCCAGAACTCCCAGCGCGAAGTGGCCTTCGAGAGCAACTCCGAACCCGATGAGATCGCCGAGGTGATCGCGGGCGCGTGGGCGGCCAACGAGATGGTCACCCTGGAGGACTCCCGCGGATCGAAGATCATGGTGCCCACCGACAAGATCGCCTACGTGGAACTCGGCCCGCCGAGCAAACCCCGGGTCGGCTTCGGCGCGGGGTGAAGGGCGCCCCTATCAGGGGGCCAGACCCATGCTGCTCATGCGTTCGCTGTGGCGCTCGGTCAGCCGGGCCAGCATCTTGCTGAACTCGGCCAAACCGGAACCAGCACCACCAGGACCGCCCATGACAAGTTGCGCGAGGTCCGACCGGTCGGCCGCCACCCGCTGCGCCTGCGCGAGCGCCTCGCCCATCAGCCGCCGGCCCCACAGAGCCAGCCGGCCGGCCGCGCCCGGATCCTCGGCCAGTGCGTTCTGCACGTACGGGACCACAAACTCCGCTTGGCCGGTTCCGGAGAGCACACCCTCGATGAACCCGCGGGTATCCGGATCGACATAGTGCGCGATCTCCCTGCCGAAGTCCGCAGCGATGCCGTCGCCGACATAGACCTTGAGCAAACCCTCGAGGAGGTCGCGCGGCGTTGTCTTCGTGTGGAACTCGGCCAGGATCGGGATGTAGACGCTAACCACCGTCTCGGTGTCGGCACCGAGACGGTTCAGCCGCTCGCGGACCTCCTGGAAATGGCCGAACTCGCGGCACGCGATCTCCCCCAGCGCCGCCTTGGCAGCTAGCCCCGGCGCGAGTGCGGAATCTTTCGTCAGGTTCTCGAAGGCGAACAGTTCGCCACAGGCGATGAGCCCCAGCAGGTCGAAGACAGCGGGATCGTTCGGGGCAACAGTCATGGGGGAAGCGTAGTCATTCCCGCCGCCGGTGCCGCGGCAGCGTACACTTGGTGCAGCGGCGCCGATTCCACAGTGGAGTCCCAGGCGCTGTGCACAAGGTGCTGGACGGCCCGCGATCACGCGACGGCGAGGCACCCCCCACGATTTTCGGAGAGCATGTGTCCCCAGACGAGACCAACAACGAGACCAACAACGAGACCAGCAACGAGACCAGCAACGAGCACCCCACCTTCGCCGAGCTCGGCGTCCGCGATGAAACCGTGCGGGCCCTCACCGACGACGGGATCATCCACACATTCCCGATCCAGGCCCAGACGCTGCCGCTGGCGCTCGGCGGTTCGGATCTGATCGGGCAGGCCAAGACCGGGACCGGCAAGACCCTCGGCTTCGCGGTGCCGATCCTGCAGCGCCTGACCGCCCCCGCAGACGAGGCCGAGACCCGGCGCAAGCCACAGGCGCTGATCGTGGTGCCGACGCGTGAGCTGGCGATCCAGGTCGCCGGCGACATGGAGCAAGCCGGCCGCTACCGCGACGTGCGGGTGGTGACGATCTACGGCGGCCGAGCCTACGAGCCGCAGATCGAGTCGCTGCAGCGCGGTGTCGAGGTGGTCGTCGGGACTCCCGGCAGGCTCATCGACCTGATCGGACAGGGCTACCTGGACCTGTCCGAGGTGCGCAACCTGGTGCTGGATGAAGCCGATGAGATGCTGGACATGGGCTTCCTGCCGGACGTGGAGAAGATCGTGGCCAAGGTGCCGCAGGAGCGGCAGACCATGCTGTTCTCCGCAACGATGCCGGGGCAGATCGTCTCCCTGGCCCGCCGCTACATGAACAAGCCGACGCACATCCGGGCGACGGATGTCCACGACGAAGCCGCCATCGTCGATGCCATCGAACAGCACGTGTGGCGCGCCCACCCGATGGACAAGATGGAGGTCATCGCACGGGTTCTGCAGGCCGACGGCAGGGGGCTGACGATCATCTTCAGCCGGACAAAGCGACGCGCCCAGCGGATCGTGGACGACCTCACCGAGCGCGGCTTCGCCGCTGGTTCGGTGCACGGCGACCTGGGGCAGGGGGCTCGCGAGCAGGCGCTGCGGGCCTTCCGCAGCGGCAAGATCGACATCCTCGCCGCGACCGACGTCGCCGCACGCGGCATCGACATCGACGGTGTCACCCATGTGATCAACTACGAGTGCCCCGACGACGAGAAGACCTACGTCCACCGAATCGGGCGGACCGGCCGGGCGGGTTCTTCGGGAGTTGCGGTGACCCTGGTGGACTGGGAGGATCTGGCCCGCTGGGCGATGATCGACCGGGCACTCCGGCTGCCGTTCGCCCAGCCGCTGGAGACCTACTCGACCTCGGAGCACATCTACGCCGGCCTGGGCATCCCTCGAGATATCACCGGTCGCCTGCCCAAGTCGGCACGGACCCGTGCCGGGCTCGATGCTGAAGATGTCGAGGACCTCGGCGAGACCGGGCGCAAACGACCCACGCAGGCCGGCCGCCGCGACTCGGCACCCGGCCGACGAGGGGACCGCTCCCGCAGCCGCGGCAGCCAGAGCGGACGCCGGCAGGGATCGGGCCGGGACGGCCAGCAGTCCCGCGACGAGCAGCCGTCAGCCGACGCGCCACAGCGCAAGTCCGGCAGCAAACGGCAGCGCCGTCGCCGGTACCCGGGGAAATCAGGCGACGGCGGCGCCGGGCAGCAGTCCGCGGGAGCTTCAGCAGCTCAGTGACAGTTCCACCCACGAGCGTTGCCGGCAGGTGGGGCACTTCAGCCATAGCCGCACCCCGGAGCCGGGGACCACTGCGGGCACGATGGGGAACGCCAGCCGCAGTGCGCTGGCCCAGGACACGACGGACCTGCTGCTGCACCGCGTGCAGGTGATCGCCACGGATCCGAACGACGGCGGCTCCGGCGTAGCGGAGAACAGGACCCGCTTGCCCTCGCGATCAGGGACGCGGGCCTGGCCGTCCGCCGCCGGGTTCTCGGGCTCCCCCGATGTCCGGGGACGGACGCGGTCGAACGACGGGGTATGCATCAGCCCGCCACCTCTCCTTCGATGAGGTTGCGGGCCAACTGCCGGTAGGCGTCCGCACCCTTGGCGCGTTTGGCGGTCGTCAGGACCGACCGGCCCGCGGCGGGCGCCTCGGCGAAGCGCACCGACTTGGCTATCGGCGGATCGAGCACCGTCAGGTCGTAGCGCTGCCCGATATCGGCGACGACGGCCTTCGCGTGAGTGGTGCGCGCGTCGTAGAGCGTGGGCAGCACCCCCAGGACCCGCAGCCGCGGATTCGTGAGCCGTTGGACGTCGCGAACCGTGTCCAGCAGCTGCCCCACCCCGCGGTGCGACAGCGTTTCGCATTGCAGCGGTATCAGCACCTCGTCGGCCGCGGTGAGGGCGTTGATGGTGAGCACTCCCAGCGACGGGGAGCAGTCGAACAAGACGTAGTCGTAGTTGCCGGCGACATCCGCCAATGCGAGGCGCAGTGCGTGTTCGCGGCCAGTCCGGGTCAGCAGATGGGCCTCTGTGCCCGCCAGGTCGATGGTTGCCGGCAGCAGGTCCATGCCGTCGTCGGTCGGGCGGATCACCATTCCCGCGCTGACCCGCTCCAACAAGACGTCGTGAAGGCTCATGTCGATGCCTTCCGGGTCCAGACCCAGGGAGAACGTCAGGCAGGCCTGCGGGTCGAGATCGACCACCAGCACCTTATGCCCCAGTTCGGCCAGCGCCGCCCCGATTGAAGCGACCGTCGTCGTCTTGGCGACACCGCCCTTCTGGTTGGCGACCGCGATGATGCGAGTCATATGGATGCCTACCGCCCCTCTTGGCCTGAAGTCCTGCGACACTCGTCGGCGCGGGCGCACATCGTGCCGCCCATCCCCAGCGAACCCTCCGCGCCGATCATATTCTGAATCGTGTGAGTATCCCACCCTCGGTCAGGTTGCCTTCCGGTGTCGAACGTTGGACCGTGTCGACCCGCCACGGCGAACTGGCGGCTCTGCGCGCGGGAGGCGAGGGGCAGCCGGATGTGCTGCTGGTCCCCGGTTTCACGGGCAGCAAGGAGGATTTCCTTCCGCTGCTCCCGCTGCTGGCGGCGGCAGGCTGGTCGGTGACGGCAATCGACCAGCACGGCCAGTTCGAGAGCGCCGGACCCGATGAGGATTCCAGCTACTCCCTGGCGGGGTGGGCCGCAGATGTGCTGGACCTCGCCGCCGAGGCCGGCGGGGTGCACTTGGTCAGCCACTCCTTCGGCGGGCTGGTCTGCCGCGAAGCGGTCTTGGCGGACCGGTCGAACATCACCAGCCTCACCCTGTTGGATTCCGGCCCCGGCGCACTGCCCGAGCACCACCACCACCGTCTGGCGATGCTCGCGGCGATCATCCCCGAGACGAGCCTGGAGATGATCTGGCAGTTCAAGGAGCAGTTGGACCGTGCCGACGGGATCCAGCCCCCGCCCCCGGAGATCCACCAGTTCCTGCACCGACGGTGGGTGGAGGGCAGCCCCGGGGCGCTGCGTGCCATGGCGCAGATCCTCACGACCTGCCCCGACCGCACCGAAGACCTGCGCGCGGTTGTCGCGGCGGGTTTGCCGTGCCTGGTTGCCTACGGCGAGGACGACGCCACGTCCTGGCACGTGGCGGAGATGGCCGAGATGGCACAGCGCCTGGGCTTGACGGCGCAGGTGATCCCCGACGCCGCCCACAGCCCCGCCGTGGAGAATCCCCGGCGCACGGCGGCGCTGCTGGACAGGTTCTTCCGCGAGGTGGCCGATGATTCGGCTGCTCGGGTGTGAACCCGACGTCAGCGGGTAAAGGAGGTGCATGGAGAGGCACCGGCCACTGTCGCCGAACAGCACGGCCGCGGGCGAGGCCCGCAGCGCGGTGCGTTCGGCACTGGAGCAATGGCAGGTCCCCGGGTGTCTGGACGATGCGCTCCTGGTGGCGTCGGAGCTGGCCACCAACGCCGTGGTGCATGGGGCGGCGCCGGTCGTGCTGCACCTGCGGGTGACAGACGGCGACCTGTTCGTCGGAGTCGAGGACGCCAGCGAGAAGGATCTGCCGCAGGTGCAGGAGCTCACCGAGAACGCGACAGCCGGCCGCGGACTGGCACTGGTCGCGGCCACGAGCAGGAAGTGGGGCTGGCAGCGCCACAACGGCTCCAAGACGGTGTGGGCTCAGATCCCCTGCGCGGCAGCACCGCAGTCAGGAACCGCCTGAGTCGGCCCTGCGGCTGGCCAACATGGCAAGCAGTTCCAACACGTCGGCCGGTGATGCCAGCCGGTAGTCGGCGGCCGTGTCGCCGTCACCGACCTTGACGCCGATGTCACCGGGCAGCAACGCCGCGAACCCGCGCTCGTCGGTCACATCGTCGCCGACGAACATCACAGCCGAGGCCGCAAAGCGCTCTCGGAGGGCTTGGATGGCAGCCCCCTTGTCCACTTGCCGCACCGAAAGCTCCACGACCTCCTTGCCGGTGGTGATGTGCACCCCCGGCCATGTGCCGGGTCCGGCTTTGACAGCCGCCACGGCCTGCTGCGCCGCCTGCCGGTCGGCGACGTTGCGCACGTGGACGGCGACGCTGACCGGTTTGGTCTCGAGCAGCGCGCCGCCCAGGCCGGAGGTGATCTCCTCGACCGCGGCAACAACTTCGGCCAGGCGCTCGTCGTTGTCGCGGTCGTGGGGGTGGGCAAGGTCGTGCGGCAACTCCGCCCCGTGGGAGCCGACGAGCACCAGGGGATCGGCGGCTCCGGACAGCCGGGCGAGGTCGGATCGCGCCCGTCCCGACAGCAACGCGACCTCGGTGCCGGGCTGTGCGGCGAGTCGCTGCAACTGCTCCAGCGCTCCGGGCAGCGGGCGAGCGGCTTGGGGATCGGACACGATCGGCGCCAAGGTCCCGTCGAAATCCCAACAGGACAGCAGGCGTTCGGCGGCGGCGATGCGTTCGATGGCGGCGACCAAGTCCGGCGGCAGCGGTGCCATCATCCCTCGAGCTGGGTGAGGAAGTCGTTGGCCCATCGGTGCACATCGTCTTCGAAGACGCCGTACCGCAGCCCCAGCATCCGGCGGTGCGCTTCTGCCGGGTCGGCGTTCACCGCGTCGATGATGCTGCGCTTGACGCCGTCGATGTCGAACGGGTTCACCAGCCAGGCGTCCGACATCTGGTTGGCCGAACCGGTGAACTCACTCAAGACCAGCGCGCCGTCCTCATTGATCCGGCAGGCGACGTACTCCTTGCACACCAGGTTCATGCCGTCGCGCAGCGGCGTGACCAGCATGACGTCGGCGGTGGAGTACATGGCCACCAGTTCGTCGCGGGACATCGTCTGGTGCAGGTACTGGATCGGGGTGGTGCCCAAGCCGCCGAGATCGCCGTTGGCGCGGCTGACCAGGAGTTCCACATCGTTGCGGATCTTCTGGTACTCCTTGACGTTCTCCCGGCTCGGGGTGGCCACCTGCACGAATACCGTCTTCTCCGGGTCGAGTTCCGCGTCCTGCAGAAGCTCGGTCACCGCACGGATACGCACATCGATTCCCTTGGTGTAGTCCAGCCGGTCGATACCGAGGAGCAGCACCTCCGGATCGCCTAGGTCGTGTCGGATCTGGGCAGCGCGCTCCTGCACCGCCGGGTCGTGGGCGAGTTCGGAGAAGTCCGGTGCGCGGATCCCGATGGGGAAGGCGTCAACCCGCACCGTCCGGGGGCCGCTGAGCTCGTCCACCACGACCCGGTCGCCGCCGGGGCGCAGCGCCACGAAGCGGCGCACCAGCCGCAGGAAGTTCAACGCGGCCTCTTTCGTCTGGAAGCCGACGAGGTTCGATCCCAGCAGGCCCTCGAGGATCTGGCGGCGCCAGGGCAGCTGGCTGAACACCTCCACGGGAGGGAAGGGGATGTGCAGGAAGAACCCGATGCGCAGGTCGGGCCGCAGCAGCCGCAGCATCTTCGGCACCAGCTGCAACTGATAGTCGTGCACCCAGACCAGGGAATCGGCCGGGGCGACCTCGGCGACGCGGCGGGCGAACTTCTCATTCACCCGGCGGTAGGCCTGGAACTGGGTGCGGTGGTAGACCGGCGGGACGATGGCGTCGTGGTACAGCGGCCAGATGGCACCGTTGGAGCAGCCCTCGTAGTATCCCTCCATCTCCGCTCGGCTCAACGGGACCTCGTCGAGTTCCAGGGCTCCGCTGGTGGCCGGCAGCGGCGCTACGTCGCCGTCCTCGTCGGAGTACTGCCCGTTCCAACCGATCCACAGCGCCTCGCGGGAGCGCAGGACCGATTCCATGGCGGTCACAAGGCCGCCCGGCGCGGGACGCCACCCGCCGGATTCCTCGTCGTATTCCACGGGAAGGCGGTTGGCGACCACCACCAGCGTCCTTGTCCGCTGCTCGCCGCCCGGCGCCCCTTCGGCAAGACCCAAATTTTGTTCCGGCATGAGCCCACCCTATCGGGCGTCGCAAGGACTACGGCCCCTCCCGACGGTCCCGACGGTGTCGGTGATGACGAACAGCTTGCTTGGACCGACCCCGGGGAGGCGGTGTTCACGCAAGCTCTGCCAGCCTGGGCATCAGCGCCCCGATGGGCAGGTCCCCGAGTGGTTGGGTGCCGCGCAGGTCCACCAGGCGCAGTCCATCGTGGATGACCGACCAGGCGATCTCGGGCCAGGCGATCAGCCACAACCACTCCCCGGCGGCCTCCCCCACATAGACCGCGCGATCGTCGACGGCGGGCAGCGACCACACGGGGTTGGCCCAGCCGCCGGTGTCCACCATGGCATCAGCGGGGCGCTGCAGCATCGCCGACACCGACTGCGCGCCGGAGAGTCCGGCGATGCGGGGTCCCAGTCCGGTGCCCGGCTGTTCCGACACGATGATGAGGTCTGCCGGCCCCGACGTCAGCGAAGCCCCGGTCAGCGCCACGGCGACGGCGCTGACCGGCTGCGGGCCGCCACCCACCAGGCGCAGGCCGGTGAATACCCAGGTGGCGGGCATCGGCCAGGGCAGCCAGGCCGGGACTGCGGCCCCGCGGACCACCCGCTGCAGGGTGGTGACATCGGGAAGGACGGCCGGGTGCAGCGGTGCCACCTCGCCGTGCTGCGGGCACAGATGCTGTTCATGCATCAGGTTCGGCGGCCGCAGGGCGGAGCCGCAGGAAGGGCACTGGGGGTCATTCGCCACTGGTGCCGCCCTCCGTCGGTGCATCCGCCGCCTCGGGCAGGGGTGGCGGCCATGAAGCACCGAGACCGAGGATCCGCCGGGCCTGGCCCATGACGTCGGCGTCGCACAGCACGTCGTAGCGGCCGGCCTGCAGGGCCTGACGGGAGACGAAGTCGCGGCGGCCGCCCGTGAGCGCGTACGACACTAGGCCGAAGACGATCCCGAACGCAGCGCCGAACAGCAGCCCGAGGAGTACCAGCACGGTGGGTGTAGACGCCTCGCTGCCGAAGAAGCTCACGAACAGACCGATGAGGACCCCGAACCATGCGAACGTCCCCATCCCGCCAAGAGCGGCTCGCCCCCAGGACATGCGGCCCAGCACACTCTCGACCAGTCTGAGGTCCACCCCGACGATGGCCACGCGCTGAACGGGGAAATGCTCATCGCTGAGCTTGTCGACGGCCTCCTGCGCAGCGGCATAGTTGTCGAACGACACCAGAATCGGACGCTCGCTGATCTCGGAGCCGATCTGCTTGCCGTTGGCCATGGCTCCCACGGTAGCGCCAGCAGGGCTCAGAGCCGCAGTTTGTACTCCTCCAGCAGCCGCCTGCCGATGATCATGCGCTGGATGTCGGCGGTGCCCTCGCCGATCATCAGCATCGGGGCCTCCCGGTAGAGTCGCTCGATCTCGTACTCCTTGGAGTAGCCGTAGCCGCCGTGGATGCGGAAGGAGTCCTCCACAACCTCTTTGCAGTACTCGCTGGCGAGGTACTTCGCCATGCCCGCCTCGAGATCGTTGCGCTCGCCAGAGTCCTTCTTGCGGGCGGCCATGACCATCATGCGGTGGGAGGCCTCGACCTTGACCGCCATGTCGGCCAGCCGGAACTGCACCGCCTGATGCTGGGCGATCGGCTTGCCGAATGTCTCCCGGAGTTGGGAGTACTCCACGCCGAGTTCGAAGGCGCGGATCGCGACCCCGCAGGCGCGGGCAGCGACATTGACGCGGCCCACCTCGACGCCGTCCATCATCTGGTAGAAGCCTTTGCCGGCCTTGCCGCCGAGGATCGCCGATTCGGGCAGCCGGAAGTTGTCCATCACCAATTCAGTGGTGTCCACCCCCTTGTAGCCCATCTTGTCGATCTTGCCGGGGATGGTCAGGCCGGGCAGAACCTCGCCGAAGCCCTCAGTCTTCTCGATGAGGAAAGTGGTCATCCGGCGGTAGACGGAAGCGTCTTGCGGGGCATCTTCGTCGGTACGCACCAGGACGGCCACCAGGGTGGATGACCCACCGTTGGTCAGCCACATCTTCTGGCCGTTGAGCACATAGTCGTCACCGTCGCGCACCGCCTTGGACTGGATGGCTGCAACGTCTGAGCCGCAGCCGGGCTCAGACATCGAGAAGGCGCCGCGGACCTCGCCGGTCGCCATACGCGGCAGGTAGTGCTGCTTCTGCTCCTCGGTGCCGTGCTGCATGACCATGTAGGCCACGATGAAGTGGGTGTTGATGACCCCGGAGACGCTCATCCAGCCGCGGGCGATCTCCTCCACGACGAGTGCGTAGGTCAGCATCGACTCGCCGAGGCCGCCGTATTCCTCGGGGATCACCAGCCCGAAGACGCCGAGTTCCTTCAGCCCCTCGACGATGTCGGTGGGGTACTCGTCGGCGTGCTCGAGAGTGTTGGCGTTGGGGATTATCTCCTTGTCCACGAAGTCGTGGACGGCGGCGAGGATGTCGGACTGGATGTCGGTGAGATCCTCGGTCTGGGCCAGGCGAGACATGGATGGGTCCTCTCAGGTGTCGACTGGTGCAAGTATCCCCTGAGGCGTGCGATGCGCCCAATCAGGGTCACTCGCGGAAGGCGTCGCGCAAGCTGACGCGCCACTGGGGGGCGGAGACCTGGAGCAGGAACAGCCCGCACAGCGCGATTGCCCCGGTGCGCAGGCCGTCCAGACCCGTCAGTCCCCACCCTGCGTCAAACGGCAGCAGCACCATCAGACAGACGCCCAGAGCGGTCCACAGCCCAGCGGCGGTGATCCGCCGGGCGGCATCGGGATGCCGCGTCTGCGCCGAGGACAGGAAGAAACCGGCACCGACCAGCAGCAGCGCGGCGGCAGCCGTGGTGGCCGACAGGGCGACGACGAAGGTCATGTTGTCCACGCTCGCCCCAGCCGGCCCCAGCGACGCCGCCAGTTCGCCCGAAGCGGGGGCGTTGAGCGCCAGCAGATGGTGCAGGTAGCCCGAGTCGCCGCCGAGTTCGCGCACCTGGCCCGCAGCCGTCGCCAGCAGCGAGAGGCCGCCGAGCAGGCAGGTGAGACCCAGCAGGATCGGGAACGCGAAAGGGGTGCCGAAGCGCCCGGCGCGCACTGCGCCGGTGGTGGTCGCGCTGGCCATGCCGCACCTCCGCGGGTCGGGAACAGTCGCCATGGTTTGCCAAACGACAGGTGAACGCTCGCAGGCGCGCCGGACAAGCCGTCACGAAACGGCCACGGGTTCGTCCGCGCCTAGTCGATCCCGTGGTGGGAGCGCAGGGTGCGGGCCAAATCCACTGCTGCGTCGGCGTATCGGTCCGGGTCGATGACGAACGAGCGCGGGCCGGCGATCAGCAGCACCAGCCCCACCCGCTCGGCGACGGGTGGCAGGAAGAATGCGGCCAGGGTGAGGTCGTCGGCGTCGGCGTCGATCACCTCGGTCCGTTCCGCGTACCGGTCGGCCACCCAGTGGGAGCCCTGCGGCAAGGACAACTCCACGCGCGTTTCGGCCCGGTCGCGCTGCAAGACCGCGTCGATGCCCTCGGGCCGGTCGAACACGCCGTCCACCGGAGTGGCGCTGCGGATCCGCCGCACGATGAAGGTTCGGGCGTGTCCGTCGGTCAGCGGGCCCGCGTCGAGTTCCCAACCGCGTCCGGTGCGGTGCAGCGCATAGGGGTGCACAACCCTGGCACCCACCCCGGGACGCCACTCGCGGGAGTATTCGATCCGCACCGGGGTGCGGGTGTCGATTGCCCGCCGCAGGACCGCGGGGGTGCCGTCGGTCTCCGCGTCCAGCTCCTGGCCGGCGAGGAAGGTCCGCCCGAGCCGTTCCACCGCCGATGCCAGGTGCGAGTTGTCCGGCTCGGTCTCCCGCAGGCTTCTGCCGGCCTCGTACAAGGCCGCCAGTTGATCCGCCCGCAAGTACTGGACTCCGAGTTCGGCCTCGGGAGCGTCGCTGGTCAGGCGCACCACCGGAGCCAGGTGCGGGTCGGCCTCAGCCCCGTCGGCGGACACAAAATCGATGACCTCGCGGCGCTGCAGCCCCATGAGGGAGGAGGCATCGATGTCGGTGCCGTAGTAGGCCAGGATCTCGTCGCGCAACTCCTGCGGCGGGACCCCCAACTCCTCGGCGAGCACATCCAGCGGCAGGCCGTCGGGATGATGGGTGAGCACGGTGAGGGTGCGCTGGATGCGGGTGAACGATTCGATCGCGGTCATCGGCGCCCCTCGGCCAGCCCCTCGGGGCTCAGGCAGTCGGTGTCGAACTGGTCGCGCAACTGCGGCGGGCCCAACAGTTCCACGCGGGTGCCGAGCTCCACAATCCGCGCCAGGAAGACCAGCCGGTTGGTGACCACGGCGGTCAGGTGCACCGCCTCGTCTGGGTCCCCGGGGGTGGGTTCGGTCGGCGTTGCGCCCACGAGGGCGGCGACATCGGGGGCGAACTCCGCCGGGGCACGCAGCCACGCGGTGACCGGCTCGTCGATCTCCCACCGCAGCGGGTCGGTGCTGGATCGCGTGGGCCGCTGGTCGGACCCCGCGGTGCCCGGTTGCGCCACACCCACGCCGCTCATCCTTTGCAGATAGTAGGTTCGCTCCGCGCCGCGGGTGTGGTCGAATCCGGAGACGCTCCAACCGCCGGCATCGGACGACACCCGGTTCGGCGACAGTTCCCGCTGGCGGCCGTTGTAGCTGAAGGTGAGCCGGCAGCGGGCAGCCACCGCGCGCAACAGCTTGTCCAGCTCCGGCGGCGGCGGGGCGATGTGCAGCTCCAGCGGGTCGCGGCCGGTCGGCGCCTCACCTCCCCAGACCCGGGGCAGCGACTCCCTGCCGGCCAGGACGGCGGCGCGCGACAGTTCCGTCAGTTCCTCAGGGGTGAACTCCAATTGGACGCGGCTGTCACGGGGCCGCAGCTCCCAGCGGGACTCGCTGCCGTCGTCGGCCGTGTTGCGGATGTCGATGCCGACGGAGCGCAGCTTGCGGATGTCGCGGGCCAGCGACTCGCGGCGGCTCTCGGGCGTGCCGCTGTACCCCAGCGAGTCGGCCAGTTCCAATGCGGGCCACCCGGCGGAGCCCGCGGCGGTGAGCATCGTGGTCAGTTTCACCAGTCGCTGCAGCATGGGAATCTGCGTCATCGATCCCACCCCACATGTCTGCCGGTTCGCCGGGCGGTGCGACGGGACCGGCACCAGCCCCACCACCGCCGTAGTGAGGCTAGCCCAACAGGTGACGCATATCACCCCCCAGTTTCATGCATATATACGCATGATGTGTGACCCTGGACAAGAACAGGAGGTGGAACATGTATTCGGCAAAGATCCTCGGCAGTGACAGCAGCAACCAACTGTCGCTGAACCAGAGCAATCACAAGGCCGCGATGAACGCGGCGGTCAAGGCGAAGAAGCAGCTGCCGCACGGCGCCAAGAAGAAGTGAGTCGGCCATGAGCGGGCGAACCGAGCCGGCCGTCGCCGGCACAGCACTGAGGGCGTGACCCCACACCGGGAGTCGCGCCCTCAGTCGATTCCGGACACGGGAGCCGGCTGGCAGTTGGGGCACCAGTATGTGGGGCGGTCCTGCGGCGGAACCCCGATGCGTCCCCGCCGGATCCGGGTGCCGCACGACAGGCAGGGTCGCCCGTTTCGCTCGAACACCCGCAGCCGGGCCCGGGCATCGCGCGGGTGGGCCCCCAACGCGGCCAGCATATGTTCCCGCACGATCGACAGGCCCGACACCAGGTCCATGCCGCTGAAGTCGGTCGAGTAGGGATTGGCCGCCAGGCGGCTGGCCATCTCCGCGGCCCACATGGTCCCCAGGCCGCTGACGACACGCTGATCCAGCAGGACCGGTGGGCAGCGTCGAGGCGCAGTGCCGTGCGGCGCACGGCGTCACCCTCAGGCACGTGCCCTCACGACCTGGCCGCTGGGGTGTGCGGCCAAGGCTGCGCCTCCTCCAACTCCAGCGCCAGTTCCAGCAGGCGCCGCTCTTCGCCCACAGGTGCGGCGAACTGCATCCCGATCGGCAGACCCGATCGGCTGCGTCCCAGTGGAAGGGAGATCGCGGGGGTTCCC
>JAQAZZ010000166.1:0-3850 GCA_032127075.1 Micrococcales bacterium | reverse complement strand
ACTCGACTCCTCGCGTATGCGACAGGCAGCCTGCTGCTCGGCTGGGTTGCCTTCGAGGACTTCCTGGTCGCTGCTACCCGGCTGGAAGCGGTGAACGCCGAGCGACGCGACAGGATCGTTGCCGCCGCCGCCACCCGCCTCCTCGCTCTCTCCGCCACTCCCGAGCCACCGCTGGTGGCGCGCGACCTGTCCGGCCACATTACCGCCGACCGACCATTCGACGATCCTTCCGGCAACGCCAGCGAGGCGCTGCTGAGCTCTGCGATCGAGCTGTTCGCAGAGCTGGGCCCGGCATCGGTGTCGGTGCGCGACATCTCGAGGCACTCCGGGGTCAACCAGGGCCTTATCTACCGGCACTTCGGATCGAAGGAGGCCCTGCTGGCGGAGGCGCTCCAGCAGGGCAGCTCGGGGCTGTTCCCTGCCGCGTTGGCGGCCGATGGGTTCGACTTCGACGCGATGAGCCAGCTGATGCACCACGGGTCACCGGCCCCCCGCCTGGTGGCCCGCACGCTCGTGGACGGCGTCGACATGGCGACGGTCCGCCGGCAGTTCCCGGTTCTGAGGAGGCTGCTCGCGGGCTACGAGCAGGTGCCGACCGGGTCCGGATCCGGGGATCTGACCGATCCGCGCTTCGCGGTGGCTACCGCTGCGGGCATGGCTCTCGGTTCTGTCATCTGGGGTGAGCACCTCCGCCGGGAGATCGGGCTCACCGCTACCGACGGGATCGAGGCTGCGTTGGCCGACCTGGCCCAGATCATGGTCGCCTGGCCCTTGGGAGTTCTTTCCGCGGGAGTTCGGGACGCATGAACCAACGGGGCCGTAGCGCGCTGTTCGGCCAGAGCCGGATGAGGGCCCGGTTGGCGTCGATCGAGGCGGCCGCCATCGCCGGACTCATCTGCGCGATCGGATGGTCGCTGTCGATGCGGGGCCTGCTAGCGGCTCCCGATGTCGGCGCTCCCGACGCCGAGATCATCGACTTCTACGCAGTTGCCCCCAACGCGACAACTGCGGTGTTCTGGCTCCAGGTCTTGGTCTTCTCCACCATTGCGTTCCTGTGGTTCGTGGGCGTCGTGCGGGGGCGGATCGGAGATCAGGAGCCGAAGTTGTTCGGCACCGTGTTCTTCGGCTCCAGCATCTTGCTGTCCGGTCTCTTGTTCGTCGGTGCCTCGCTGCTGGCCGCGCCGTCAGTGTTGGTCGCGATCGGAGACAAGGCACCGGACCCCGACGCCGTGTCGCTCACCCGCTCCGGAGCCGCCGTGGTGTTGTCGGTGTTCGCCCCGCGGGTCGCCACTCTGGTGATGTTCTCGACGGCAAGCCTCGCACGGGCAACCGGCGCGTTGCCCCCCTGGCTCGTTTGGCTCACCTATGGCGTGGGTGTCGTGGAGCTGGTCAACGTCACCATCGCCGCACCGACGATCTACGTGCTCCCGGCGTGGGTTGCGTTGGTCAGCATCGTGCTGCTGGTCCGCCACCCTCGACACGCGTTCGAGCTGGAGGGGCCCACGACGTCATCGTGATGACAACCGGTGCCCGATCAGCTCCGGGCGTCCACCCAGGCGACCGCGTCGGCGTGGGCCCGCCTGACGGTCGCACCGACGCGCTCGTCGCCCCGGTACACGCTGTCCGTCCCGATCACGCCGGTTACACCAGTAGCCACCAGCTGTTCGATGATCCGCTCGTTGGCCGACACGATCACCAGTCTGCTCCCGACGGCCTCCAGTGAAACCGCATAGCGGTACAAGACGTCCATGAAGGTCGTCCCCAGGTCGCTGCGGCCGCGCAGCCGCAGAATCACCACCGAGCCCGTCGACGCACTCCCCACCGCCGGGAGCGTCGCCTCGAACGCCGGGGCCGCGGCGAAGAACAGACTCCCATAGGGCTGCAGGATGACGACCTCGCTGGCCGGCAGCTGGTCGGGTGGGTCCACCTCGACCGGATGTCCGTCGGAGTCAAAGACACGGCGCCGGACCTTCACCTGGTTCGACTGGCGCACCACGTGCAACACCACCGACAGGCCCATACCCACCAGCACCGCGAACTGCAGTGGCACCACCATGGTCAGCAGGAACGTGACCGACACGACAGCCTTCTGCACAACGCCCGTCTTCCACACCGACTGCAGATCCGCCGGCTTCACGGTCCGGTAGCCGATCAGCATCAGCAACCCCGCCAGCGCCGGCATGGCCACGTAGGCGACAGCGTCGCCGAACGCGACGATCACGACCACCATCACGAGCGCCGCGAACAGAAGCGACTGACGGGAGCGGGCGCCCGCCTCCTTGTTCAGCGAAGAAGCCGACACCGATCCGCCGACGGGCATGCCCTGCAGCAGTCCGGACGCCACATTGGCCGCGCCTTGGCCAACGAAGTCCCGGGAAGCGTCGGGATAGCTTCCATCGGGATTCGTGAAGTTCGCAGAGATTCCCGCTCCCTGCACCAGCCCCACGAACGCCAACGACACCGCCGGCAGGATCAACGCCGGCACCGAGCTCAACAGCGGCAACTCCGGCCTGGGCAGCGTGTCAGGGTCGACCCCGAGGTCGCTCAGCGTGGCCACATCGCTCCAACCCACCACTTGCGCCGCCGCCGAGGTAGCCATGACCGCAACCACCAGCCCGATCGCCCCCAGGCGGGTCCGCTCCAGAAGCACGATCAATGCGATGGTCGCCACACCGACGACCAACGTCGCGATGTCGATCTGGTCCGGGTTGAGGATCGTGTTCACAGCCCGGACCAGCCGGTTCGCTCCGTCTGCGTCGTAGCCGGTCAGGTTCGCCAGCTGGCCGAGCAAGATGCTGACGCCGACCGCGTTGATGAACCCGACCATCACCGCGTTCGACACGAACCTCAGCACAGTCCCAAGGCGCAACAGCCCTGCAGCCAGCATCACGGCGCCAGTCAGCAGCGACAATGTCACCAGCGCCCGCGTCGGGTCGCTGGCCTGACTGATCTCGGGGACATCGGCGATCACCATCGCCATCGCCCCCGTGCCCTGCACTGCCATGAATGACGAACTCGTGAGCACTGCACCGGCCGCCACGCCCACCATGTAGCCATACAGCCCCGCCAACGGGTTCAACCCCGCCAACAGGCCGGTGGCGAGACCATCTGGTACCGACTGCACCCCCGGCACCAATCCGGCGACCCCGTCCTCGCGGAGCGTCCGCGCACTGAAAGGACTGCGCCATTTCATGGTTCCAGTGTCCCGAACACACTCCGGGAGCATATTCGGTGACCATTCGTCTACACGCCATCGCTCGGGCCAGGGCTCCATGTGCCTTGTGGTTGCTCGGGTGTACGACCGGGCGTCGCTGACGGGTCAATGAACGTGGACGAGCGTCGGATGCCTGCCATACGCTCAGTCGAGGACGCGACGAGAGCCGCACGTGTCCGACATCGCACGCTGGAACGCAGTGCGGCATCGAAGCACGGCCCGTACCGGTATCGGCACATCCGGCGCACCTTGAGCACGACCGGCGCCTGGCTCGGCTTCGATCCGTCCGGCCGCATCTGGGACGAGACAGCGTGACGCAGTCCTTGGCACTCCTTGCCGGGAACAGCCGCCGAGTCGTTCGAATCCGTGCCCACTACCTGCCCTTTTGGGTTGGGGATGGCGGTCACTCACCGGTCATCGCGGTCACCGAAATCCCTGCCAGAGGTGCGATCGCGGGGTTTCGCCCCTTGGCCCTCACCCCACTGATCGTGCTTTGCAAGCAGGGGGTCGCGGGTTCGATTCCCGCCAGCTCCACAAGTCGCGGCGTCCATACCGTCGCCAACACGACCCGCGGCACCTTGACCATGTAAGACTCAGCCCATGCGCGTTGGGTCTAGGCGGTGGTGGTTCGAGAAC
>JAQAZZ010000165.1:0-6050 GCA_032127075.1 Micrococcales bacterium | reverse complement strand
GAACACTCCCGCGTGCATCACCAGACGCCGATCCGCCTCGGCGGCCAGCGAGGCGGCCTCCAAGCGAGCGGCTCCGGCCTGGGTGAACGAGATCGACATGGCGCCGCCCCATTTGCTGGCCTGGAAGCCGTTCCATGCGGTGATGATCGCCATCGCCGACAGCAGCAGGACCGACACCAGCCCGACCCAATCGGTGGCGAGGACCTTGGGCTTGGCCGCATCCTCGGCTCGTTCGCCCGTTGCGCTGTCCGCAACCTCACCCATGGCACCATCCTCGCCCTAGTTGGCTCGCCCAGGCATTGCGAACCGCACGAGAGTCGATTGCACTCCAACCGTTCGCCGACTCCCACCACCCTAGCCGTGACGGGTGGCGCGGCACGGTCGGTTCTCAGCCGCCCGGGACTCTGCTGTCGCTGCGGGAATGCCGAGCAGACTCGGGGTCGGCGTAGAACCCACCCGGCTTCTCGTCGGCGCCGAGCAACGCCGTGTCGTCGAGTCCGGTCTCTCGGGAGGCCGCAGCGCGGCGGAGCGCACAGAGCCCGCGTGCGTTCCCCTAGCGCCGCACGTGCGAGCCCAGATACTCCATGTCACTCTGCTGCCCCTTTGCCGAACCCTTGTCGGTGCCATTGACCGCGGAGGTGGTCTGGGCGAAGGTCAGAACGGCATGGGCAGCCGCGTCGGACATCTGGTCCAGCGCCTCGAGGCTGATGTTGTCGAAAGTGTCGCAGGCGAGGTGGTAGCAGGGGTCCAGCTGCTCACCGGCGGTTCCACCGTAGACCGCTGCCTGCTCGGGGGTCTTGATCTCCTCCGCGCCGGTGAACAGTCCGCCGGCGGGAATGCCCGCCTCGATGAACGGCCCGTAGTCGGAGCGCCCGTCGAATGCGGTGGCTTCCACCGGCAGTCCCTGCTCGGCGAAGTAGTCCAGGAACACATCCTCGACAACCGCCGACCCGTTGGGCCCGTCCAGGGCGGTGTCGGATCCGTCGCCGTCGTACACGAAGCGCACGAAGTTGGGCGACCCGATCATGTCGAAGTTGAGGTTGACTGCGATGTTCTTCAAGTCCCTTTTGCCCAGCGTGCTCACGTAGTGGGCCGAACCGAGCAGCCCCGCCTCCTCGGCGCTCCACCAGGCGAAGCGCACCTTGTTGCGCGGCTCGATGCCGAGTTCGGCCATCTGCCGTGCGATCTCGAGAATCGCCGCCGATCCGCTGCCGTTGTCCTGAATCCCGGGACCTTCCGGCACCGAGTCCAGGTGGGCGCCCGCCACGACCACGCGGTCGTCGCGCCCGCCGGGGGTCTCGGCCAAGACGTTGCTGGTAGAGCGGACCTCCGAGGTTGCGTCCACCTTCAGTCGGACGGTGACATCTCCGGCGGCCAGTTCCTGGCCTACGGCGAAGGCAGCACCCACCACCGGGATACCCACCCCCGGCTGGCCCAGCGTGCCGAACACGGTTGCCGTCCGGCCCTCCTGACCCTCGTTGAACACGACGGCCCCGACCGCGCCAGCCGCTTCGGCGTTCTGCGCCTTGAGCTCGAAGGTGCAAGTGCCGCGCTGGATGATCGCTATGTTCCCGGCGGTGAATCCGGCGAAGTCCGACGACTCACAGCCACTGGTTGAGGTGTTGGCCTCGGCACCGGGCGGCAGGAGCAGGTCGACGCCTTCGGCGACTGCGGTCACGTCGCCGGCGCCCGAGTACTCCATGGTGGCGAAACCCGCAGGGTCGAGGTTCGGGTAGTCCGTGGGGTTGGGTGCCACCTGCTCCAAGACGGCGGGGGAATTCTCCTGGAAGTAGGGGAAGTCGAACTCCTGGATGGTCACGTCATAGCCCGCTGCGGACATCTGGCTGGCGACATAGTCCGCGGACGCTGCATAGCCGGCTGATGAAGCCATGCGGGTGCCGCCGTTCGCGTCGGCTATGTCCTGCAGCACCTGCTGATGCGCACGAACCCCGTCGACGGTCACGGCGTCCCGCAATGCGCCGGTGTCGATGGGCACCGCGGCGTTGGCCAGCGAGCCGGTCACCAGCACGGCGGACAACCCGGCGGCGCCGAGCAAAGCGAAACGAAGTCTCATGGGGCATCCCTTCAGCGGATGCCGCAGACTATCCGACTTCCGCCGGGGGCCGCGCGAGGTTCGGGCGTGTCCCACCCACTCCGATCAGACCGTGAGGGGGATGGGGACGCGCCGCTTCGGCAAGTCGTGGCGTTCTCCCCGAGTTCAGCGCAGCAGCATCGACACGGCGGGCGGGGAGTGGCTGCGGGCATTCGGCGGCTGCGTGCACAACGGTCATCGCCACCACAGCCGGAGGCGCCGCCAGATGTCTTGCGGCGCGACTGCGGCAAGCCCCTCTTGCGCTACGGCACGTGATCGGATCAACCCCGGCGGTATACTTCGATTGTGGTCGAATCGATGGTATTCGAAGCATCTCCCGAGTGGACCGTCAAGTCGATGGCCCTGATGTCCGCCGCCGCCGACCCGGTGCGGTGGCGGCTCCTGGCGGAACTGCACGCCAACGGGACCCGCTGCGTGTGCGACCTGCAGCCGGTGGCCGGAGTCGCGGCCAACGTGTTGTCCTACCACCTGAAGGTGCTGCGCGAGGCCGGGCTGGTGACCTCCGCGAAGCGGGGCCGCTGGGTGGATTACACGCTGGCCGCCGATGCCCACGACCGGCTGCGGCGGGCGCTGCCCACCGCCGACCTGCTGGCCGGAGGTGCGCCGTGAGCCTGCTCGACCAGGTGCCCGCCAGCCGGGGCCGGCTGGCCGGGTTCCTGGCGTCCGCGGCAGCGGTGTGGGTGTCGGCGTACTGGCTGAACGAGCGGCTGTGGACCTGGGTGTTCACCGGGCTGCTGGGTATGGCCCCCGATGACCGGTTGACCCAGACGCTGCTGTTCTTCTGCTACGACACCGCAAAGATCGGGCTGCTGCTGACCGGGATCATCTTCGTGGTGACCGTGCTGCGGTCGTTCATGAGCGTGGAGCGCACCCGCAGGCTGCTCGGCGGCAAACGCGAGGGCGCCGGCAATGTGATGGCGGCAGGCCTGGGGGTGGTGACCCCGTTCTGCTCGTGCAGCGCGGTCCCGGCCTTCATCGGGTTCGTGTCCGCCGGGGTGCCGATCGGGGTGACCCTGAGTTTCCTGATCGCCTCGCCGCTGGCCAACGAGATCGCCATCGGGCTGCTGTTCAGCCTGTTCGGCTGGCAGATCGCCGTGCTGTACGTGGTGGCGGGGGTGTCGATCGCGGTCGTGGCCGGCTGGGTGCTGGGACGACTGCACGCCGAACGGTGGGTAGAGCCGTTCGTCTTCCAGACCACGCTCAAGGGCGAGCCGGTCGACCCCTCGGCCGGGCTGACGCTCGACCAGCGCGTGCAGATGGGCATCGAGGAAGTCGGCACCATCTGGCGCAAGATCTGGCCCTACCTGCTGGTCGGCATCGGGCTGGGCGCGGTCATCCACGGCTGGGTCCCCACCGACTTCTTCGCCACATACGCCAACTCGGACAACCCGCTCGGCGTGGTCGTCGCCGTGGCCCTCGGCGTGCCGCTGTACTCCAACGCCGCCGGGATCATGCCGCTGGTCGAGGTGCTGTACGCCAAGGGCCTGCCCATCGGCACGGTGCTGGCTTTCATGATGAGCGTGGTGGCGCTGTCGCTGCCGGAGATGATCCTGCTGCGCCGGGTCCTCCAACCCCGGCTCCTGGTGACCTTCGCCGCCGTGGTCGCCGCCGGCATCATCGCCGTGGGCTACCTGTTCAACCTCATCCTCGGGTCCGGGGTGCCGGCATGACCCCGCCGGTCACGATCGACAGCGGCGGGCACCGCACCCGTACAACCCCGGGCCCCACCCGCCTGGCCCCGACCCCGTCCCATGGAAGGAGACGCTGATGCTCATCAAGGTTCTCGGACCCGGCTGCGGCAACTGCCGGCGCCTGGAAGACCGCACCAGGGAGGCCCTCGCCCGGCTGGAGTTGGAGGCGACCGTGGCGAAGGTGACCGACGCCGCCGAGATCGCCGGCTACGGCATCATGCGCACCCCCGGCCTGGTCGTCGACGAGCAGGTCGTGGTCTCCGGCCGCGTGCCCACCACCACCGAGATCACCCGGCTGCTCAGCGCCAAGTAGCCCGCAGGCGGCACGCCGGATAGGCCCGTGCCCAGAAGGGGTCGGGCCTATCCGGGTGGCGTGCCCCGATCAGGAGTCGACCGCCTTGGCGATGTCCTCGCCGCCCTCGTTCACGGCCTTGACCACGGCGTCGTAGTCGCCCTTGTCGATGGCCTTGTTGATCTTCTTCACGGCCTTGGCCACGGCGTTGTCGACCCGGTCCAGGTACAGGTCGTCGATGACGGCCACAATCGCCGAGGAGTTGACGGGAAGCCACTCTTCGGCGTCGAGGCCCATCTCCTTCTCGTCGTGACGCTTCATGATCTTGCCCACACCTGCGCCGATTCCGGCGCCGATCGCGGTGGCCGCCAGCAGCGGCGGCGCGAACAACCCGACGACCAGTCCGAGCCCACCGCCCACGACGGCGCCGCCGCCGACGGGGCCAGCACCGTGCTCCTTGGCCGTGACCTTCCCGTCAGCGTCCCGGTTGAGCACGGCGGCCACCACGACGGCGGTGTCGCCCAACTCCTTGATGGCTTCGTAGTCCTCGCTCGCTGAGGCGTCGTCGCCGTACGAGGCCACGTATAGGACGTAGTTGGGTGCTTCCATGTCAGACCTCCATCGTCTCGCCCGGCCGCGCATCGCCCGGGTCCCGGTCATCAACCCCCGCGTGACCAACGCCTCAGAGCGAGTAGTCCGACGGCGGCGCCGGTACCTCCACGTTATGGGCACGGCAACTCGGCCGCCTGACCCGCAGCGGGTGATTCTGCCCCACGGTCCCGCCTTGTGGGCAGAGGTCCATCGGCCGGCCCCGCTCGCCTGCGGCCGGGGCGGTATCCCCGGGGGCGGTCACGGCACGTCCCATTCCGACAGCGGCGGGCCGTCGTGGCCGAATGCCAGCATCCGCTGCATCATGCCCGCCAGTGCCGCCGCGCGACCGCCGACGGCCTCCAACTCCCCTGCGACGTCGGACTGCCAGAGCGCACCGCTGACGCCGCGGGACAGCCGTCCCGCCACCGGAGCCAGCGCCGCGTCCGCATCGGCGGTTTCGACGCCCGCAGCGAGCAGCGCCGCGCGGGCGGCGGGGATGAGATCGGCCAGGATGTCACGGACCCCGCGCTCGACCGGCGGCCCGCCATCCGGCCCCGGCCACGTGAGGTGAGCCTCGAGGCCGTCGCGGGCCGCGGCGTCCAGGTTGGCGACCACAGCCGGGAACGGCAGGGCGGCGGTGAGGTCGCGCTGTGCCATCGCCAGCGCTGCTCCGACGATGAGCGCGGCGTTGGCGACCATGTCCGCGACGGTCGGGCCGGTGGGCAGCGCCCGGAACTCGATGCGCACATGCCCACCGCCCGACGGGTCGTACACCGGCCGGTTCCAGCGCCAGATGCTGCCGGCGTGCAGTCGCAGTTCATGCAGGGCGGGCGGGTGGGTCTGCGGGTCGTCGTCGAAGAGGACCGGCAGGATCGCCGGGAAGCGGCGGACGTCCTCGGCGAAGGCATCGGCCGCGCCGGTGACGGTCCAGCCGCTGGCCAGGAACACCCGCCGCGATCGCGGCGGCGCCGCGGCGCCGCAGATCGCCTGCGTGAACAGCGGCACCCGGGTGTCGTCCCACAGCCGGCGCCCGAGGAAGAACGGAGAGTTGGCCGCCAGCGCCAGAACCGGTGCGCTGACCAGATGGGCCGCGTCGAGGGTGCGGGCGAAATGCTGCGGATCCACCCGCAGGTGGACTTGCAGGGCGTTGTTGACGCCCTCCGCCACGATTCCCGGAATGGCGGTCCGCAACCGTTCCCGGCCTTCGATGCGGATGTTGTCGTCGCTCTTGGTGGGGGTCAGCGCTGCGGCGAGGGCTCGATAGCGGGCCTTCGGCGTCATGACGTCGGGGTCGAGGAGGTCGGCCCGGGTCTACGTGGGCAGATTGCCAACAAGCGCAACACGGTCACCGTGCGCGGCGGCC
>JAQAZZ010000164.1:0-3947 GCA_032127075.1 Micrococcales bacterium | reverse complement strand
CACCGAACCCCCCCAGGGCCGGAAGGCAGCAAGGGTAGGTGGGCTCTGGCGGGTGTGCGGGGGGTCCCTCATTCCCGTGAAGCGCCGAGTTGCCGCGTACGGGGCCCAACGGCTGCTGGAAACCTGTGGACTCCGGCAAGGCAGCTCTCGTCCCGGAGTTGCGCGTGCAGGGCAAGGTTCGTTGCCCTGAACGCGCAGAGCGGACGGATGCCGCCCCGCCGGGGTCAGGCGAAGTGCCGGCCCTCCGCGGCCATCTCGATCAGAGACTGCGGCGGAGTGAAGCGCTCGCCGTACTCCGCTGCAAGATAGCTGGCCCGCGCCACGAAGCCGCCGACCCCACCGGGGAAGCCGTTGATGTACTGCAGCACGCCGCCGGTCCAGGGCGGGAATCCGATGCCGAAGATCGATCCGATGTTCGCGTCGGGAACGCTGCGCAGCACACCCTCGTCGAAGCACTTCACCGTTTCGAGAGCCTCAGCGAACAGCATCCGCTCCTGGATGTCGGTGAAAGGAATGTGCGGCTTGTCATGGCCGCCGAAGTGCTGCTTCAACTGCGGCCACAGCCCGATGCGCTTGCCCTCGTGGTACTCGTAGAACCCGCCACCGGTGGCGCGGCCGCCGCGTTCGAATTCCAGCACCATCTTGTCGATGACCGGGTAGGACGGGTGATCCTCGAAGTCTCGACCTTCCGCCGCGGCGGCCTCGCGCGAGGCTTCACGGATACGGCGGGCCAGGGTGAGGGCCACCTCGTCGAACAGCGCCAGCGGCCCGGTCGGGTAGCCGGCCTGCAGGGCGGCCTGCTCGATCGACGGCGCCGCAACACCCTCGCCGAGCATGGCGGCGGCCTCGCCCATGAACGTTCCGATCACGCGGCTGGTGAAGAACCCGCGGCTGTCGTTGACCACGATCGGGGTCTTCTTGATCTGCATCGCGACATCGACTGCACGCGCGATGGCGGCGTCGGAGGTCTTCTCCCCCGCCACGATCTCCAGCAGCGGCATCTTGTCCACCGGCGAGAAGAAGTGCAGCCCGATGAAGTCCTGGGGCCGGGTCACGCCCTCGGCCAGCCCCGTCACGGGCAGTGTGGAGGTGTTGGAGCCGAGCAGGGCGTCCTCTGCCAGCAGCGGCTCCACCTCGGCGTACACCTTTGCCTTGAGCTCGGGATCCTCGAACACCGCTTCGATCAGCAGATCGGCACCCTTGGCGTCCTGCATATTGTCGGTGGCGGTGATCCGGTCGAGCACCTCGTCACGCTGAACTTCGGTCATCTTGCCGCGGCTGACGGCCTTGTCCAGGATCGAGCGGCTGTACGACTTGCCCTTGTCCGCCGACTCCTGGGTGACGTCCTTGAGCACAACCTCCATGCCGCTGCGGGCACAGACGTAGGCAATGCCGGCGCCCATCATTCCTGCGCCGAGAACCACTGCCTTCTTGGCCCGGTAGGTGTCGAAGCCTTCCGGCCGGCTGCCGCCCTTGGTGATGTGCTGCAGGTCGAAGAAGAACGCCTGGATCATGTTGGTGGACACCTGGCCGGTGGCGAGGTCCACGAAGTAGCGCGTCTCGATCTTCGAGGCGTTGTCGAAGTCCACCTGGGCGCCCTCCACCGCGGCGGCCATGATGTGGTGCGGCGCCGGCATCGGTGCGCCCTTGACCTGTTTGCGCAGGTTGGCGGGGAATGCGGGCAGCATCTGGGCGAGCTTCGGGTTGCTGGGGGTGCCGCCGGGGATCTTGTAGCCCTTGACGTCCCACGGCTGGGCCGATTCGGGGTTGGCCTTGATGTACTCACGGGCGGCGGCGAACATCTCGTCGGGCGTCTGCGCGAGATCGTCGACCAGGCCGACTTCCAGCGCCGCAGCGGGCTTGCGCCGCTGTCCCTGCAGCAGGATTTCCATGAGCGCCTTCTGCAGCCCGAACATCCGCACCGTGCGGGCGACACCGCCACCGCCGGGCAGCAGGCCCAGAGTCACCTCGGGCAGGCCGATCTCGGAACCCTTCACGTCCAGCGCCACGCGACGGTGGCAGGCCAAAGCGATCTCCAGGCCACCGCCCAGGGCCGCGCCGTTGATGCAGGCCACGACTGGCTTGCCGAGGGTCTCGATGCGGCGCAGGTCGGCCTTCATCCCCCAGGTCTGCGCCGCCAGCTCCGCCGCGTCGCCCTTGGTCGCCTTCTGCAGCAGCCGCAGGTCGCCGCCGGCGAAGAAGGTCTTCTTGCCGCTGGTGATGATGACGCCGGCGATGCTGTCCTTCTCCGCCTCCAGCCGGTCGGCGGTCTCGCGCAGCGAAGCCTGGAACGTCTGGTTCATCGTGTTGGCGCCCTGGTTCGGGTCGTCCATGGTGAGGGTG
This sequence comes from Micrococcales bacterium, assembly GCA_032127075.1. GTDB lineage: Bacteria > Actinomycetota > Actinomycetes > S36-B12. Next base: position 1,604 of record JAQAZZ010000164.1, on the reverse strand, counting down.
ACGATGCCATCGGCGTCGTGTTCCCAGCGGATCATGTTCGTGCTCATGGGGTGTGTTCCGTTCCTCTCGTTGCCGCCGGGTCAGACCCGCTCGATGATGGTCGCCAGGCCCATGCCGCCGCCGATGCACAGCGTCACCAGCCCGTACCGGCCACCCGAGCGCTCCAACTCGTCCACCACGGTTCCCAGGATCATCGCGCCGGTCGCGCCCAGCGGGTGGCCCATGGCGATCGCACCGCCGTTGACGTTGACTTGGTCGCGCTCCAGGCCGAAGTCCTTCATCCACTTCAGCACCACGGCGGCGAAGGCCTCGTTCAGCTCCCAGACGTCGATGTCGTCCTTGGTCAGGCCCGCGAGCCGCAGGGCTTTCTCCGTGGCGGGTGTCGGTCCGGTGAGCATGATCGTGGGGTCGGCACCGCTGACGGCGGTGGCAACAACCCGCGCCCGCGGGGTCAGTCCGGCCTGGCGACCCGCCTCCTCGCTGCCGACGAGCACGAGCGACGCACCGTCGACGATGCCGGAGGAGTTGCCCGGGGTATGGACGTGGTCGATCTGTTCGACCCAGTGGAACTTCTGCAGCGCGACGGCGTCGAAACCGCCCATCTCCCCGATGCCGGCGAACGAGGGGCGCAGTTTGGCCAGATCGGCCATCGTCGTGCTGGGGCGCATGTGCTCGTCGTGGTCGAGGATGGTGACACCGTTGATGTCCTTGACCGGGACCACCGACTTGGCGAAGTAGCCCGCGCTCCACGCCGCCGCGGCCTTCTGCTGCGACTGCACGGCATAGGTGTCGACGTCTTCGCGGCTGAAGCCCTCGGTGGTGGCGATGAGGTCGGCGCTGACGCCCTGGGGGACGAAGTAGGTGTCGTAGGCGGTTTCCGGGTCCATCGCCCACGGGCCGCCGTCGGCACCCATCGGAACGCGGCTCATCGATTCCACGCCGCCGGCGACGATCAGTTGGTCCCAACCGGCGCGGACCTTCTGCGCCGCCATGTTGACCGCCTCCAGCGCGGAGGCGCAGAAACGGTTGATCTGGGTACCGGCCACGGTGTCGGGCAGCCCTGCGGCGAGTGCCGCAGTCTTTGCGATGTCGGCACCCTGGTCGCCGATCGGGGTGACGCAGCCGAGGATGATGTCGTCGATCAGGGCCGGGTCCAGCTGCGTGTGCCGGGCCTTCAACTCGTGCAGCAATCCGGTGACCAGGCTGACCGGTTTGACGCCGTGCAGCGAGCCGTTGGCTTTGCCGCGACCCCGCGGCGTCCGGATTGCCTCGTATATGAATGCTTCGCTCGACACGTTCCACTCCTCGATTCCGTTTTCGCGGCGGCCGCCGGTGCCGGTGCCTGGACTTGACCCCAGTGTCAGATTCTACGGCGACAGCGTCGCAAGGTGGTAGCGGCCTCACCGCCGGACCATTCCATCGGGCGGGTCGGCGCGGCGGGGGGCGGACCGTTCGAGGCGGGCGGTCGGCGGGCTTACCCTTCATGACATGCGCAGAGCTGGGCCCGCGGCGGCCGTCGTCCTGGTGACCGTTGTATGCGTTGCTCTCGGTGTCGTGCTGATCCGAGCGCAGCAACCGGCGGATGAGTCGGCGGCGCAGGTGGG
>JAQAZZ010000163.1:0-13521 GCA_032127075.1 Micrococcales bacterium | reverse complement strand
TCGCGGCGCGGCCCGAAGATCGCCACTACCAGCGCACTGGCGACAAGCACGATGCAGGCCAAGCGCAGCGAGTCGGCGACGCCGTCGAGGAACGCCGCCTTCGACGCGTCGATGACCGCCTCCGCCCGAGATCCCACCGACTCCACCGGGACTCGGTCGATGAACGCGATGCTGCTGCGAGCGGCCTCGCGGATCTGCTCCGGCAAGCCCAGGGTCGCGACATCGGCGCCCGCCCGGTAGGCGTTGTTCAGGACACTTCCGAGCACCGCGATCCCCATGGCACTGCCGAACTCCCGGGACAGGTCGTTCACCGATGAAGCCACCCCCTGCTTGGCGCGTGGGAGCGACGAAATGATCGCGGCCGTGCCGGGCGCGCCCGCCAGGGCCATTCCCATGCCGAACAGCACCAACCCACCGGTCAGCACCCAGATGTTGAGGTCGGGCTCGAGTGTGGAGATGGTGAGCAACCCGACCGCTATGAGCGTGAGGCCGAGGGCCCCTATCCGGTTGAATCCGAAGTGCGCGGCGATTCCCGGCGAGCGCCGCGCGAGGGGGATCATCACCAGCGGAAGCGGCAGGAGGGCCGCCGCGGCGCCCAGCGGGGATCTGCCCACCACGAACTGCAGGTACTGCATGAGGATGAAGAAGAACCCGAACGCGGAGAAGAACTGCACCGTGACCGACAACGTCCCGGTGCTGAAGCCTCTACGGGTGAACAGCCTCGGGTCGAGCAGCGGGTGCTCCAGCCGAAGTTGGCGCAGCACGAACCCCGCCAGCGCGGCCAGTCCCACCGCCAGAGCGACGACGGTCTGGGTGTCGGTCCAGCCGCGCACGGGACCCTCGATGATCCCGTAGACAATCCCCGACACCGCCACAAGCGACAGCACGGCGCTGGCGGGATCCAGGCTGGGCGGATGCTCGTCCACCGACTGCGGCACAACTCGCAGGGCGAGCAGGAACGCCATCAGCGCCAGGGCGACGTTGAGCCCGAAGAAGGAGTTCCACGGGAACCACTCCAGCAGCAGGCCCGATGCGAACAGGCCGATGACGGCGCCGCCGCCGGCAATCCCGACCCACAGGCCCACGGCCTTGCCGCGCTCCGCTGGCGGGAACGCCGTGCTGATGATGGCCAACGTGGTGGGCATCACCGCCGCGGCGCCCACCCCCATCGCCGCGCGGACCCAGATCAGTGCGGTCGGTTCCTCGACGATCATCCCCATCGCGGCGGCCGTCCCGAAGACCACCAAGCCGAACAAGAGCAGCCGGCGCCGACCGAAACGGTCTCCCAGCGCCCCGGCGAACAACAGCAGCCCCGCGAACACCACGGTGTAGGCGTCGACGATCCACTGCAGTTCGCTCTGGGTGGCGCCGGTGTCGCGGGCAAGGTCCGGCAGAGCGACGTTCAGGCCACTGACCGCCGAGACGACCATCATCAGCGACAGTGCGACCGTCACCAAGATGAGGCGGCGCTGACGGGCGGTAAGAGAGCCGGCCGTCTCCTGCGGAGCTGCTGGCGGAATACCTGCCATGGCGACCTCCCACTATTTCGTCGCTTGTAGAAATACGGTAGCGCCAGCACCTCGGCGCGGTCAACCCGGGAAGCCGGGACCGTCGGCCGGCTGGACTTCGTGACGCCTGTGCCGCGACTGTTCACCTAGGGTGTGCCCATGGCTGCTTCGAAGGTTTCCGGAATCGATCTGTCCGAGCGGGACGAGTCGGTACGTCCGCAGGACGACTTCTACCGCTCCTGGCACGGCCGCTGGCTGGATGAGTTCGACATCCCCGCCGACAAGGCCGAGTACGCGTCGTTCACGAAGCTGCGGGACCAGTCGCTGGAACAGCTTCGCGACATCATCACCGAGCTTTCCGACAGCAAACCCCCTGTCGAAACACCTTCCGGCAAGGTGGCGGCGCTGTTCGCCGACTTCATGGACACCGACGCCATCGCAGAGCGTGGCCTGGCGCCGCTCGAGCCACTGCTGGAACGCATAGACGCGGTCGATTCGGCCGCGGATCTCCCGGGATTGTTCGGCTCATTCGACCGCGACGGCTTGGGCGCCCCTCTCGGAATCTTTGTTCATCAGGACAACCGGGACTCCACCCGCTACCTGCTCGACGTCCGCCAATCCGGCCTGGGTCTGCCCGACCGCGACTACTACCTGGACGACAAGTTCGCCGACCTCCTGGCGGCCTATCAGGAACACATCGCCCGCATCTGGGCGCTGGCCGGTCTGGGCGATGAGCACGCCGCAGCGGATGCGGCTGGCCGCATCGTGGATCTGGAGAAGCGCATCGCGGAGGTTCATTGGGACAAGGTCCGCAACCGCGACCCGCAGGCCACGTACAACCTGCTGCAGGTGGCCGACGTGGACGCCCGGGCGACGGGTCTGGACCTCGCCGGATTCCTGGCCGCCGCCGAAGTGCCGCCCCTGGAATCGATCAACGTGGGGCAGCCCGACTACCTCACGGCCTTGGGCGGACTCATGACCGCCGTGGACCTCGATACCTGGCGCGACTATGTGCGGTTCCATGTGGTCAGCAGCTACGCCCCCTACCTGCCCGAGGACCTGGACAAGGCGAACTTCGCCTTCTACGGGACCACCCTCACGGGGGCGCCGCAGCAGCGGCCCCGGTGGAAGCGGGGGGTGGACCTGGTGCAAGCGGTACTCGGCGAGGCTCTGGGACAGGAATACGTCAAGCGCCATTTCCCGCCGGAGAACAAGGCGCGGATGCTGGAACTGGTCGGAAACCTCATGGCCGCCTACGCCGACTCCATCGATTCGCTGGAGTGGATGTCCGACGACACCAAAGCCGAGGCCCACGCCAAACTCGCCACCTTCCGCACCAAGATCGGCTACCCCGATGTGTGGCGGGACTACTCGCGGCTCACGATCCAGCCCGGCAACCTCGTCGGCAACCTGAAGCGGGCGGCCCGGTTCGAACACGACCGCGAGATCGGCAAGCTCGGCGGTCCCATCGACCGGGAGGAATGGTTCATGCCCCCGCAGATGGTCAACGCCTACTACAACCCGGAGATGAACGAGATCGTGTTCCCGGCGGCGATCCTGCAGCCGCCGTTCTTCGCCATGGCTGCCGACGACGCGGTCAACTACGGCGCCATCGGGGCGGTGATCGGCCATGAGATAAGCCACGGCTTCGACGACAAGGGCTCCCAGTACGACGGCGACGGGAATCTGCGCAACTGGTGGACCGACGCCGACCACGCGGCATTCTCCGAGCGCACCGAAGCCTTGGTGGACCAGTACCGGCAGTACGAGCCCGTCGAAGGGCATGCGGTGAACGGGGAACTCACCCTGGGCGAGAACATCGCGGACCTGTCCGGGCTGGCTGTCGCGTATCGGGCCTACATCAAGTCCCTGGACGGAGCAGAGCCCCCCGTCATCGACGGCCTCACCGGTGCCCAGCGGTTCTTCGCCGGCTACGCGCAGGTGTGGCGGGCCAAGACGCGTCCCGAGGAGGCCGCCCGCCGTGTAGCGACGGATCCGCACTCCCCGCCGCAGTTCCGCGTGCACGGCGTTCTGGTGAACAGCGACGACTTCGTGGCGGCGTTCGACGTGCAGCGCGGGGACGGGATGTGGCGGGAGCCCGAGGGCCGCGTCCGCATCTGGTGAAACGGTGCGCAGGGCGCGCATCCGACGCTCCGCAGCGCCCGGACCCCGCGACTGCTCAGCCGCTCGCCGCGAAGGTCGCGATCTGGCGGGCCAGCGCCCGCGGGCGCCTCACCCACTTGATGTGGTCGATCGGACCGCCGGCGGTGGTCTCGGTGTAGTCGATGTGCATGATCGAGGCCTTCGGCACCGACCGCAGCAGTCGCTGCGTCGTCGCCTTCGGCGTCATGGTGTCGCCCTCGATGTGCACCGCAAGCACGGGAATCGCCAGCGATGCCATAGCTTGCGCGCGCTCTGCGCCGCCCATGCCGGGCAATCGACCGTGGCGGGCGGTGTAGGCCCAGTCGCGCATGACCCCCGCCGACTGCCTGCCGCCGAATGTCCAGCCCGGCCACACGCCCAGCACTCGCGACACGGCACCGATCGCCTGGCTGTAGGGCAGCAGGGCGAACCTGGTGACACCGCGGTAGCCGCTGAAGTGGGGCAGGCCCGAGGCGATCAGGACGACCTTGGCGATTCCCCCCGTTCCCGAGGCGGCCAGGAGACCCACCTGCCCACCGAGAGAGTGCCCGACGACTGTTACCCCGCCTCCGAGGTGCTGCACCGCAACGTCCACGTCACTGACGAGCTCCCGGTAGCCGTAGCGGGAGGCCCGCGACACGGGTGGGGTGCTGTCGCCATGGCCGCGCCAGTCCATCACCGCGCATCGTGTGCCCTCGACCGCGAGCGCTTCCGCGAACGGCGCGTAGTAGGACGCGTCGACGCCCATCGCCGGCAGCAGCAGCACCATCGGGCCGCTCGACCCGTACCGGTGCAGCGCCACGCGGTCGCCGCCGCGCTGCATCTGGTCCATCCGGAAAGGCTACGACCCGCAGCGTCGCTGGTCGTCAGCTCCGGTCCCGGACCGGGGCCCCGGGCTTGTGCGCAGCGACGTGTGGAGACGACGACAGCGGGAGATGCCGGGAATGCCCCCGACCGACCCTCAACTCAGCAGCACCAGTGCGGTGAGGCAGGCAAGCCCGCCGACGAGCCCGATGGTCATGGGGACTGCATAGGCCAGGCGGCTCCGGTCCGCGAGCGCCCAGCCGAGGCTGTTGGCCGAGGTGTAGCAGGTCGCGCCGAGCGCGGCCGCGGCCAGTGGCACCCCCCAGCCCGCGTCGGCGATAAGGGCGACGGCACCGATGATCAACGCGGCAGCCGTGGCGTACTCGGCGATCCAGTGCGGGAGCAGCAGGGTTCCCTCGGGGGTGCGGGCACGGGCGAGTCCGTCGCTGCGGTCGAACTCAGCGCTCACGAGGATGTCACGCGTCCACACAAGCGCAATACCGCCACCCATGAGGAGCATGAAGGCGGCAATCAGAGTCTGAGGCATACGAACTCCGCACCGCTGTCGGCCTACGACCACAGTAGTCACCGAGGTGGGTTGCCCGCCCTGGCACGGTAGGTCGGCTGCGCCCGGAGCGCGGCACCAGCATCCGCGGGTTCACTCGTCCGCGGCAGTGAGGAACGCCGCCACATCGGCAATCCGACCGCTGCCCGCCCAACTGAAATGCCCGTGCTCCGGCCAGAGTGTGTACGACGCGTCTGGCAGGATCTCCGCCAACTCCCGGCCGACTTCGGCGGGGATGCGGGTGTCCTGACCACCGTGCCACACATGAACCGGTTGGGTGACTCGGTCGAGGTCGACGTCCCACTGGCCGAGGAAGAGTCCTGCCTCATCGGCGGCCGCTGCGCCGCCGTGGCCGAACGCTTCTCGCACCACTTCGTGCAGCGTGCTGCGCGCGGCTGGCCCACTGATCGCACGCCGGTCGGCATCACCGAGCGCAGCCAGCAGCCGACCCTCCAGCCATGAGGCGAGCCCGAAACGGTAGCCCGTCGCCAAGAGCCGATACTTGGCCTTCCTCGCGGCGGGGTTGCGCCATTCCGCCGAAAGAGCCGCCGATCGCTGCATGCCCGGCAGGCCCGGTGGCCCCAGACCCCCGACAATGCCCACCCGCCGGACTCGCGGACCCAGTTCCTGGGCGATGGCCAGCGCGAACGGTGAACCCCCTGACGCGCCGAGTACCGCGAACCGCTCGAGTTCGAGGTGGTCGGCGAGACGGGCCACATCCTGCGCCCACGGCAGGAATCCTTCCAACGGAACCCACGAGGACCGCCCGTAGCCGGGGCGGTTCAGCGCGATCAGCCGCATTGGGACACCGCTGCCGGCGATCGCGGGCGCGGCCCATTCGATCTCCCTGCGGCTGCCGGGAGTTCCGTGGCAATACACCACGACCGGTGCATCAACCTGGCCCCGCTCGGCGTACTGCACCCACCGGCCGTCTGCCACCCGGACAAGACCCTCGCGACCCCTCACGGGGCTGACCCTGCCACATCGGTGCCCCCGGACTCCGGTAGGCCATCCGAGAATGGCGGGGGTGCAGGCGGTGGCCGGTGACGGCATGGCGGTGGTAGTCGCCGACAGTAGGGTGGGCATCGATGCTGACCGAACCCCGCGACGGTGAACGCGACGAACCCGCGATGCCGCCGGGGGTGGCGGGGGCTTTGGTGTTTCTGTCGTCCGGGGCGGTGCTGGTCCTCGAACTGAGCGCGTTGCGCCTGCTGGCCCCCTACCTCGGCCTGACCCTCGAGATGTCCACGGCGGTCATCGGGGTGGCGCTGGCGGCGATCGCCTTCGGCACGTGGGCGGGCGGCAGGGCGGCGGACTTCATGGACCCCGGTGGGGCACTCGGCCCGCTGCTGCTGGCCAGCGGCATCATGACCTGGTCGGTTCTGCCGGCCGTGCGCGGGGTGGGGGAATTCTCCCGCGGGCAGGACGTGGGCCTCGTGATGCTCATGGCGATGCTGACGTTGTTCGTTCCCGCCGCTTTGCTGTCCGCCGTCACGCCGATGGTGATCAAACTGGAACTGCGTTCCCTGGAACGCACCGGTTCGGTGGTGGGCCGGCTGTCGGCGATCGGGACGCTGGGGGCGTTGGTGGCGACGTTCGGCACCGGTTTCGTGCTGTTCGCCTTCGTGCCGACCAGCCGAATCATCGTCGCCCTGGGGGCACTGCTCGTGGTCGTCGGCGCGACGGTGCTGCTGACGCGACGCCGCCGGGTGGCAGCGGTCGCGGCGGTCTCCGCGGTCGTACTCGCAGCGGGCGCCTCGGCACTGCTCGCCCCCGATCCGTGCGCGGTGGAGACGAGATACCACTGCGCGAGTGTGGTCGCCGACCCGCAACGGCCGAGCGGTCGCACCTTGCTGTTGGACCGGCTGCGCCACTCCTACGTGGACACCGACGACCCCAGGAATCTGGAGTTCGACTACGCCCGGGCAGTGGCGGCAGGCGTGGACGCCGCGTTCGCCCCGGACGAGCCGATCAAGGTGCTCCACCTCGGTGCGGGCGGCATGACGCTGCCCCGGTACTTCGCCGCGACCCGGCCCGGTTCCACCGGCCTCGTGCTGGAAATCGACGCCGGCGTCGTCTCGCTCGTACGCGACCAGATCGCACCCGAACCCGATGGCGTGCAGGTGCAGATCACCGATGCCCGGCTCGGACTCTCCCGGGAACCGGCCGGCGCATACGACGTCGTGGTCGGTGACGCCTTCGGCAGTGTCGCCGTGCCCTGGCACCTCGCCACCCGGGAAGCGGTGGCCGACATCAGCCGGGTGCTGGCACCTGGCGGACTGTACGCCCTGAACGTGATCGACCGGCCCCCGTTGGCCCTGCTGCGGGCCGAGGTGGCGACCATTGCGGATGTCTTCGCGTCGGTGGCTGTGGTGTCGGAACCCGATGTGCTCGCCGGCAACGGGGGCGGCAACGCCGTGGTGCTCGCTTCGCAGGACCCGCTGGCGCTGGAGCAACTTTCTGCATCGCTGAACCGCCGCGACCGCCGGCTCGCGGTGCTGTCCGGCGATGAGCTCCGCGCATTCGTGGGTGACGCCGCGGTGCTCACAGACGACCTCGCCCCAGTCGACCAACTGCTGACGCCGTACGCCCTCGGCCCCTCGTCGCCATCTGGTTCCCCACCACCCGCCCTCAGCTGAGGGCCCAGCGCGCGCCCCATGCGCCACCGGGAGGGATGAAGCGGGTCAGTGCCGGAACGACTCGGTGTGGCTGGGGTCGTGCGGGAGTTTGGTCGACAGGCTCTCGAGGAACTCCGTCGAGGCGGCCAGATCCGCCAGGAACAACTCCGCCATGTCCCGCGAGAACCCGTTCCGCACAACCACTCGCAGCCCCGAAACATCGGTCAGGTTGTCCGGCAGCGAGTAGGCGGGCACCTGCCAGCCCCGCTCCCGCATCTTCGCGGATACGTCGTAGACGGTGTAGTTCGTGACATCCGACTTCAAGCCGAACAGGAAGACGGGCAACTGCGAACCGTCCGACATCAGTTCGTACGGCCCCAACTCGGCGATGGCACTGGACATGCTCGTCGCCGTGTCGCGGCAGGCCTGCTGGATCTCGCGGTAGCCCTCCCGGCCCAGCCGGATGAGGTTGTAGTACTGCGCGATCACCTGCGCCCCCGGACGGGAGAAGTTCAGCGCGAAGGTGGGCATGTCCCCGCCTAGGTAGTTCACGTGGAACACCAGGTCCTCTGGGAGGTCGTCCGGTGTGCGCCAGATGACCCAACCCACCCCCGGGAACACCAACCCGTACTTGTGGCCGGATGCGTTGATGGAACGAACCCGAGGCACACGGAAGTCCCATTCGAGGTCGGCGTCGAGGAAGGGAGCGATGAAGCCCCCGGAAGCGGCGTCCACGTGGATGGGGATGTCGGGCCCACCCGATTCGGCGAGGTCATCCAAAGCCTTTGCGATCTCCTGGACCGGCTCGTAGGACCCGTCGTACGTCGATCCCATGATCGCCACTACACCGATCGTGTTCTCGTCGCAGAGTTTGACCGCCTCCTCGGCGTTCAACTGCAGCCGGCCTTCCTCGACCGGGGCGTAGCGGGGCTCGACGTCCCAGTAGCGGCAGAACTTCTCCCACACCACCTGCACGTTGATACCCATGACGAGGTTGGGACGGTCGGTGGGCAACCCAGCCGCCGCCCTGCGCTGGCGCCACCGCCACTTCAGGGCCATCCCGCCGAGCATCACCGCTTCGCTGGAGCCGGTGGTTGAGGTCCCGGTGGCCTTCTCCCCTTCCGGCGCGTTCCACAGCCCGGAGATCATCCGCACACAGCGGCCCTCGATCTCCGCGGTCTGCGGGTACTCGTCCTTGTCGATCATGTTCTTGTCCGACGTCTCGGCGAACAGCATCTTGGCCTCGTTGTCCATGTACGTGGTCACGAACGTGGCGAGGTTCTGCCGGGAGTTGCCATCGAGCTGCAGTTCGTCGTGGATCATGTTGTACGCCACTCGGGGATCCATGCCGTCGTGGGGAATCTCGTCCTTGGGCATCCCCGCCGTCGCACGCGGACGCGCATACAGGGGTGCGACGATGAGCCGCTCGAGTTCGATGACTTCAGTGGTGTGCAGCGCCATGAGCGCAACCCTACACCGGTCGCCGGGGCCCGCAAGCGCTCCGCGTCGCGCCCGGTGAGCAGGCGAGGGGGCTATCTGCCGAGCTCGTCTGCGATTCCGGCCGCCCAAGCGTCTATGTCTTCCCAGTCCCGGAAGTCGCCTTCGGGCAGCAGCGCCTTGCCGGCGGGAAGCTTGCGCATCGCCTTCTCCAGCAGGCTGAGCGAGTCGGGGTCGAGAGCGCCGAAGAACACCCGGTGATCCCGCGGTTGAAGTTGCGCCACCAGATCCGGGAGGTCCTGCGGCTCGGCTTCATCCCGCTTGTCCCGCCCCTGATGAGCCCCGGCAGTGTCCCCGAGCGGACCGCTGCTGAACAGCCAGATCGGCCGCTCGCCTGCCTCCGCCTCCAGGCGGCGCGCCAGCGCGAGGGCCTCCTTGCGCCAATGGCCGATGTAGGAGGCGCTGCCGAGAACGAACGCACCATAGCCGCTGACATCGGTGATGCCGTCAGCATCGCGCACATCGGGGTCGTGGCCCGCGGCAGCCAAGGCTGCTCCGATCCGGGCGGCGATCCCTTCGGTGGCACCGTGTTTGGTGGCGTAGGCGACGAGTATGCGCATGGCGACCTTTCAGTACTGAACCCGGGCAATGGTCGGGCTCACTGCCATCTTCACCTGAACGACGGCCGTCCAGCCGGAACCTCCGCCGAATTCAGTTCCGCAATTGCCGTGCGGTCGCGTTGCGCGCGACACGATCGCCGCCACGCCGGTGCCAGGTCGGCTCAATCCCGCGGCCAGGTGGCGACGTTGAGGATGTTGCCGTCGGGATCACGGAACCACGCGCTCCTCATCTCGTCCAGCGTCGCGACGCCGTCCTCCCAGATAGCCTCTTCCATCTCGAAGGTGTCGAATGAGACCCCGTTGTCGCGCAGCATGCCCACCACATCGTCGAAGTCGTAGTCGCTGACGGCCATCGCCATCGATGTGGCCTGGTTGGTCCCGGCGAATTGCGAGAGGTAGACCAGGAAACTCCCTGATTCGGTGGCGTATATCGCGCCCTGGCCCTCGGCCATCAGACCCTCCTCGGGGGACAAGCCCAGGACGCCTTCGTAGAACGACTTCGCTCGCGCCAGATCCGTCGTGGGCAGGGCAGCCATCGGTGTGGAACGTTTGAGCATCAAGACCTCCTGCGCTAACCGACTGTTTGGCCGGCGCACTCTCACAGTATGCAGACCCGCTCAGCCCCGAGCCAGGCCACCTGCTGCCCTTCAACCGAAACGACCACGCCCCATCGCGCTTGCCCGCCGCGGCGGCCCTTTCGTCTGCCCGGGATCAGTCGATCGCGTCCGGCTTCCCGCTGCGGCCTTCCTTGACCTTCCCGTTGCAGCCTTCGTCGTCGCCGCCGTTGCGGTCTAGGGCGAGGTGTCGATAAGACCGTTGAGCACCTTCAACGCGCGGCGGGCACCGTCCGCCTGTGGCCTGCCGAACCTGTGGCCTGCACGAACCCGCCGGCCGTCGCCGTCGGCGAGAGCTGCGCCAACTCCCGCTCAAACGGGCCTCATCCCGCCTGTGCCCACGGCGACATCAGCGCCGTGGTGACGGCAACAGGCTTTGGCTTGCACTGTCGTACGCCGTACGATACTTTATTGGTACAGCGTACGAAAGATGCTCTGCCGAGAGGCAGACCAAATAGGAAGGCAAGACCATGAGCACCCCAGTAGCAGTCCGGAGGCCGATGACTGTCAGGACCGCGATCCCGTTCTTCCTCGTGGCCTTCGGGCTGTCCTGGGGCGTGGCCGCCTTTGCCCTGATCTTCGCCGACCAGCTCGAACCGATCTTCGGCCCGATCGGCCTGACGAATCCGCTGTTCCTCATCGCCGTGTACGCGCCGGCGATTTCGGGTATCGGCCTCGTGCTCAGGCACTACGGCGTGCGCGGCCTGCGCAGCTACTTGCGGCGCCTGACGCTGTGGCGCATGCCGCGCGGATGGGCCCTCTACCTGGTGCTCGGGATCCCTGCGGCGTTCTACCTCGGCGCGTGGATCAAGGGCAGCACCCTGTCGTTCCCGTTCGACCCATGGTGGGGCGTTGTCCCCGCGCTGCTGCTCATGGTCGTGCTGGGCCCGATGGAGGAGTTCGGGTGGCGTGGCGTGGCCCTGCCGCTGCTGCAGCGCAAGTTCCGCCCCATCGGCGCCGACCTGATTCTGTCGATCCTGTGGGCCACCTGGCACCTTCCCGCCTTCTTCCTGAGCGGCACGCCGCAGAGCGAGTGGTCGTTCCCCGTCTTCTTCATAGGAGTCGTATCGATCTCCTGGATCCTCACGCCGCTGTTCAACGCGGCCCAGGGGAGTATCCTCGTGGCGGCCATGTACCACTTCCAGATGAACAACCCGATCTGGCCAGACGCCCAGCCGTACGACTCGCTCATCTTCGCCCTCGTCGCGGTGCTTGCAGTGATCGTCAACCGTCGCGCGATGTTCAGCCGGAGCGCGGGCGTGACGAGCGTGCTCATGCCCGGAGATGAGGAAGCGCTGCCCGAGCCGCTTCCCGTGCTGGTCGGTGCTGCGGCCGAGGAGGTACGGTGAGCCCGCGCAAGGCGAACACCCCGGTCCTCACCCGGTCGCAGATCGTCGAGGCGGCGGTCCGTCTCGTGGACCGGGACGGGCTGGCGGCGCTGTCCATGCGCCGGCTCGCTTCAGAACTCGGGGTGGGCCCGATGTCGCTGTACTACCACGTGCCCGACCGGGCCGCGCTGGAGGACCTGATCTTCGACGCGGTCATGGGCGAGGTGGACTTTTCGGCCGACGACCCCGCGCTCGAGGTCGAGGAGCGGGCCGTCCGGCTGGGCTATGCCCTCCGGTCGGCTCTGCTCGCTCACCCCAACACCGTGCCCATCACCCTGAGCCGGTCCGCGCGCACCCCGGGCCAGCTGCGCCCCGTCGAAGTCATGCTCGGCATCCTCTACGACCTGGGCCTGAGCCCTACCGACGCCATCGCCGCGGTCGACATCATCGGCCAGTACGTGTTCGGGACAACGCTCGCCTACGTCAACCGCCTCGCCCAGGAGGGGCAGTCCGAAGACGTGCCGGAGCCGGGCGGGGAGAGCGGGATCGCTCCGGCGGAGTTCCCGAACCTGATGCGCGCGCTGCAGGAGTCGGAGTACCTCGGGTGGGACCGGATGTTCGACCGTGGCCTGCGCGCGATAGTGCGCGGCCTCATCGTCGACAAGCTCGACGAGCCGCCCGCTGCGGCCGCGAGCCGGCGCCAGGCCACCGGTTCCGCGCCCTGATCACCGAGCGGCAGCGGGCCCGGGGCCCTCTCCCAGGTCCGGGGGCTGTCCCTGTGGCGAACCGCGGGGCTAGAAGGGGAGCCGTTGTCGGATCAGGGCGCGGCCCGCGGACAGGGCGGGGAGGGGCTCGAAGTCCCGTGCTTGGCCGGTGAGGTCGGCGACTTCGCCGTCCTTCAGGCGGAGATCGGCTGCCTCGGCGTTCTTCTCGACCTGAGCGATGCTCGAGGCGCCGGGGATCGCCACGACGCCCGGCTGGTGGAGCAGCCAGGCCAGCGCCACCTGCGCCGGCGTGACGTCGTGCGCGGCGGCGATGTCGCGCAGGGCGTCGAGCAACCCAGCCGCCCGCTTGAGGTTCTCCTCGAGGAACAGCGGATTCATCCGGCGCACAGCCCCCGACGGCTGGTGGTTCGCGTCGTAGCGGCCGGACAGCAGACCCTGAGCCATCGGGCTCCACGCGATGATGAACCGGCCCTTGGCGGCGGCGTAGGGCACGAGGTCGTCCAGCGGTCCCGCGTGCGCGAGGCTGAACTGCACCTGGTTGGACACAACCGGCCGGCCCAGCGCCCGCTCGGCGTCCTGCCACCGCGTCAGCGAGTAGTTGCTCACACCCACGTGGGCGACGGTGCCGGCGTCCTGCAGCGCACGCATCCCCGACATCGTGGTGCCGTCTCGCACGACGGGGTTGGGCTGGTGCACCTGGTACAGGTCGATCGTCGACACCCCGAGCCGTTTGGCGCTGGCCCTCCCCCGCTGACCCACCACCGGCGCGATCGGCAGGATCGGGAAGATCTTCGTCGCGATGAAGGACTGCTCCACGGCATCGCACGCAGCCAGTGCGGCTCCCAGGATCCGCTCGCTCTTGCCGAAGCCGTAGGCCTCCGCGGTGTCGAACAGGGTGATCCCGAGATCAACCGCCCGCGCCACGATGCGCGCGGCGTCCTGCGACGAATAGGCATCGCCGTAGCCCCACTCCCGGGAACCGAACTGCCACGTCCCGAGGCCGATCCGCGACACCGGCTTGTCCGTGCCCACGTTCTCCACGTACTTCATGCCTGCTGGCACCTCCACCTCAGGATTCGCAACGTCCAGGTATCCGGCCGGGGATCAGCCCCCAGCGACGCGATGAGGTCCGGCTGCCCGGGACCATCACACCCGACACT
>JAQAZZ010000162.1:0-3411 GCA_032127075.1 Micrococcales bacterium | reverse complement strand
GCAGGCCGGTCTCACCCATCTCGTTGAGGGAGGCGGGAGCGTCCGGAGCGAGCTTGGTATTGCGGAACAACAGGATGTTCTCGGTGGCAATCGGCACGCCGTAGTGCTGGCCGTCGAGGTTGAAGGCATTGACCGAGGCCTCGGCGAAACTGCTCTGGTCGGACCCGAGGTCAATCGGCGCGATGAGACCGCTGGCGACGAATTCACCGGCCCAGTCGTTGGCGCCGAGCAGGATGTCGGGGCCCTGGCCCTGCGGGGCCTGCTGCAGGAACTGGGCCTTCATGCCATCGAAATTGACTTGTTCCACCGAGACGGTGACGCCGTTCTCCTCGCCCCATGACGTGGCCAAGTCGCCGATCGGCTGGGCGCGATTCTCATCGGCCCAGATTGTCAGCGACGTCCCGGATTCAGCTTCCGATCCGCTACCGCCGTTGTCGCTGCTGCAAGCGGCCAGACCGAGTGTGACGACGGCGGCAAGAGCCACCCCCTGTGTGATGCGACGCATCGGCACTCCGTTTCTTCGAACTTCCCTTGTTGGTGATATTTGACCGGCAACACCAGGGAAGGGTGCCGGAACCATGATCAACCTAGCGGAATGATCGGGCGGAAGCGCAGGGAGCGCATCATCGTGACCTATTCGTTTGCACGAGGCCACCGAACAGCCGAAACGAGTTGCGACAGTGCCGGGCAGGGCCGGTCAGGGGCATCGCGTGATCGGCCGCGGATTGCTTCCCCGCTGTCGGGGTCGAACCAGTGAACGCGGTCCATGTCCACGACGATCTCCACCTCGTCGCCGCGGCGCACCCGCGAGCGCGGCGCGAAGGAGGCCACCCACTTCACCCCGCCGCCGTGGGCCGCGTCGAGCGCCCCTTCACCCGCCTCTTCGGCAACCAGTCTGGTGTCCTCGGTAACGACCGGTTCACCGTTGAGGGTGAAATGGACCACGATCTCCGACCCCAGCGCTTCGACCAGGGTCACCTTGCCGATCAACCGACGGTCTTCGGGCACGTCGGGCCGCAGACTTGCATCTTCCATGTCCTCGCTGCGCACTCCGACAACGACATGCTTGCCCGCGTAGCCGTTGAGAGCCGGACGCTTGTCCACCACGTCGGCGGGGACGGCCAGCGTCTTGTCCCCGATCCGCACCTGGAGGCTGTCGTTGTCTTTGGACAGGGAACCCTGCACCAGGTTCATCGGAGGGGAACCTACGAACTGCGCGACGAAAATGTTGTTGGGGTGGTCGTACACTTCCTGCGGCGGTCCAGCCTGCTGGAGGAATCCGGCTTTCATGACCGCCATACGATCACCCATCGTCATGGCCTCTACCTGATCATGGGTCACGTAGATGGTCGTGGTTCCCAACTCGTGGACCACCGACGAGATCTCGGCTCGCATCTGGACGCGCAGTTTGGCGTCGAGGTTGGACAGCGGCTCATCCATGAGGAAGACCGCGGGGTCGCGAACGATGGCACGGCCCATAGCCACCCGCTGGCGCTGGCCGCCGGACAGCTGCGCCGGCTTCCGGTCGAGGTAGTCGCCGAGTTCCAGCATGTCGGAGGCGCGCTTGATCCGCTCTTGGATCTCGTCCTTGGACATCTTGCGGATCCTCAGGCCGTAGGAGATGTTCTCCGCGACTGACATGTGCGGGTAGAGGGCATAGGACTGGAACACCATCGCAATGTCCCGGTCCTGCGGCGGAAGATCGTTCACGACTCGATCGCCGATAGTCATCTTGCCGCCGGAGATGTCCTCCAGGCCCGCGACCATGCGCATTGCCGTGGACTTCCCGCACCCCGATGGGCCGACAAGGACGAGGAACTCGCCATCCGCGATGTCCAGGTTGAGATCATGGACCGCGTGGAAGCCATTCGGGTAGACCTTCTCCACATGCTCAAAGGCGACTTTCGCCATGACGACCTCCGTACTGTCGATCTTCAGGTCCCGGCGTGTATCCGCCACAGCGCGGCGCACGGCCCATCTTCAGGCAACGCTAGCGTGCCGTGGCTCACGATGACCGGTCTCGGCGAAGATAGGGCCTCAATTTCAGGAGCGCCGCCCAAGCCGAGCGCCGCGACAGGGATCCGGACGGGTGACCCCGGCGCCCTGGCCAGCTGAACGAGTATCGACTCCCCGGGTAGTTCCCGCAGGAACACGACCCGGTCGGCGTCGGCGTGTATCCAGCGCAACGATCCTCTTCGCAGCGGAGGATGCGCCCGGCGCAATCGGATCAGCCGCCGATACGCCGCAAGGCATCTGCGGTCCCAGCCACGCGGGTCGTCCCACGGGATGGTGCGCCGACCATCTTCCCCAGTCACCCCCTCGAGGCCGATCTCGTCGCCCATCCACACCGTCGGCACCCCCGGCATGGTCATCATCGCGGCCACGGCCACCTCTACGAGAGCCGTCGAACCCGTGACGGAGCGGATCCGCGGGGTGTCGTGGCTGCCTACCATCATCAAACTGGCGCAGCGCTGCTGCCAGGGGATGGCGGCGAAGTCCCGCATCGTCGCCACCAGCTCGGAGCCGGGCAGTTGCGGCCAGCCCGGCCAGGGGATCCCCAGCCAGTCGTCCGCTGGGAGGTGCCCGCTGCCCAGCCACTGCCACAACGGCTTGGCGAAACCCGCGTAGTTCATGATCCCCTGCCAGCCCGCCGGGCTCAGGTCCGATGAGAAGTCGTGGAAATGCTCCCCAACCAGATAGGCCTCCGGGTGTGTGGACCGCATCGTGGTGGCGATCGCTTCGGCGACGTCGTGATTGAGATCCACGTCCCCCTGCCGGCCCGTCATGTTGGCCACGTCCACGCGCCAGCCGTCCAGGCGGAACGGCGGGTCGAGGTATCGGCGGATCGGACTGTCCGGTCCGGTGATCATTCGCTCCATCAGCGCCGGGCTGCGGTAGTCCAGTTTGGGCAGGGTGGGCACTCCGAACCAGGCAACGTAGTCGTCGGGATGGTCGTTGAAGTAGTAGTAGGAGGCCTCGGGCGAGTCTGCATCGGCGCGGGCGCGTTGGAACCATCGGTGGTGGCTGCCGGTGTGGTTGGTAGTGATGTCGCCGATCACGTGCATGCCCCGACGGTGCGCGGCATCGATGAGCGAGGCGAAAGCGGCATCGCCGCCCAGCAGCGGATCGACGTGGTCGAAGGTTTCTGCGTTGTAGCGGTGGTTGGACGGGGCGGGGAAGACCGGGGTGAGGTACAGAAGATCCACGCCGAGCTGCGTCAGGTGATCCAGATGCTGCTCGATTCCGGCAAGGTCGCCGCCGAAGAAGTGCAGGGCCTGATCGGCGTTGCCCCACGCCGGCCGTTCGTCCCACGACCGCGCCGGTTTGGCCCACCTCGGTGCCGGCGGTGAACCACGGTGGCTGCTGCGCGCGAATCGGTCGGGGAAGATCTGGTAGCCGACACTGTCGTAG
>JAQAZZ010000161.1:0-12743 GCA_032127075.1 Micrococcales bacterium | reverse complement strand
GGACCGGCAGGGGCCCGGCATCCAGCAGGTGGCCTTCGGCGTCGACGACATCGATGCGGCCGGCGAGCACCTGCGGGCCGCGGGTGTGCGCGTGCTGTACGACACCCCCAAGCGCGGCACCGGCGGATCCCGGGTCAACTTCGCCCACCCCAAGGACTGCGGCGGGGTCCTGGTGGAACTCGTGGAGTCCGCGGCGGCGGCCCACTGAGCCTGTTGGGCGGCGTTTCCGGCCCGGCCCGCGTGTCGCGTCGGCCAGAAGGCGCTCGGCGGCGACACTGGGAGTCATGATCGACGACCTCCTGGCCAAGGCCGGTGAACTCATCTCGCAGATGAGCACGGTCGAGTGGGTCATCGCCGTGGTGATCCTCGCCCTTCTGGCACTCGGCATCGTGAAGCAGGTCGCCAAGATCGCTGTCCTTGCGGTCGGTCTGATGGCGGTCGGGGTCTTCTTCCTGAATGCGCAGGCGCAGAACTGGCAAGTGTCCTTCTAGACACCCTCGCGGCCGGGAGCGGCAGTACCGTTGGTGGCGTGCCAACGCCGGAACTGCATGTGCCGCCCGCGCGGCCCGAGGCCATCAGACGGATGGGGGCCGTTCTTCCGCTGGCCGACTTGCTGCCCGGTCCTATCCACTACGCCATGGCTGGCGGCGGATCGCACGGCGCCGTGCAGTGGGGACTGCTGCAAGCCCTCGCGGAGACCGACGTCGCCCCGGACGCCCTGATCGGGACCTCCGCCGGAGCGCTGTCCGGTGTTGTCTTCGCCGAGGACCCCGCTTGCGGGATGAACCGGCTGGCGTATCTGTGGGCACAGTTGGACACGCGATTCGTGGTCGGGGAGAGCTGGTGGAGCAGCCTCGCCAACGCTCGGCAGATAGCGCTGGTCGAGAAGTCCGCGGTGCGCGACACGCTGGCCGAGACCATCACCGCGCAACTGTTCGAGGAGTTGGAACTTCCTTTCGCCGCCGTCGCCACCGACCTCGCCACCGGGGAGGCCAGTGTCATCGACTCCGGACCGCTGATCCCAGCGCTGCTGGCATCCTCAGCGATACCCGGCCTGCTCCCGCCGGTCGAGATAGGCGGTCGGCTGCTGGTGGACGGCCTGGCCAGCGCCAACCTCCCCGCGGTCCAAGCGGTGCGCCGCGGTGCGGGGACGGTAGTCGTGTTGGACACCGGGGGCCGGGATCCGGGCGATCCGTCCACCGCGTCACGGAAGGTCATCTCGCGGCTGGCGGCCGCACTGGGCCACGCCCAGCGCCGAGACCAGCTGCACGCCGCCGCATTGGATGTGCCCGTGATCCTGCTGCCCACTCCCGGCGACCTGGGCGGCACCCTGGACTTCTCGGTCACGATGTCGTCGGCGCGAGACGCCTACGTCATGGCCCGCCACTTCCTCGTCGACCTGCGGGCCACTCACGACTCGGTGCTGGAGCCGGGGCTCTATGCACGTCCGGACAGCCGCGGCCTGAGCGGACTGGCCGATGGCGTTCTCCGGCCGGTGGCGCCGTGAACCGGCGCGTCTTGGCCGATCTGCCCAGGCCCGTGGCCTGGGTGTTCACCAGCGGCGGCGCACGCGCCGCCGCCCAGGTGGGCATGGTGGAAGTCCTGCTGGAGCAGGAGTACGAGTCCGACTTGCTGGTCGGTTCCTCGTTCGGGGCGGTCAACGCCGCGGCACTGCTGCAACCCGCCAGCACCCTGGAACACCTCCGCACCGCATGGCGCGAGATGGGCACCGACTCGCTGTTCGCCTCGCCCGGCACGGCGGCCGTGCGAGGATTCGCCCCCAGGACGGGCCGATCGACCCGCGAGTTTCGTTCCCTGGTGTCCCGGGCCATCCGCGGGCCGGGCGCTGACGACATTCCGCAGAACTTGATCCTGGTGGCCAGCGATCTGGAGTCCGGCCAACCCATGGTGCTGTCCGATGGCGAGGTGCTCGACGCCGTCATGGCATCGTGCGCCATCCCCGTGCTGATGCCGCCGGTGGAGCGCAACGGCCGCCTGGTCCTCGACGGCGGCCTGACCGCGGCGGCCCCGGTCGAGCAGGCGCTCACCGCCGGGGCCGGATCGATCGTGCTGCTGGACACCGGGGCCTCTGCAGTCCCCGAAGACAGCCTTGCCGGCATGCGCTGGTGGCAGGTCGCGGCGCTGGCCTACAACCACCAGATCCGCTCGCAACTGAGGCACTCCCTCGGCCGGGTTGCCGGGAAGATCCCAGTGGTGGTCATCTCGGCCGACAGCGGCAACATCTTGGACTTCACCGACCCCGACGAGCAGTTCCACGCGGGACGAAGCGCGGCCGCCGTGGCCTTGGCCCGTGACCTGCCGAGGAGCGAACTCGCCACCCCCGGGGTGTACGGCGTCCTCGCCGGTGAGCGCGACCACGGGTGAGCGCGACAGCCCGTGTGCAGTCAACGCGACTCCAGGCCGCGCACATAGTTCGCGACCAGGAAGTCGAAGCTCTCATCGAGGTCCACCGGCAGGCCGAAACCCCCCGCGGCCTCAATCGCGACGAAGCCGTGCATCGCCGAACGCAGCGCCCTTATGGCGTGGATCGCATCCTCTTCGGCCAGGCCGTAGCCGGACAGCACATCGACCACGACTGACACGAGTCGATCGCTGGCAGCCAGCCCCTCCGGATCCCCGGGGTCCGGAGCCCGCAGCATCGCGGTGTAGCGCCCCGGATGCTCCCGGGCCCACGTCCGGTAGGCGATCGCGATCGCCCTGACAGCGTCGCCGCGGGCCCGTCCGGCCGCCGCCCGCGCCAATGATTCCGCCAACTCCGACATGGCCCGCAGCGAGATGGCCCGGCGCAGCGCCTCCGCACCGTCGATGTGCTTGTACAAGGACGGCTGCCGCACCCCCAGCCGGTCGGCCAGCGCGGCCAGGGTCAGGTTGGGCAGACCCACGTCGTCCGCCAGCATCTCGGCGGCGGCCACGACCCGGTCGGCCGTGAGCCCGGCCCTAGGCACCGCGGGTGGCCTCGACCAGGAAGTCCCGCAGGGCAGCCAGAACCTCTTCCGGCTGCTGGGACTGCGGATAGTGGCCGGAGTCGGGGACCATCACCACAGCCCCGCCGGACTGTCCGGCGATCCAGTCGGCTTCGCTGCGGGGATCCTCGAAATCGGGGTCGAGCTCCCCCATCACCACCAGGACCGGGGTCCGCACCTGATCCAGGCGTTCCGCCGCCGGGGCATGCGTGATGCGGGTCGTTCGAGAGAAGGCGCCGGCGTAGCCGGGACGCCGCATGCTCGCCAGTATCTCGTTCCTATGGGCATCGAAGTCCTCCGGCCGACGGCCGGCGTACAGGCTGGGCAGGTACGCGCCCCACACCCGACGGGCCCACGGCGGCGCCATGGCGATGCGCAGCAGGGCGCGCTTCACGGCGCCGACGGAGCCGTCGCGCACGAAGGGGCCGATCAGCACGAGCCCGGCCACAAGCTCGGGCCGCTCGGCGGCCGCGCAGACCGCCGCACCCGCACCCATGGAGTTGCCGACAACGATGGCGGGCCCGCCCAAGTGGTCGATCAGAGCGATCAGATCCCCGGCGGTTTCGACGTCGCCGTAGCTGTCGAAGGAGGCGTCGCTGTCGCCGTGGCCGCGCAGATCGGTGGCCGCCACCCGATAGCCGAGGTGGCGCAGGGTCGGCGCGATGTGGCGGTAGGTGGATCGCAGGTCCCCCATTCCGGGGACGAGCACCACGAGTGGTCCGTCTCCGGAAACGTCGAATGAGATGCGACCCCCCGGGCGGTCGAGGTGGGAGGCCGGGGCTGTGTTGGTGGTGTTCATGATGGAAATACTACTTAGCCTGTTGGCTAATGTCAATAGCCATTTCCCGGCACCCAGTGCCCAGTGGCACCGCAAGCCTGTCCTACCGTTGACGCAGCAACTCCCGCGACACCCGAACACCACAACTGGAGGAAGCCGTGCAGGAGATCCGCGACGCGATCATGGCCGCAGATACGACGTCGGAACAGTTCGCCGCTATGGAACTGCCCGAGTCCTACCGGGCGATCACCCTGCACAAGGAAGACGAGGGAATGTTCGCCGGCCTCCCCTCCCGCGACAAGGATCCCCGGAAGTCGCTGCATCTCGACGAAGTCCCGGTACCGGAACTGGGCCCCGGCGAGGCCCTCGTGGCGGTCATGGCGAGCGCGATCAACTACAACACCGTCTGGTCGAGCATCTTCGAGCCGGTCTCGACGTTCAGCTTCCTCAAGCGCTACGGCAAGCTCAGCCCGCTTGCCGCCCGACACGACCTGCCGTATCACATCTTGGGGTCCGACCTCGCCGGCGTCGTGCTCCGCACCGGCCCGGGCGTGCACCTGTGGCACCCGGGCGACGAGGTGGTGGCCCACTGCCTCAGCGTGGAGCTGGAGGACAGCGCAGGCCACAACGACACCATGCTGGACCCCGAGCAGCGCATCTGGGGCTTCGAGACCAACTTCGGCGGGATGGCGGAGATCGCCCTCGTGAAGAGCAACCAGCTGCTGCCCAAGCCGGCGCATCTCACCTGGGAGGAAGCGGCCTCGCCCGGACTGGTCAACTCCACCGCCTACCGCCAACTCGTGTCGCGCAACGGCGCGGGGATGAAGCAGGGCGACACCGTGCTCATCTGGGGCGCCTCGGGCGGGCTCGGCTCCTACGCCACCCAATACGCGCTGAACGGCGGGGCGGTCCCGATCTGCGTCGTCTCCAGCGAGGAGAAGGCCGAAATCTGCCGCAGCATGGGCGCAGAGCTGATCATCGACCGACGGGCCGAGGGCTACAAGTTCTGGAAGGACGACAACACCCAGGATCCGAAGGAGTGGCGGCGCTTCGGCCAGCGCATCCGCGAGCTCACCGGTGGTGAGGATCCCGACATCGTCTTCGAGCATCCGGGCCGGGAAACGTTCGGCGCCTCGGTGTTCGCGACCCGCAAGGGCGGCACGATCGTCACCTGTGCGTCCACATCGGGCTACATGCACGAGTACGACAACCGCTACCTGTGGATGAACCTCAAGCGGATCATCGGCTCCCACTTCGCCAACTACCGCGAGGCCTTCGAGGCCAACCGCCTGGTGGACAAGGGCATGGTGCACCCGACCGTGTCGCAGGTATTCCCCCTCGAGGAGGCGGGCGAGGCCGCCCTGCAGGTGCACCACAACCTCCACCAGGGCAAGGTCGGCGTGCTCGCGCTCGCCCCGGAGGAGGGCCTGGGCGTGCGCGACACCGACAAGCGGGACCGCTTCATCAACGAGATCAACCGCTTCCGCGGGTTCTGACCCCGCCCGCGGGAGGGATGCTCCATCCCCAGATGTTGGGCTGCCCGCCCACTTCGACCACAACAGCCGCGTGTCGCGCCGGTGGTGTCGGGGCACCGCCCTAGACTTCTGGAGAATTGAACTACACCGACGAGGAGCCGCCGTGGCCACCATCGACGCCACCCGCGGGTTTGCGGCGGACGGCGCCCCCGCAGCAGCGCCCGCTCCAGAGCGCCGCACCGAAACCGCGGGCTCTCGGGGACTGACCTACCTACCAGGCCTGGACGGCATCCGAGCGATCGCCGTGGTCGCGGTCATGCTCTACCACGCGGACGTCGCGTGGATGCCCGGCGGTTTCCTGGGCGTCGATATGTTCTTCGTCCTCAGCGGCTTCCTGATCACCTCCATCGTGCTGACCGAGTTGGAGAAGACCGGGCGACTGAGCTTCAAGCGCTTCTACATCCACCGCGCCCGGCGACTGCTTCCCGCCCTGTTCCTCGTGCTGGCACTGACAGCGGTCCTAGCGGCCTTCCTGGCAACCGACGCCGCGGCCGCCGTGCGCCGCGACATCCTTGCCGCGCTGACCTACTCGACGAACTGGGTGTACGTCGTCGCCGACCAGTCCTACTTCGAGGCCACCGGCCGTCCACCGCTGCTGCAGCACTTGTGGTCCCTGGCCGTGGAGGAGCAGTTCTACCTCATCTGGCCCGCGGTCGTGCTGCTCGCCTGGCGCGGCGGGGGCCGCAGCAGGGTGCGGGAATGGGCGCTGATCGGTGCCCTGATCTCCACGGGGCTGCTGGTGGTGATGTCGCTGATGGGCGGCTACCCGCAGCCCAACGACGGCAGCAGGGTCTACTTCGGCACCGATTCGCACGCGATGGGGCTGCTCATCGGCGCCGCGCTGGCAACTGTGTGGCTGCCGGGCCGGTTGAAGGCGGGTCTGGCCCCCGGAGCGAAGACGATCCTCAACGCCGCCGGGTTCGGCGCCCTCGGGCTCACGCTGCTGGTCATGATGAACAGCCACTCCAACGCCTCGTGGCTGTACTGGGGCGGCTTCACGGTGTTCGCGGTGCTGGTGGCAGTGGTGATCGCCGCGGCCTCGCACCCGGCATCGGTGCTGGGGCGGGCCCTCGGGACACAGCCCCTGCGCTACATCGGGCAGCGCTCGTACGGCCTGTACCTGTTCCATTGGCCGGTGTTCCTCGTCTTGCGCCCCGAACTGGACATCCCGCTGGAAGGGATCGCCAACCTCGTGCTCCGCTTCGCGGTCACGTTCGGGCTGGCGGAGCTTTCCTACCGCTATGTAGAGATGCCAATCCGGCATGGTGCGCTGGCCCGGGCCTGGCGCGGCGCCCGTTCCCTACCGGCGGCTGAGCGCGGTCCCGCGCTGAAGAAGGCGGCCATCATCGGCGCTGCGACCGTTGTGGTCGCGGGGACCGTCACGTTCCGGCTGGTCTCCATCGAAGAAGAGACCCCGGACTACCTCGGTGGGCTGACGGAGCTGTCGGCCCTGGACGAAACCCAACAGCAGGGTCAGTCCGGCGGGACGCAGGACGCCGCCGGCGAACCAACGCTTGCCGGGACGGTGACCGCACCGGAAGACACCGTCGTGGTGAAGAAGGGGATCCTGGCAGTCGGGGAGTCGGTCATGCTCGGGGCGCAGGGGGGACTGCGGCAGGGCTTCCGCAAGATCGCCATCGACGCTGCAGTCGGCCGACAGGCCGCTGACATCGTCGGCCGGCTGAAGCAGCTGCGAGATGCCGGCGCCCTCCGCGAGACGGTGGTCCTGCACACCGGCTCGAACGGGTACGTCGAGAAGAGCCAGCTGCGCCAGATGCTGGACATCCTCAGCGATGTGGACAGGGTCGTCGTGGTGAATGTCGACGTCCCCCGGCAGTGGCAGGAACCCAACAACGAGTTGATCGAAGAGATGGTGTTGCAGACCCCCGACACCGTCCTGGCCGACTGGCACGGTCGTGCCGCCACCCTCAGCGGCCTGCACGTCAAGGACGGCATCCATCTCACCGAACGGGGAGTACGCGAATACACCGATGTCATCGACGAAGCACTGGGCGCGCTGACCGCGGCACAAGCCCAGGCGGCTCCAACGGACACGACGGCCGAAGGCAGCGAGCCGACCAACTAGATCCGCCGGCCGGAACGGGTCAGCCTGTCAGGCCCCCCATGAAATCGGCCAGGGCGGCAGCGACCGCACCGGGCTGCTCGACTGCCGACAGGTGGCCCGCCGCCGCTATCTCGACGATCCGCGAATCCCGCAAGGCTCCAGCCATCAGCAGCTGCTCTTCCCGCGGACTCAGGACAGTGTCTTCCTCGCCGTACACCACCAGCCCCGGGCCGGGAAAGGTGAGCAAGTCGGCCAGGGAGTCGGGGCGCTGCGCCATGGCCCGCTGGTACCAGGCGACAGTCTCCGGCGCGGCCCCCCGGATCCATTCCTCGGTCAGAGCCACCACCTGCGGCCGCGTATCTCGGCTCGTCCGGCCGAGCAGCCCCGGGATCATCGCAGACACGAGGAACTCGGTACTGTGCTCGGCCATTGCCTGCTCGGCAACAAGGAGCCGGTTCTCCCGGGCCGGCTCCGGGTCGGTGCGGGCCTTGGTATCGACCAGCGCCAAGGCGCTGACCTGCTCCGGCGCCAACCTGAGCAGTGCCATGGCCAGGTAGCCGCCGAGGGAAAGCCCAGCCAGGGCGAAACGTGACACGCCGATGTCGGCGAGCGCCTCGACGATTGAGGCCGCCACCACATCGAGGTCCGGCGGGTCTGCGGGCAGCGGCGAGGATCCGAAACCGGGCAGGTCCGGCACGAGAACCCGGCACCCGGCCGACACGAGGGCCGGCACCTGCCCCTGCCACATGGAAGCGTCGCAGGGGAAGGCGTGCAGCAATACAACCGCCGGGCCTTCACCCGCGTCAGGCATCGCCACCGGCGTCACGGCATCACCGACAGCCCGCCGTCGACGACCAGCGACTGCCCCGTGATGAACGACGACTCGTCGCTGACGAGGAACAGCGCGGCCGCTGCAACCTCCTCGGCCTTGCCCCACCGCTGCATGGGTACCCGGCTGAGGACCGACTGCTCCGTGGCCTCCTCCGTCCGCAGGAAATCCGTGAGGTCTGTGTCGATCCAGCCCGGAAGCAGGGAATTGACCCGCACCTCGCTGGAGGCACACTCGAGGGCCAGGGTGGCGCTCAGTGACACCACGGCCGCCTTCGCCGCCGCGTAGTGGGACATGAGTGGACCGCCCCGTAGCGCTGCAAAGCTGGACATGTTGACCACCGCGCCCGATTGCTGCTGCAGCATGCTGGGCAGCGCCACCTGGCATGCGTGGACGACGGAGTCGAGGTTGAGCCGCATCGTCTTCTCCCAACCGGCGAACCGGGTGGCCACCAGGGGCATGGAGAACGAGTTGCCGCCGGCGTTGTTCACCAAGATGTCGATGCCGCCCATCTGCGAGATGGCCGAATCCAGCGCTCCTCGGAATTCGTCGGTTTCGTGAACGTCGGCTGCGCGGATCACACACCGGCCGCCCATACCGCGGATCACACCGGCGACTTCGCCGAGGCGGCCCTCGTCGCGCGCCAGGATCGCCACGTCGGCACCCTCGCGCGCGAACCGCTCGGCGATCGCGCGGCCGATGCCGCGGGATGCTCCGGTGACGACGGCGCGCTTGCCCTGCAACGCGTTCACAGATCACTCCATCTCTTCATCGGCCCGCTCCACTGAGTCGGGAGCGGGTAGGCCCCTGGTGCCACCACCCTAGCCACCTGGTTGAGCACTTCCCGCACGTACCGCTCGCCGATCCACAGGTGACCTGCGCCGGGAACGGCTCGCACCTCGGCCGGCGGCACGATCGCGAACCGGGTCCTGGCAGCATCTGGGCGCAGATAATCGTCGAATTCCGGGACCACCACCGCCAGAGTCCGACCAGAGCGCGCCCACCGGCGCAGGTCATCGTCGTCGGCGTACCGCAGCGGCGGCGACAGCAGCACCGCACCCGCGACGGGGTCACGGTCGCCGAACTTCAAAGCGACGTCGGTCCCGAAGGACCAGCCGACCAACCACGGCTCCGGCAGGTCTCGTCGGCCGACCCAGTTGAGCACTGCGCCGAGATCCAGGCCTTCGGCGCGGCACTCATCGAACGACCCCCCGCTCGCCTTGGCGCCCTTCCCCGCTCCGCGCATGTTGAAGCGCACGACCGCCAACCCGGTC
This sequence comes from Micrococcales bacterium, assembly GCA_032127075.1. GTDB lineage: Bacteria > Actinomycetota > Actinomycetes > S36-B12. Next base: position 3,278 of record JAQAZZ010000161.1, on the reverse strand, counting down.
AGGGCGGGCAGCCGCCACGACATCTTCCGGCACAGGTGGGACTCCATCGACCCCCCTTCCGTGGTGAGGGGGTGGATGCAGACGATGGTCGCCACCGGATCGCACCACAGCGGAGTCGCCACCTCACCCACCAGCCGGACGCCGTCAGCCGTGGTCGTGCGGAACTGTTCACGACTCGCGGGCAGGACACTGTTGGCGACGATTGCGGCCAACGGGCTCACCCGGCCGCCGGGTCCGGCGGTTCTGGCGGTTCTGGCGGTTCTGGCGCAGCCGACGGGCCCGGCTCCTCCGGGGCCGGGGGCACGACCGGTTCGTCGGGCCGCTGCGGCGCCAGGAACACGCGCACCGTGGCTGCCGTCGGATCCGCCGCCACGATCCCCACTGTCGAACCGCCCCCGAGTCGGACCCACTGCCACACCGGGAGGACCGCCAGTCCGGCCGAGCGGCGGGCAAGTCGCAGAACCTTGTTGATGTGGTACCAACCGCGCGACACGTGCTCGTAGAGGATCAGCCGGACGCCGTACCCGGCCGTGCTCCACGGCGGCGGGTAGTTCACCGTCCGCTCGTTCTCCGCCGCTGGGCGGTACTCGATCAGCCAGAACGTGGGGGACCGGTCCGCCGTGACCGGTATCGCCAGGGTGGAGACCGCCCCCGACGTCCCCTTGGGCTGCAGCGCCGCGACCCCGTAGGTGCCGGCGGACTCGACGAACTCCACGTCGTTGTCGGTCATCACGCCGAGGTTCAACTGGCTGACGGAGTCCAGCGTCCACTTGGCGAAATCCGCACCCCTGATCCTGTCCCTGCTGCGCGGCGGGGCGCCCATGAGGTCGAGGTAGTCGCCGTATTCCGCGACGTTGTGGCTGCGATCGTTCTGCGGAACGGAATCCGTCGCGGGATCCCAACCAGGCGAGGAGGGAACGAATGCGCCGGAGTGCACCAGCGACAGGTTGTGGCCGAGCTCGTGTGCGGTGATCCAGTCCTGCAGCCGCTGCCGGTCGCGCAGATCAACTCCATTGAGGTAGGTGCCGTCGCCGCCGAGCATCGCCGAACCCGCGAACCGGCAGGCTGACCGCCGTGGCGTGATGAACACCGCGATTGTGTCGCGGTAGCCGCGGGGGGTGCGCCGAAGCCCCTTGGCCAGTGACCCGTACCTGTTGTAGATCTTGTCAACGTTGCAGGGGAGGTCGGCATCCTTGATCCGCGGCGCGCGGGCCCATGAGGTGAATCGGTAGCCGATGCGGGATCCCGTCTGCTGCTCCATGCGACGACCGACCCGGTTGACCATCGATGCCATCGACTTCTTGGTCGCCCCTAGCTTCTTCCCCGCAACGGGGACGGCCACGACCGAGATCGCGAAGCGGTACCTGGCTTTCTTGCGCTGTGCGGACGCGGCCAGGCGACCGGATGAGGACCAGGGCAGCCGCAGCCTGTTGGCCGCACGAGGCGCAACCCAGTCGACCTCGGTCCATCGGGCTGTGGCCGCAGCGCCGGCAGGCTCGGCTGGCTCGGCGGCAGCGGCGGCCTCGGCGGCAGCCTGCGATGAGCTGTTCGCCGCGGGGGCAGCAGCCATGGCCGTCGGCTGCACCAGCAGACCGGCGACAACCGCCACACCGATCAGGCCCGAGGCGGGAAACCTCTTCATGTGGACCTCTTCCCCGTGGCGTGCTGAGCGACCCCACACTCCCAGGATGTCAGACGAAACCTCGCGAGCCCTGCCCTACTCCCGGCCACCCTGCCAGCACCGGGTGTGCCAATGGCGCCGCTGCGCCAGGCCGTCGGACTCATCCGCCGGCCAGACCACGACATGGGGCTGCCCCGCCGCGATGGCACCCAGGCACCGCGGGCATGTGTAGGCCTTGGTGGCCCTCTGCCCCGGGACCGCACGGCTGTAGTACTGCCGACCGTCGCGCTCCTCGAGGCGCTGCGGGCCCGACACACCCCCCAGCGGACGGTGAGCAGACTGTCTGCGCCTACGATCCGCCATAGCCGGAATCCAAGCACTCCCCGGGCCGACGTGCCAACCCGGCGCTCCGCGGCGACGGCGTCGGCCAGACGCGTCTGCGCCTCAGTGTTCGCCTACAGTGCACTGGGGCCGCAGCGGCTGTGGGACGGCCGGAGGAGGAGTCGCAATGAACGGCGAAAGAGTGACCATGTACACCGACGGGGCCTGCAAGGGCAACCCCGGCCCCGGCGGCTGGGGGGTGCTGCTGGAGTGGGGCGATCACACCAAGGAGCTGTGCGGCGGCGAGCGCCAGACGACCAACAACCGCATGGAGATCTCAGCGGTGCTCGAGGGGCTTCGTTCGCTCAGCCGATCCTGCGAGATCCTCGTCGTCACCGATTCCGTCTACGTCCGAGACGGCGTGACCAAGTGGATCGCGGGCTGGAAGCGCAACGGCTGGAAGACCGCGGCGAAGAAGCCGGTGAAGAACCGCGACCTCTGGGAGGCCCTGGACGCCGAACTGGCCTCCCACCACGTCCAGTGGGAGTGGGTGAAAGGCCACAGCGGGCACCCCGGCAACGAGCGCGCAGACGAACTCGCCAATGCCGGAGTCCCGGTCTGAGCCACTCGGTCCCGCTGCGCACCCGAACCCGACCTGCCCCAAGATGGCCCTGAAAGCGCCCCGACACGCCGGGGTGAGGGGCCATTTTGGGGCAGGGTCGTCTCAGCGGGCGTAGTCGTAGAAGCCTCGGCCGGTCTTGCGGCCGAGGAAACCTGCCGCAACAACGTCCTTCAACGACTTGGCGGGCTCGAAGCCGGGGTTGTTGAACTCCGCGAGGAGCACCTCCTGGATGGCCAGCGACACATCGTTGCCGACAACGTCCAGCAGCGCGAACGGACCCATGGGGAACCCGGCGCCCGCCTTGATGGCGGTATCGATGTCTTCCTTGGTCGCATAGTGGGCGTCCATCATCCGCACCGCGTCGTTGAGGTAGGGGAACAGCAGCGCATTGACGATGAACCCGCCGCGGTCGCCGCACTCCACGGCCACCTTCTTGGTGCGGGCGCAGACGTCGCGGGCGGTGGCGACGATGTCGGCACCGGTATCCACCGTGGCCACGATCTCGACCAGCTTCATGATGGGAGCCGGGTTGAAGAAGTGCAGCCCCACCACGTCTTGCGGGCGAGAAGTCACCGCCGCCATCTCGATCACCGGCAGACTCGAAGTTGTGGTGGCCAGCACCGCACCCGGCTTGCAGACGCGGTCCAGGTTGCGGAACAGCTCCGCCTTCACCGCGAGGTCCTCCACGACTGCCTCCACGACCATGTCGACGCC
>JAQAZZ010000160.1:0-6203 GCA_032127075.1 Micrococcales bacterium | reverse complement strand
GCAGGCGGAGACCGGTCAAGTACCGGCCAGTGTCGCCCACGGCGCCGCCCCGGGGCCGTACCCGGATCGTTGCGTGATTGTCGGACCCTGGGCGTAGTCTCGAACACATGTTCGATGATAGTGGTGCGCCTGCGGCTCGGTCCGGGGCTGTGGATCGGTCCGGGTCTGCGGATCGGGCCGGGGTTGCGGCGGGGGAGCGGTGGCGGTTGTTCGTGCCCGTGCCGCGGCTTCGGGTGAGGTTGCGGGTGTCGTGCGGGTGGGGTTCCGGTCTGGCCGGGTCGTGCCCGGGGTCTGGGCGGTCGGGGCTGCGGTGTGGGCGGCTGCGGGTGGGGGTGGATCCGCGGGTGTGGCTGGGGTTGGGGCAGCCGGTGTCGCCGGTGGTCCGGGAGGCGGCGGTGGTGGTGCGGCGGGTGTGGCTGGCTGCGCGGCCGGCGTGGGTGGCGCCGGGGTGGTACGGCATCGATGTGCGCCCGGAGGTGGCTGCGCTGCTGCGGTTGGAGCCGGGCCCGGGTTTGGCGGCGGCGCTGGCGGGGCTGGCCGAGGGCCGGGAGGGCCCGTGCCCGCATCGGCATTCGGGCGGGTCGCCGCCGGGGGAGCCGGCGCCGGGCAGTGCGGCGGGCTATCCGTGCGCCTGCCAGGTGGTGGCCGCGGCGGGCTGGGAGGCGGTGGCCGGCTGGGCGGGCGGGCAGGCGGCTGCGCAGGTGGTGGCCGCGGCGGGGCCGGCTGAGGTGCGCCTGCCGGGGTCGGGGCCGGTGCCGGGGCTGCGGGATCCGGCGAAGGAGGAGCTGGCCGCGGCGCTGCGGATCTCGCCGGTGTCGGCGGGGAACCGCATCTCGGCGGCGCGGGCGCTGGCCGGCCGGCCCGCGCTGGCCCGGGCGGTGGCGGCGGGCGGATGCTCGCTGTGGACCGCCAGGTCGTTGTTGGCGGAGGTCGACGCACTGGAGGGCGGCGAGGCCGATGCGGTGATCGCGGGGGTGCTGGGCAAGGTCGGCGAGCGCCACAGCCGGGGGCTGCGGCCGTGGACGCCCGGGGAGGTGCTGGCGGCGGCGCGGCGGCTGCGGCTGCGGCTGTTCCCCGGCTCGGCGGGCAGGGCCGCGGCCAGGGCCCGGTCGGGGCGCACGGTGGCGGTGCACGGCCGCCCGGGCGTGTCAAGTTGTTTGTGTAAGTGGTCGCGGCGTGGTCATGTCAGATGGTTTGGGGCAGTCGCCCGGGGTAGATGATGGCGAAGTGGTTGAGGGCGTCTTTCCAGTGCTGGGTGTTCGATCCTCTTTGTAGGAGCTTCTTCTCTTTGGTGCCTCCTCGGCTGGTGGTGCGCAGCTCGATGTCGCAGACGGCGAGATAGAGCAGTTTGTAGGCGGCGTCGTCGTTGGGGAACTGGCCGCGGGTCTTGGACACTTTGCGCAGCTGGTAGTTGATGGACTCGATGGCGTTGGTCGTGTAGACGACGCGCCGGATCTCCGCCGGCAGGTCCAGGAACGGGGTGAAGTCGTTCCAGGAGCGCCGCCATGCATCGACCACGGCGGGGCTGCGCTGTCCGATGTCGCTGGCGGCGAAGGCCTCCAGCGCCGCCTCGGCGGCTTCGGCGGTGGCGGCGGTGTAGATGGGCCGCAGGCAGGCGGCGATGCTCTTGCGGTCCTTCCAGGCTGCGTAGCGCATCGAGTTGCGGATGAGGTGGACCACGCAGGTCTGCACGATGGCCTTGGGCCAGGCGGCCGCCACCGCATCCGGGAGGCCCGGCAGCCCGTCGCAGCACACGATCAGCACGTCGCGGATCCCGCGGTTGCGCAGCTGGGTCAGCACCCCGGCCCAGAACCGGGCCCCCTCGTTGGCCTCGATCCACATGCCCAGCACGCGTTTGACGCCGTCGACATCGACTCCGACGGCCAGGTGGCAGGCCTTGATCCGCACCGCGCCGCCGTCACGGATCCGCAGCCGGATCGCGTCGATGTAGACGATCGGATACACCTCGTCCAACGGCCGGTTGCGCCATTCCCTGACCTGCTCGTTGATCGCGTCGGTGATGTTGGCGATCGTCTCGTGCGACACCGCGGCGCCGTAGGTGGCCTTCAGATGCTCGGCGATGTCGCGGGTGGTCATCCCCTTGGCATACAGCGAGATGATCATGTCGTCGAAGTCGGTCAGCCGCCGCGTCCCCTTGGGCACCGTCACCGGGTCGAAGTCCCCGTTGCGGTCCCGCGGAACATCCAGCTGCACCGGGCCGGCCGTGGTCTGCACGGTCTTGCCCGTCGACCCGTTGCGGGAGTTCCCCGACCCGCGGCCCTCGGCCGCGTGCTTCTCATAGCCGAGGTGGTCGGCCATCTCCACAGCAAGCGCCGCCTCCACAGCCTGCTTGATCATGTCCGGCAGCAGCCCGCCCGCGCCCGTCAGCTGCAGCCCCTCCGCCTGTGCCTGCTCGATGATCCGCGCGATCTGGGCATCCACCCGCTCACCGTCCTCCGGATTGGTCATGGTCGTCATTACGTCACTGTCTCCTCACTGGGACAAGCCACACCGGCTCATCCCAGATAGGCCCGACCATTTACACAGATCATCTGACACGCTCCCTGGTGGCCACCCTTCCCACCGTGGATGCGCTGCGCATCCACCGCAGGCTCACCGCCATCGCCCAGGGGCTCGACGATCCCACCCGGACCCGCGACCAGAAACGCGCCGACACCCTCGTCGACCTGCTGCTGGCCGCCCCCGGCGGACCCGCCGCGGCCTCAGCCGCACCTGCCGCTGCCGGACCTGCGCACGGCGGCGGCGGGGCGGCCGAGGTGTGTGTGGTGGTGTCGCTGGACACGCTGCTGCGCCTCGACGACCGGCCCGCCGAGCTGGTCGGCGCAGGCCCGATCGGCGCCGACGCCGCCCGCCTGCTGGCCGCCGACGCCCCGTGGCGGGCCTGGGTCACCGACGCCGCCGGCAGCCTGGCAGGTGTCGGGACCCGCCGCTACACGCCCACCGCGGCGCTGGCGCGGCTGGTCCGCGGCCGGGAGCCCCGCTGCCGGATGCCCGGATGCCAACGCGCCGCGCAGTCCTGCGACGTGGACCACACCATCCCCTGGCCCGCCGGCCCGACCGGCCCCGCCAACCTCGGGGTGCTGTGCCGGCGGCATCACAACCACAAGACCCGCCGCCGCTGGCGGCTGGCCAACAGCCCCACCCCTGAAATAGCCACCCCCGACCCGGCCCGGCAACCCCCACCCCACGGATACACCTGGACCACACCCGCCGGCATAGACATCCACGACACCATCCCCCCACCCCTGGAATAGCAACCCCCGGCCCGGCAAGCGTCAGCGTCGGCCGCGGACGAGGCAAGGGGCCCGCGCGGTCTCGTATCGCCTCGGCGCCGGCCTCGGGCTTGTTGGGGTGACCCGTCATCACGCCATGCCAACGATGGCTGTGCGCGCGTAGCCTCGTGAGTGCATTGGTCGTTGCGACGGGTCCGCGGCATCCCGAAAGGACGGGGAACGTGTTCTGCACCACCTGCGGCAGCAGACTTGCCGCTGGCGACCGTTTCTGCACGACATGCGGATCGGCGGTCGCCGAAGTGCCGCCTGCGGATGCCGGCTCTGACCATGAGCGGGGCCAGCCGACGGTACAAGCGGACAGATCGCCAGACACTGTCCCGCCGCCGCCGCCCCCGCCGCCACCTCCTCCGACTCAGGTTGCGCCTGCGGCGGATCCATACCCTGCCGCACCACCGCCGCGGACCGCGGGCTTCAACCCCTGGGTAATCCCCCTGGTTGTGGCGGCACTGATCATCGGCGGCGGAGTCGCCTGGTATGTGACGTCGCTGCAACAGTCGGCCGCCGAGACGGCCCAGTCCGCGCCGGAGGCCCCCCGTGACGAAACCATCGGCGGTGGTGGGTCGGCGACGGACACCGGTGGCAGTACGGCTGACGACGCCTGTGACGGGATGCTGGGCGATCAGCCCGTCAGCGGCGACTATGTTGTGCTGTGGGAAGGCTCAGATATCCTGTTCCAGGAGTCCTACACGCTGGCCCAGGCATGTCAGATCGCCAGCGACCGCTTCGGCGGCGATGTGCGCATCATGGACAGCACCGACTACTGGGACTTGAACATCGATCTGAACCGGTACGGCATCTGGACCGCGTACTCAGGCCCGTACGACAAGGCGACGGCGCAGCAGATCTGCTCCGGAAGGGGATCCTGCAACGTGAGGCTCATCCAGCCGTGCAGCCGCTCGGACGGCCAGGCGTGTGGAGGCTGAGTTGACCCACATCACCAGGCGCAACCTGCTTGTCGGGCTCGGTGCGGTAGGCGCGGCGGGCGCTGCCGGATTCCTGGGCGCCCGGGTGCTGCTCGATGGCGAGCAACCCGCGGCAGCCCCGGAATCAGCGAGCGTTCCCTCCCGGTCGACCAGTCCCGAGCCGACATCTACCCAGGAGCCGAGCCCGTCGCCGACTCGCAGTACGCAGCCCGTCGAACCCCTGACGGTTCCGGTGATCAGACGCGTGGGGTGGGGGGCGCGCGATCCGCAGGCCCCGATGGAACGCCACACACCTGTCCGGCTGACGCTGCACCACACCGAGGTCGTGCTGGCTGACAACAGCGACTCACCTGCCCGGATCCGGCAGCACCAGAACTTCCATATGGACGACCCCGAGCACGACTACCCGGATCTCGCCTACCACTTCTTGGTCGACCGGCGCGGCAACGTGTTCGAGGGTCGGGACCTGCGATTCCGCGGCGACACCGCAACCACCTACAACCCCGCCGGCCACTTCCTGGTCTGTTGCGAGGGTGACTACAACCAGCAGCAGCCGACCCCGGCGGAACTGCGTTCGGTAGCCGCACTGTTCGCGTGGGCGAGCCAGGAGTACGACATCCGCGTGTCCACCAAGACTGTGAAAGGACATCAGGACTATGCGGCTACATCATGTCCCGGTTCCTCGCTGGAGCGCTTGATCAGGAACGGATCACTTGCCGGTCGGGTGGCTGATTTGGCACAGGCCGGACCGGTGCAACTCGACTACCTGAACCCTGCGGGCAGCCGGGCCGCGGTGGCGGCTATCGCGCAAGGCCGCAACGTCTAGGGGGCTGCCCCGCTCCGGGCCGAGGCCGGCGGGCTGTCCCCACCGCCTCATCATGGGTCCAGCAGGTCGGTTTGCGTAGTACGTCGGCGGGTATACCTGTGCAGCAGTGGCGGGATCCGATGGCTGCTGCGGCAGCGAGCCGTCTTCGCCATCGGGAAAGGGGTTTGGCATGACCACCGGGCAGCAGCTCGAGGACCGCTCCACGGCGTCTCGGCGGGAGACAGTCCGGCGATGGGCCTTGCTTGCCGCGCTGCTGGCGACCGCCGCAATGGTGTGGCTGGCGGGCAGGGCGGTGTTCACCGTGATCCTCCTGGCGATCGCCGTCGTCTTCGTGCTGTTGGTGATACTGGCTGCGGCTGCAGCGCTCTGGTCGTCTCAGGGCCGGTTGGGGCAGATCGTGGCTGAAGATGCCGGTCAGCCGCTGTACCTGCGCCTCTGGCCGGTGCAGCGCGAGTGGTGGCGCAGACTGCGCAGCCGCCCGAGTCGTCCACCCGAATCGGTGTTCGGTCGCGTCTCGCAGGCCATCCAGACCACGTTGTGGAACTCGCCCCAAGGATGGATGGCCTACAGCCATCTGCAGGTGCGGATGCACCCCGACACGATCGCCGCACTCGACGCCTGGATGCCCATCGACGAGGTAGCAGCCCGGTGGATCCGCCACTATGCGGACTCGCGCCGGCAAACCAAGAAGAGCAGCCCGACTGCGCGGCTGATCATTGCGCGGGACACTTCCCAGCCCGTGGGCCTGGCCGAAGTGGACGGTTCATTCCGCTATTCACCGCCCAGCGATATGGCAGCCGAGGCTGTGGCTGACATGGCAGGGCCGATGCAGGCGAACCCTGCGGGCGGGCACACCCAGATGAACCCACCGCCGCCGCGGAACAGCCCCGGGCGCGGGGCGCACACTCCCCGGGCCGGCGGTGCTGATGACACCGTCGTCATGGATCGGACGGAAGTTGCCGGCGAAGCCAGCGGCGTTCTCGTGCTGCACCGGTGTGATGCCAACGGCCGCGATCAGGATGACCCGCCGATCCGGGTCCGGGGCCATAGCGCCGACATCGGCCGAGGCCGCGGACGCGAGGTCCGAGCCGATGCCGCTACCGTGTCGCGAAACCACGCCCGGGTGTCCCGCATGCCCAC
>JAQAZZ010000159.1:0-6910 GCA_032127075.1 Micrococcales bacterium | reverse complement strand
CCGAGAACGACGAGGAGCGCCAAGCCGCGTTCGACGAACTGCTGCCGCTTCAGCGCGAGGACTTCACCCAGATCCTGGAGGAGATGGATGGTCTGCCGGTGACGATCCGGCTGCTCGACCCCCCGCTGCACGAGTTCCTGCCCGACTACACGGAACTGTCGGTCCGGGTCGCGCTGGCTGAGGATCGCGGCGAGAAGGCTGAAGAGGACCTCAAGATGTTGGCCGCCGTGCGGCGCATGCACGAGGAGAACCCGATGCTCGGTCTGCGCGGCGTGCGGTTGGGCCTGATGCTGCCGGGCCTGTTCGCCCTGCAGGTGCGCGCGATCGCCGAAGCTGCCTGCACGCGCCAGTCACAGGGCGGCGACCCCCAAGCCGAGATCATGATCCCGCTGGTGGGCTCGGTGCAGGAGTTGGAGCTGATCATCGATGAGGCGCAGGGAGTGCTCAAGGAGGTTGCGGAGTCGAACAACTGCGACCTCCGCTTCCCGATCGGCACGATGATCGAACTGCCGCGCGCCGCCCTCACCGCCGGGCAGATCGCTGAAGCCGCTGAGTTCTTCTCCTTCGGCACCAACGACTTGACCCAGACCACGTGGGGTTTCAGCCGCGACGACGTGGAGGCGGCCTTCTTCTCGAAGTACCTCGAGAAGGGCGTGTTCGGTGTGTCTCCGTTCGAGTCCATCGACACCCAGGGGGTGGGTCGCTTGGTGCAGATGGCGGCCGAGAGTGGCCGCGCCACGCGGCCCGACATCTCGCTGGGCGTCTGCGGCGAGCACGGTGGCGACCCGGAGAGCGTGCACTTCTTCGCGAAGGTGGGGCTGAACTACGTGTCCTGCTCGCCGTTCCGGGTGCCGGTCGCCAGGCTGGAAGCCGGTCGGGCTGCAGGGGAGACGGGAACCAGCGACAGCCGATAGCCGCGCGACCCGCTGGTGTCAAGACTGGTGAACTGCTGCGAGATTCGGCGACACTGGTCACATGCCATCCAGCAGTACCCTGCAGCGCACCGCCGCGCGTCCGGTCGCCGTGCCGCCACGGCGCCGGCGGCGTGTTCCGCGGATAATCGGCGCGCTGCTGGTTGCGGCGGTCATGGTGGTGGTGGCTGCGGTGGGAGTCGTCGTGCACCAGGCGCGCCAATACGACACCACTCCCACTGACGCGATCGTGGTGCTCGGGGCTTCGCAGTACTGGGGCGAACCGTCGCCGGTGCTGGCCAATCGGCTTGACCACGCGGCGCAGCTGTACCGCGACGGTGTCGCGGATCGCATCGTGACGGTCGGCGGCGGCATCCCGGGGGACCGGACCACCGAGGCCCAGGCAGGCGCCGACTACCTCATGGACCGCGGGGTCCCGGCTGAGGCTGTGGTGGTGGTGCCGCGCGGCCGGGACACCATCGGCTCCCTGAAGGCGGTGGCGCGGCTGCGCGACCGCAACAGCTGGCAGAGCATCACCGTGGTCTCGGACCGCACCCACCTGGCCAGGTCGGCGGCTATCGCCGACTCGCTGGGCTTCGATGCCCACGTCAGCGGGCCGGCTTCCGGGGACGGATCCATCCTCACCCCCGAGTACGTCGGCCGGGAGACCGCAGGGCTGCTCCGGTTCGCGGTCTATGACCGGTGGCGACTGTCGGGCCGGGGGTGACTGCAGCCACCGCCGGCTACAGCGACTCCGACCGGCAGCGGTGGGCCCCGGAGCCGCCGAAGGACACCGACCGCAGCGTGTTCGCCCGCGACCGCGCCCGGGTGATGCACTGTTCAGCGCTGCGAAGGTTGGCGGGCAAGACCCAGGTTCTGGTGGCGGGGGAGTCCGACATCCCGCGGACCCGGCTCACCCACAGCCTGGAGGTCGCGCAGGTAGCGCGCGAATTGGGAGCCTCTCTGGGTTGTGATCCCGACATCGCCGACGTCGCCGGTCTGGCACATGACCTGGGGCACCCACCGTTCGGCCACAACGGCGAGGCGGCTCTCGACGGGATCGGACAGGCAAGCGGCGGATTCGAGGGCAATGCCCAGACCTTCCGGATACTGACGCGGCTGGAGGCCAAGGTGGCCAGCGACGGCCGCAGCGCTGGCCTGAATCTGACCCGCGCGTCTTTGGATGCGGTCACGAAATACCCCTGGCCCCGCCGAGCGGGGCAGCGCAAGTTCGGTGTGTACGACGCCGACCTCGAGCTGTTCGAGTGGATGCGGCTCGGGGCACCGGAGGGGGCCCGATGTCTGGAGGCCCAGGTGATGGATTGGGCGGACGACGTCGCCTACAGCGTCCACGACATCGACGACGCTATCCAGATGGGGCACCTGGAGCCGGGGATCCTGGAGTCCATGGCGGAGCGGGAGCGGGTGGTGGCCCTGTGCCTGGACTGGTACACGCCCGGCGCCGACCCGGCGGAACTGCACGAGGCACTGCAGCGACTGCGGCGGCTCAACTACTGGGTGGACGATTTCGACGGCAGTATGGCGGGCCTGGCCGCGGTGAAGGCCATGACCAGTTCCCTCATCGGCCGGTTCTGCCGGGCAGCCGAACGTCACACGCGGGCGCGCTATGGCGCGGGACCGCTGCGACGCTACGGCGCGGATCTGATCGTCCCGCACGACACGCGGCTGGAGGTGGCGGTGATGAAGGCGGTGGCGGCGACCTACGTCATGCTCCGCCCCGGCGCGGACGCGGAATACGCGCGGCAGCGGCAGGTGGTGGTCGATGTGGTGGCGGCGGTGCTCGCCAGCGACGGCGGCCTGCTGGAGCCGTGGCTGCGCGCCGGTTGGCTGCGCGCCACGGATGACAGCCAGCGGCAGCGGCTCGCGCTGGACCAGGTGGCCAGCCTCACCGACGCCTCGGTGGAGGTGTGGCACCGCCGGTTCACCGGGTGAGTTCCGCCAGCAGGTTCAGGGCCCGGTCGAGGTCGTACTGGTTGTTGAAGGCGTGCGGGCTCAGGCGGAGGGCGGGCGAGGAACCCAGGTCCCGTGGACTGATCGCCGGCGGGATCATGTGAACGTTGACCCGGTGCCGCCGCAGTTGCTGCACCAGAGCACCCGGGTCGGCGCTGTCGTGGCGGGCCACGACGATCCCCGAACGGCGCTGGCCGCGGTCCAGCACACGCCACCCGGGCAGGCCGCTGAGCCGGGAGCGCAGGTACTCGCCGTTGCGGGCGATCGCCTCGCTGATGGCCGGAATGCCGACATCGAGGGCGTACCGGGCGGCCGCCATCAGCCCCAGGCCCGCGGCAACGCTGCGCTCGAAGTTCTCGAAGCGGGCTGCTGACTGTTCGAGGGTGTAGTCGCCCGCGCCGCCCCACAGGGCCCCGTTGACGTCCACCGGGAACGCATCCAGTTCCCGCAACGCCCGATCCCCGGCGTACATCACGCCGGTCCCGCGCGGACCGCGCAGGTACTTGCGGCCGCTGGCCAGCAGGAAGTCGCAGTTGAGTTCCGCGACGTCGATGGGCAGCTGGCCCAAGGACTGGCAGGCGTCCACGACATACCAGGCGCCGGAGCCGCTCGCGGCCAATGCGCTGCCGATCCCCGCGACGTCGTTGATGAGCCCGTTGTGGCTGGGGGCATGGACCGCGCACACCATACGCACGTCGTCGTCGATGCGGTGGGCCAGCGAGCGGGTGTCGGCGACGCCGTCATCGTTGTCCGCAAGGAACTCCACCCGTAGACCGATGCGCCGGGACAGTTGCAGCAGGGGCAGAACCGTGCTGGCGTACTCCGACCCCGCCACAAGGACACGGTCCCCGGGTCGCAGCGGGATCGTGGACAGCACCTTGTGGAAGCCGGCTGTTGCGGACTCGACGACGGCTATGTTGTCTTCCCGGGCACCCACCAGCCCCGCCAGCATGGAGCGGCCCGCAGTCCATTCGTCAGCGACTCGCTCCGTCGCCTCGTATCCGCCGACCTGCTCCTCGAGCCGCAGGTGGCTGACCACCCTCTCGGTCACCTGCCGCGGCGGCAGGCCGCAGCCGGCGTTGTTCAGATGCGTCAGGTGTTCGCAGGCGGGGGTGTCGGCGCGAAGCCGCTGCCGATCCAGCCTCCGTCGCATTGCGGAATGCTCCGCCACGACCAGCGGGGTGTCCCGGTGGCCGTTGCGGGGGGATGGCGGGGCCGGGGCGTCCGGCGGGGCCGGGGCTGCAGCGGGTCGCGACATGGGGGCTATTCCAGCACAGGGCGACGGCAGAATCCGGCTTTGGCCACAGATCGGCGCCCTGGCGTCGTGTGCCGGAACCGGCGCATAGGATCGACACGTGTCGGGATTGATCGCAGCCGCTGACATCGCCGCCGTGCGCGACCGGGTCCGCATCGACGAGATCGTGTCCGAACACGTGGCCCTGCGCAACGCCGGCGGGGGGTCGATGAAGGGGCTGTGCCCGTTCCACGAAGAGCGCAGCCCCAGTTTCCACGTCACACCGGCCAAAGGCCTGTATTACTGCTTCGGGTGCGGCCAAGGCGGCGACGCGATCGACTTCCTGATGGCCGTGGAGCATGTGGCCTTCGCCGAGGCGGTGGAGAAACTCGCCGCGCGCACCGGGGTCACCCTGCGCTACGAAGGCGGCTCCGCCGGGCAGCGGAGCGACCATGGCCGACGTACGAAGCTGCTGGCGGTCAACTCCGCAGCGGGGGAGTTCTTCGCCGCCCGGCTGATGGCACCCGCTGGCGCCGCGGCGCGGGATTTCCTGCTCGGCAGAGGGTTCGATGAAGCTTCGTGGCGCCGCTTCGGTGTGGGCTACGCGCCGCGCTCCGGTCTCGTCGCGCACCTGCGGCAAGCGGGCTTCGACGACCGCGACGTGGTGGAATCGGGGGTCGCGGGCCGCGGCGAGGGCCGCACCTATGACCGGTTCCGCGACCGGGTGGTGTGGCCCATCCGCGACTTGTCGGGGGATGTGGTGGGGTTCGGTGCCCGCCGGCTGGGTGAAGACGCCGGCCCCAAGTACCTCAACACGCCCGAGACGCTGGTCTACAAGAAGAGCAACGTGCTCTTCGGGGCCTACGAGGCGCGCAAAGACATCGCCAAGCAGCAGCAGGCCGTTGTGGTGGAGGGCTACACCGACGTGATGGCCTGCCACCTGGCGGGGGTGACCACCGCGGTGGCGACCTGCGGAACGGCCTTCGGCGCCGGCCACGCGAAGATGCTGCGGCGGCTGCTGCTGGACGACGGCGGTGCCTCGGTGGTGTTCACCTTCGACGGTGACGCGGCGGGCCGCAAGGCTGCATTGCGCGCCTACGAAGAAGATCAGTCGTTCGCGGGCATGACGTATGTGGCGGTCGCGCGCGACGGCCTGGACCCCTGCGATCTGCGGCTGCAGGGCGGTGACGAGGCCGTCCGCGCACTCATCGAGGCGCGGGCGCCGCTGTTCGAGTTCGTGCTGCGCTCCACCATCGCTGACCTCGATCTGCGCACCGCCGAGGGCCGCGCCGCGGCCCTGCGGGGAGTGGCCCCGGTGCTGGCGGGCATCAAAGACCCCACCCTGCGCCCGGAATACGCCCGGCAGGTGGCCGGCTGGCTCGGTGTGGACGCGGCTGCGGTGCTGCGTGCGCTCCCCAGCCGCGGCAGGCGAGCGGCTACTGGGCGGGATGGCCCGGTGGCGGCCGCGGCCGGTGGCGGCCGCATGGTGGAGTGGCAGGCGCTGCAGGTGGTCCTGCAGGTTCCGGAACTGGTGAAGGAGTGGCTGGACTCCCTCGACGCCGATGCGTTCGCCGACCCGGGTGCCCAGGCGATCTATGCCGCGATAGCCGCCGCCGGCACCGAAGGGTTGGGGACTCCGGCTTGGCTGCGCACCGTGATGGACCACTGCGCCGACGACGAGGAGCGGCGCCGGGTCCGGGCGATGATTGCCAAGCCGCTGCCGGCGGATCCCGTCGGAGAGTCGTTCGCGGTGGGTGTTGTCGCACACCTGCTGTACCAGGCGGCCGGTCGGCGGGCGGCGGACCTGCGGGCCGCGCTGGGTGCTCCCGACGCCGCCGAGGATGCGGGCCGCGCCGCAGCAGTCCTCGGCGACCTGCAGGAGTTGGAGCTCTACCGGCGCAGCCTGCGCAACTACTGGGCGCCGGTCGATTGATGAGGCTGCCCTGGCAGCGGGAGAAGGTGCCCGCACAGATCCGCGAGGCGCTCGAACTCGCCCCCGGCGAGCGCGTCGTGGCTGCTGCGCAGACCGAGGACGATGGCTACGCCGTCGCCAGCGACCGCGCCTTGCACCTCGTGCTGCCCGCCGACCCCGTCGCCGACGGGCAGATGACAGTGGTGCGGATCCGATGGGATCTCATCGACAACGCTTCGTGGAGCCCGCCGGCGCTCATGGTGGAACTGCGCCGCTTCGTCGACGCCCCGCCGGAACGGGTGGTGCTGGAACTGGATCGGCGCTCCGAAGTCCCCGCCGTCGTGCGCGATCGCGTCACGGCGTCGATCGTGGTCAACAACAAGGTTGACCTGGGGCGATCCTGGATCCGGGTCATGGCGCGGCGGAACTATGACTCTGAAGTGTTGGAGTGGCGCCTGCAGCACGGCCCGGGGATCGACCCGGCCGACCCGGCGACACAGGCCCTGATCGCGGAGCAGTTGGATCAGATCCGCTCGCAGTGGGAGGTCTGACCCGCACCGGTGATCGGCACAGGCAAGTGGGGCGGGTGGGGCTCGAACCCACGACTGGCGGATTATGAGTCCGCTGCTCTAACCGGCTGAGCTACCGCCCCGGAGCGGGCTGGCTCCCGCGGCTGGATTCGAACCAGCAACCTGCCGATTAACAGTCTGCCTACGGGCCTATCGGACCCTATCAGGGGGTGCTGGAATGTGCGGGTTTGAGCGTGAAACCGCGAAATCGGAAGGTTGCCGTACCGGCTTGTGCCGACCCTGCCGGTAGACACCTGGGGACACACCGAACTGGCTTTCCGCGTCCTACCGTTGCGTCACACGAGGCGTGACG
>JAQAZZ010000158.1:0-3432 GCA_032127075.1 Micrococcales bacterium | reverse complement strand
GGACAAGGCCGGGTACGCGGCGATGCGCCGACACGTGTCGGCCTACCCGAACCGGACCTGGGCGGTGGAGGGCAGCAACGGCGCCGGCCGCCCGCTGGCGCAGCGGCTGCTGGCCGACGGGGAGACGGTGGTCGACGTGCCGGCGAAGCTGTCGGCCCGGGCGCGGATGTTCGACACCGGCCACAACCGCAAGACCGACCCGCACGACGCGCACGCGGTCGCGGTGGTCGCGGTGCGCACCAAAGGCCTGCGGGTGCTGGCCTACGACGCCCAGCTCGAGGCCCTCAGGTTGCTGGTGGACCGGCGCGCCGAACTGAGCCGGGCCCGGATCCAGTGCGTGAACCGGGTGCACCGGCTGCTCTCCGAACTGGTCCCGGGACGGACCAAGCGCAACATCAGCACCGCTCAGGCCAAGCGGATCCTGGCAACGGTCAAGCCGCGGGACCTGGCTGGGCGGACCCGCCGCCGGCTCGCCGCCGAACAGATCGCCGAGCTCGTGACGATCGAGCAGAAGGCCAAGGCCGTCACCCGCGAGCTCAAACAGATGGTCGCTGCGACCGGGTTGACCCTGATGGAACTACCCGGTGTCGGCCCTGTCGTGGCCGCCCGCACCCTGGCCGACACCGGCGACGTCGCCCGGTTCACCGACCGCAACCGGTACGCCTCCTGGACCGGCACAGCACCCATCGAAGCGTCCTCAGGAGAGATCGTGCGCCACCGCCTCTCCCGGGCCGGGAACCGGCGGATGAACCACATGATCCACATCGCCGCCACCACCCAGCTGCGCCACGACACCGAAGGCCGCAGGTACTACCGGCGCAAGCTCGCGGCCGGCAAGACCAAGGCCGAAGCCATGCGGTGCCTCAAGCGCCGCATCTCCGACGCCCTCTACCGCCAGCTCGTCAACGACGCCAAGGCGGCTGCGGCGGCGGCAGACATAGACGCGGGTCCGGGAGGGCACAGCGGGGCGGCACTTCAATCCAGCGCGGCCGGCTCACACCCGCACACCGGCACTTCGGATCAGCCACAACCCGGACCCGCACCCACCACGCTACCCGCGCCCACCACGGCACGGAAGTTCGTCGCCTCGAGGTTGCTTCAAACCACGCCTTGACATCAGAGGGGTGCCGGTGTGGGGCACCGACGTGGTGCTGCCGCGTCGCTGTAGCGAGGGTTGTCACGGTGGGCACCCCATGGCACACTGGTACCGGAAGTCGTACCACTAGGAGGGTCATGGCCGTCACCGCGAGCGAGGCTCGCAAGAACCTGTTCCCCCTCATCGAGCAGGTCAACGCCGACCGCACCCCCGTCGAGATCACCTCCCGGCGCGGCGACGCGGTCCTGATGTCCCGCGCGGACTACGACGCCCTGGAGGAGACCGCGTACCTGCTGCGCGTCCCGGCGAACGCCCGCCACCTGCTGGAGAGCCTGCAGCAGGCCAAGACCGGCCAGCGGGACCCGCACGACCTCGTGCGATGAGGCTGGTCTTCACCCCCAACGGATGGTCGGACTACACGTACTGGCTGGCAGCTGACCGGCAGACCCTCAAACGTATCAACCGGCTCATCGATGATGCGCTGCGCGACCCGGTCGCCGGTATCGGCAAGCCAGAGCCGCTTCGCCACATGCTCTCCGGGGC
Source organism: Micrococcales bacterium (assembly GCA_032127075.1). GTDB lineage: Bacteria > Actinomycetota > Actinomycetes > S36-B12. Next base: position 1,793 of record JAQAZZ010000158.1, on the reverse strand, counting down.
CTGGTCTCGCCGCATCACCGAGGAGCACCGCCTGGTCTACCTCGTCGACGGCGACGACCTGATCATCCTCCAGGCCCGATTCCACTACGAGTGACCGTCGACCACCCGAAGCCACCGATGAGGTCGTCTCGCGGCCCTGTCTGTTAGGCCGGCAGCGCGTGGACGCTGGCTGCCGGACGTCGGGGCAGACCGCACAGCGCCAGCAACTCGTTGGCGTCGGCTTCCACATTGAAGTAGTCCGCCGTGCACCATGGGACCCGTTGAGCAGGATCGCCGCGTGGGAGTGCGGCTCACGCTTCGGCGATCGCCTTGGGTTTGGCTGATGGCCGCGCGCGGCTCGGCCGGGCAGGCGCGTGCTGGCCGTGTGAACCCCCACCCGGATGGCGGGAGCGAGGAGTCGGAGCGCATGCTCGCCCGCCTCGCGTGAGCGGCCGGCGACCAGCAGTCGGGAGGACTTGAGGTTCACCCGGTCGGACTGCTGGCTCCACAACCCGGCGCTGGTGCCGGCCGTCCGCCCGCGGGCTCATGGGGCCGTCTGGCCCTGTCCGGGCCCCGAGCACAGCGATACCGTGAAGGCGGACGGGGTGCTGCTCCAGGGCGGCGACCTGGGGTCCGTCGGAGGTGCCATGAACATGGCGAGCAGGGTCCGCGCCGAGGTGGTCACCCGCTGGAAGACCCGTGGCTTCGAGCGGGTCCTGAACCGGGACACCGGCTCGTTGGACCAGCGGTTCGGCCCAGCCGAGGCCGCCGTGATGCGCCAGGAGATGCGCGACGAGTACCGGTCCTTGCTTCCGCAGATCCCCTACATCGGCGGGCGGCGCAACCCGTGGTCATCGAACCTGGCCGCAGCCGTGTGGGCCTTGGCTGTGCACCGGGTGGTGGTGCGCCACGGCGGTGGCGCCCAGGACACCGGCAAGGTCGCCGATGACTACGCGCGCAACACGGTCGCGCGCATCCCCCGGCCGCTGCGCCGCCAGTTGCTGCGCCCGCGCAAGGCACGCGCGCAGAGGATGGCCGTGCGCAGCCAGCAGCGCCGCTACGCCGACGACTGGGTGGTCGACTTCGTCGACGGCTCGGGGGAGCCGTTTCACTTCGGCCTGGACGTCACCGAATGCGCGATCGTCAAGTTCCTGCACGTCCAGGGAGCCGACGAGCTCGCCCCCTGGATGTGCGCCCCGGACTATGTCTTCTTCCAGGGCGCCGGAGTGGGAATGGCCCGCACCAAGACCCTGGCCTGGGGCTGCGACCGGTGCGACTTCCGCCTGAACTTCAACGGCGGAACCGCCGCCCCCTGGCCCCCTGAGTTCGCAGAGCGCACCTGCGGACATCCGGCCGCGCCCGACATTCGGTGAGCGGAGCGGTACGGGCAGTTGCAGTCCCTCACTTCCACACAGATCGTCAGTGCCTCGCCTGCCCCTCGTGCGCGTTTTGCGGCGGTATGCAGCACCATCCCGCTCAGTCGGGTCGCCGGGCCCCGTCCCGTTGGGAACATTGGCGCGCATGGCCTAGCTTTCGCGCATTGCGATTCGGAGATCTCGAACGAAGCTGAACCGAACAGGTCGTCGGTGACCCACGATCCCCCACCAGGCCTTACCTGGGCAGTGTCGTCATTTCGCTCCTGACACGAACGGTGCCTGCTGGGGGTAGAGGTGTTGGTCGAGGACGTCGGCGAGGAACACCGCGAGGTCTGCGCGTCGGATGGAGCTGGACCCTCCGGGGGTGTGGGCGTCGTGGGTGATCCGACCGGTGGCCGGGCGGTCGACCAGGCGGGGTGGGCGGACCAGTGTCCAGTC
>JAQAZZ010000157.1:0-3295 GCA_032127075.1 Micrococcales bacterium | reverse complement strand
CGACGGCGCCGCGGACGCCTGGCTCACCCCGATCCTGATGAAGAAGGGCCGCCCGGCGCACACCCTCAGCGTCCTGTGCCGCCCCGACCTGGTGGATGGCTTGGCGGCGTCGATCATGCGCCACACGACGGCCATCGGCATGCGGGTCACCACGTGCGACAAGATCGCCGCGGAACGCAGCACGGCCACCGTGACGGTGTTCGGCCAGCCGATCCGGGTGAAGGTTGCACGATTCGCCGGGGCGGTGGTGAATGTGCAGCCCGAGTGGGAGGACGTCCGCGAAGCGGCGGAAATCACCGGCACTCCAGCCAAACAGGTCCTCGCGGCTGCGCACGAAGCGGCGCACGGCATGTGGGCTTCGTCACAACCGTAGGTGTTGCGAGGGAAGGGCTCCGAATGACCCGCGGCGCTCTTTGCGCCCGCTGCCCCCAGTCAGTTATGTTGGAGGTGCTTGAGCGCCACTGCATCCCCCGTCGGTGGCGCTCAAGTCTTTTTTTCGGGAGTTTTCACGTCCCCCGGCGCGATCCGAGTCTTCGGGCCGCACACTCACCCCTCACACATGGCCGTCAGCACGTTGATGGCAAGGTTGCCGCGGCTGGTTGTCGGGAGGGTCAACAGCCGACGGGCTGCAGGTCCGCCCGATTCCGGCGCCCAGCGCTGCCCGAACCCCGGGGGGGCGAGCCGCTGGTGTTGCGCTCCTCGTCGGCTCAGCCCGATCCCTCCCGGGCCAACGGGGCGGGCCGGTCGGTCAACTCGGCCCAGCATTCCTCGCGCCAGCGCAGAACGTCGGCCGGCCGGTTGGTGATGACCGCGGCGACGCCGGCACGCATGCATGTCCGCACCCCTTCACGGCTATCGACGGTCCACACATGCACCTGATGGCCGTGGTCCTGCCACAGGCGGATCACCTCTGGCTGCGTCGTGACCATCTCCAGGGACGGCCCCGCGATGTTGGCGTCGTAGGGCAGCTGCCCGGTGCGCAGCAACCGCGGTGGCCGTTCCAGCAGGTACACCGTGGGGATGCCGGGGGCGAGGTCGCGCATGCGCCTCATGGCGATGGTGGAGAACGACATCACCCGCACCTGGGTGACCTCCATCGACGGCCGGTACAGCCCGAACCGCTGCAGCAGCCGCACCAGCGCCTGCTCGGCGAAGCCGCCGTAGCGGGTGGGATGTTTGGTCTCGATGGCCATTTCCAGGCGCCGCGGCGAATCGACGACGATCTCCAGCAGCTCCTCCAGCGTCAGCACCGTGCGCTGCGACTGACCTGCCTGCGCCACCGACGGCGGTTCGGCGTCACCTTCGAACCAGCCGGCGAAGTCGTGCTCCTTCAACTGCGACAGGGTCTTGTTGGACACCCGGCCCGTGCCGTCGGAGGTGCGGTCGATCCGGCTGTCGTGCACACACACGAGATGCTGGTCCACGGTCAGCCGCACGTCGCATTCCAGCGCTTCGGCGCCTTCTTCGATGGCTTCGAGGTAGCCGGCGAGGGTGTGCTCCGGCGCCCAAGCCGCCGCCCCCCGGTGGGCCACGACCTGCGGCCACGACGGCGTCTGCACCATGGGTTCAGGATGTCGCATCCCGTCGCCCGTGGCACGGCATCAACCCGGCGTTGCCGGGATGTTCGCCACATTTCAGGGGAAGATGACCTCCCGTGTTCAGAATCCCCTGCCGATCCAACTCATCCGTGACCACGCGCATCGCGGTGACCTCCGCTGGGCAGCGCGGCGGGTCGCGACACCGACCGTGTATCGACCGATGCGTGTTCGCCGGAGATCGACCGTTGCGTGTTCGCCGGAGATCGACCCCGCGTGTTCCTGGGCGATGGACTCCGGTGCCGAAGGCGAGGGCTTCGGTTGATTCAATCGAGCAATGCTTCGTCGGCTGACTGACGGCAGCCCACACGCAACGTGCTCAGATAGGAGCGTCCGAAGCGGGAGGAGCCCGCGTCGGTCACCCGTTGGCTGATGGCAGCGCCTCGGCAGGAGGCAGCGACACCGTACCCCCAGCGGCGACTTCTGCCTTCACCTTGCACCTGCGGTATTTGCGCTGCAGTTTCCTGGCCTGACCCGCCTTGCCGGCTCGGCTGGCCTTGTTGGCGCGCTTCTTGATCTTCTTGCACTTCTTGGGAACGGCGGACTGCACCGATGCACCCGTCACTTCGGCTTGGCCACTGGGTGCGACTCCCGCGGACGCCGGGGCGCCCAGACCGAGCAGGCCAACACCGACCAAGAGGACCAAACCACCCTGGATCCGTTTCATACCGACAGTATTCGCCATGGGGTCTTTCGCGTGTCAAGAGCTAGGCGGATTCCTCGTCCCCCGGCGGCAGGCATCCGCTGGGAGAAGGCCCAGGACGAAGCGGGCGGATCCACCGCTTCGTCCCGCCGGATCCCGGGCCGATCGGACACCAGACCGACGTTCCGCTGCGTCGTAGCCTCAGCAGGGCCGATGGTCTCGGCCTTGGCTGTCCGTGATGCGCCAGTCCGACGCTTGCTTGGTGAGTATGTAGGTGAGATTCCACCGGGTGCATGTGCCGCCGTCGGGCCCCATGGAAGCCGGCTGGGTGGTGGTGCCGGAGAACCCCACAGCGATCGTCGAGTCCGACCAAGGCTGGGCGCTGTCGATGGACACATCCGACCACGTGGACTGCGAGGTTCCGCTGACCAAATCGTCGCAGGGTGCGACGGCATTGGTGCGGCACATCCGCGCGCTGTCGTGAACGTTGATGGCCGACAGGTAGTCGCTCATCACTTCCGCCGACGTCCGACCCGCATCTGTGGCCGGATAGTAGTTGATCAACGGGAAGGACTCCGGTTCCGGTTCCGGCTGCGGCGCTGCTGGGCCCGAGGGTTGCTGCCGTCGGGCGTCCTGTCCACGCGGCTGCTCCCCGGCAGTATCGAGGACCCACCACCCGGCCAATGCGCCGGTGGGCACCATGAGCAGCAGCGCGATGATCATCGCCGCCCACACGGAGCGCCGCCCCCGGGAACGGTTCCCCTGCGACGGACCCCCAGCAGGGGCAGGGGGATGTGCTGGCGCTGAAACTGGCCGCGGCTGGACGAACGTGGGCGCGGCTGGAGCACGGTTGCCGCCCAGCAGGGAAGCGGTCGCCCCCGACCGCCACATCTGTGTCGCCCGCGCGCCCGCAGCCTCGCGGTCGCCGCTTCCGGTGAGGAACTCCATGGCGCGCTCGACGCTCCACCGCTGCTGTGGATCCTTGGCCAGCAGTCCGGCGAGAAGGATCTGCGCGTAGCCGGAGGCGCCATCGGTGTCGGGGTTCCGCTCCAGCACC
>JAQAZZ010000156.1:0-2562 GCA_032127075.1 Micrococcales bacterium | reverse complement strand
GAGGAAGAACACGCCCATCACTACGGCGAACACCAGCACGTCAGGTTGACGCAGCGTCCGCAGCAGGTCCCGCCACAGCACGGACCCGGTGTCGCGTGCCGCCCGGCGCCCTCGTAGCCAAGGGCCGGGATCGACGACCAGTGGAGTCAGCTTCACGGTGGATCGAGTGGGCAGTTGAGTGCTCACGTCATGCCTCCCTGTCGGCGGTCTTGGATGCCGTGAGGGCAAGGAACACGTCATCCAGGGTGGGACGTCGTAGCTGGAAATCGGACACCGCGATAGTGCTGTCCTGCAAGTCCCGCAACAGGGCTAGAGCCAACTTCGAGTCATCCCCGACAGCCACCTGCAACACCTGGGAATCGGTGGGGTCGGTGATCACTGATCGCCCACCAGCCCCCAGAATCCCGATGGCGGCCGCAGTCTGCGTCGCCTGGGCCAGTTGGACCTGCAGCACGTCCCGCTCCAAGTTCTTCTTCAGTTCCTCGGGACTGCCTTCGGCGACCACGTGGCCTTCGTCGACGATCAGGACGAAGTCCGCCAGTTGGTCGGCCTCTTCCAGGTACTGGGTGGTCAACACGATGGCAGTACCCTGATCGGCCAACGCGCGGGTAGCCGCCCACAAGTCTGCCCGGCTGCGCGGGTCCAACCCCGCCGTAGGCTCATCCAGAAGCAGCACCGGCGGCTCGGCAACCAGGGCCGCCGCCACATCCAAGCGCCGCCGCTGGCCTCCCGAATACGTTTCAGCGGGACGATCGGCGAACGACTCCATGTTGAACCGGTCGATCAGCTCCGGCACCCGACGCTCCCGCATTCGACCCGGCAGCTTGTACAGGCGGCAGAACAATTCTAGATTCTCTCGAGCAGTCAACTTCTCATCCACCGCCGCGCCCTGCCCGGCGACACCGATCAGTTGGCGTACCACCTCGGGTTCCGATCCCACGTCGAAACCCCCGATGCTCGCCGCACCGGAGTCGATGGAGAGCAATGTGGTCAGCATCTTGATCAGGGTCGTCTTCCCAGCCCCGTTGGGGCCCAACAGTCCAACCACCTGACCTGCGCGAACCTCCAAACTGACGTCGACAACAGCTCGCGTGTCCCCGAAGGACTTGCTCAGCCCATCAGCCCGAAGCTCCACGGGCCCGAATTCCTTCATAGACATAATGTCTCGATAACGAGACGCACTGTCAACTCGAAAGCCAAGGGCCGGCCCTCAGCCAGTTCGGCCACTAGCTGCCTTGCAGCCGCGTCGTCGCGAATCGCGAGATGGTTGCTAGTCCTCACGAGAGGGGCTCGGCAGACCAGGCGTTCGCCAGCCAGTAGGCATCGGACTGCGGCGCCCGATACCGTATCGACAGCGAGGCACCGGACGCGGCGCAAGGAGCAATCTTCATGAAGATGGTCATTGGAGTTGTCGACGACGAATCCGGCAGCGACGCCATGGCGCTCGGTGCTGCACTGGTCAAGACGCTGCCAGACAGCCACCCGGTGCTGGTCAGCGTTCACACCACCGAGTACGGCTACATCTCCCGGGACCACGTGGACTTCGAGTGGGAGGTCTACCTCGCCGAACAGGCGGAGAAGACCGTCGCCGCCGGTGTGAAGGAAATGACTGCGAAGTACGGAATCACCGACTGCGAATCAGACATCCACGCTCATCGCTCCAGCGGCCACGGCCTGGCCGAGTACGCACACAGCCATGAATGCGGCGCCATCGTCATCGGCAGCGCTCCCGGTGGATCGGTGGGACGTTTCCAGATCGGCAGCACCTCCAACCAACTGCTGCACGGCGCGGGGGTCCCGGTCGTGCTGGCCCCGGTGGGCTACCGGCGCCGCGGCGTCGAGCGGATCGGCCGTGTCGTCGCGGCCTTCGCTGAGGGCCGCGAGGGCCGCGTCGCACTCGGCCGCGGGGTGGAGCTGGCCCGGGAGTGCGGTGTACCGCTGACGATCATGACCATGCTGATCCGGCATCGGATGTACGGGGCTCACCTGGGGGCCGAGGCGGAGCAGGATGCTCTCGAAGGGTCGCTGAAGAGCCTGCGCCGCGACCAAGAATCAGCGCTGAAGGAGATCGACACCGACGGTGTGCAGATCGAGCACGAGGTCACGGTGGGCGACAACGTCAACATGGCGATGAACCGCATGGAATGGCACGCCGACGATCTGCTGGTGGTCCCCTCGTCTCGAACCATCCTGCGGCGGGTGTTCCTGGGGGACATGGCCTACAAGATGGTGCGGTCGGCCACAGTGGCCACCATGGTGCTGCCCCGCCATACCGACTGACCCGGGGTCGGGGGAAGCGGGGAACCGCGCAGCGCTGCGGTTGCTCCGGCTGAGGTTCCCGATGGGCACCGAATCAGCCCCCAAGATCAGCAATACCCGGCGCCAGTCCGTAGGGTGACGCTTGTCGATACAGCCCCGGAGGTTCCCATGCCCAACCGCACGTACAGCCTCAATGAGATCGTGGGCACCAGCCCCGATGGTGTGGATCAAGCCGTCAGGAACGGCTTGGAGCGGGCATCGAAGACGATCCGGCACATCGACTGGTTCGAAGTGACCCAGATC
>JAQAZZ010000155.1:0-23821 GCA_032127075.1 Micrococcales bacterium | reverse complement strand
GAAATCGCGCCGACCCGCAGTGATCCGGATCTGCGGGCGGGCAGCGAGTTCCTCGGCGGTCCTGCCGGCGACCACCAAGCCGCCCCCCGCTTCTGGACACCGCTGCGGATCATCGTGGTGGCCGGTGCGGTTGTGTTCTGGCTCGGCCTCCTGCGCACCTACCCCTGCATGTCGAACGGGTGGATCGACCCGGACCGCTACGAGGCCATGTGCTATAGCGATATCCCCGTGCTGTTCGAACTGCGGGGGATCGCCGACGGCTTGCTCCCGATCCTGGATTGGCCGGCCGGTGCACAACCCTTGGAGTATCCGGCGCTCACCGCCACATGGATGTGGCTGACGGCGAAAGCAGCGGCTCCGGTCTCAGCCACGCCGCTGGCCTACTACCTCGTCACGGCGGTGTCCTCCTTCGCTCTGTTCGTCATCGCGCTGACCGCCACGTCGCTCACGGTTCGGGGTCGGGTCTGGGACGGCCTCATGTTCGCGCTTGCGCCGTCGGTGTTCTTGGCGTCGTTCATCAACTGGGACTGGCTTGCCGTGGCGATGATGTGCCTTGCGCTGCTCGCGTGGTCTCGGCGGTATCCGGCGCTCGCCGGGCTGGCCGTCGGGCTTGGCGCAGCCGCCAAGCTCTATCCACTCCTGCTGCTCGGGCCGCTGCTGCTGTTGTGCTGGCGCGCGGGTGAACTGCGGGCCTTCGCCAGAACGGCCGCCGCGGCGGGAGCCGCGTGGCTGGTAGTCAACCTGCCGTTCATGCTGGCCGACTTCGAAGGGTGGTCCTACTTCTTCCGGTTCTCGCGGGATCGTGACATCGACTTCGGATCGGTGTGGCTGCTGCTGGAGAAGTTCGAATGGCGCACAGTGGGTGACCAGGGGAATCTGGCCGCCGGCATGTCGATGGCGCTGCTCTGCCTCGGGATAGCGGCGCTGATCCTGGGAGCCCCCACGAAGCCCAGGTTGGCGCAGGTGTCCTTCCTCGTGGTGGCGGCGTTTGTCCTGACCAACAAGGTGTACTCGCCCCAGTTCGTGCTCTGGCTGGTCCCGCTGGCCGTGTTGGCCCGGCCCCGCTGGCGCGACTTCATGTGGTGGCAGGCGGCTGAGGCGGTGTACTTCGCGGGGGTGTGGTGGCACCTCGTGGGACTGTCGGGCGGCGAGTCGGGCCTGTCGGACAGGGCCTACGCGGTCGCCATAGCGATCCATGTGGTGGCGACCGCGGCGCTGGCCGGATTGGTCGTGCGGGACATCCTCATGCCCGAGCACGATCCGGTGCGCAGCGACGGCGACCCCGCCCACACGGATGACCCGGGTGGCGGGGTGCTCGACCGGGCGGGCCGCACCCCGCCAGCCGGTGGCGCGGCACGGCAAGAAGAGCCCGGGATCGGTGTCGCAGCGTCTTGACCCGGCCGCGTCACGGGCCGCGCGATCACAGGACGATGCGATCCACGATCGGCGCCAGGGCGGCGTACCACGTGGCCCGCACCGGGAACTGCCAGGTTCCGATCAGCCGGCGCAGCCGCGCCGGGGGCCAGCCGGGTGCGGGGGGGCGCACGGGCGAGCGCCGATCACGCACCACGGTCGGAACTGCGAGCGCGCGGGAGCCGGTCATCGCCGCGTGCGCCAGCAGGTGGGTGCGCAGGACTTGGACCTCCGGGCGGTCGGCGTCAGGCTGGGGCACCGCTACGGACAGGTCCCACGCCTTGTCGCCCGCTACGGCGACCAGGCCGCCGTACACGATGTCCCCCCGCTGTTCGACGACGAGGAGTTTCACGCCACCCGGATCGTCCGAGGCCAGTCCCTCCCAGCGGCGGCGAAGCTCCCCGACGCCGGGAAGCGGAATCCCTCGGTGCAGCCCTGAGATCGCCCGATGGACCAACTCCAGTTCCTCCGGCGCACCAGTGCGCACGGTGAAGCCGGCGAGGAGCGATCCCTGCCCGGACAAGTCGCTCAGCCGCCGCCGGGTGACGCCGGCCGCAACGACAACCTCCGCGGCGAACTCGGGGGGGAGCAGTTCCATCGGCGACCATCCGGCGGTGTCCAGCCGGGCCGCAGCCCGCTCATGGTCCCAGCGGACCGGCTCGTCCACCCGCAGGACCAGTTCCTTGCTCGTCGACGGTTCGGCGGGGTCAACAGCCCACCATTCCCGCGCCGACACCGCCGGGTTGACCCGGACGCTGAAAACCCCTTGGTCCCGCAGATAGTCGACCAGGGGATCGGTCCAGTCGGACAGCGAGCGGCCCGGTCGCCGCTGACCCGTCCAGTCGATGTCGGGTCCGGATTCGAAGACGGCCACCGTGCGCAGCGGTATCCGCGGCAGCCCCCGGTACCGGACCAGTCCGGCACCCACCATGGTCCCGGCGTCGAACCACCCGAGCGATTCGGTGCGGGCGCTTTCGAATCCCCGGCCCCACCCGGGGGTTTGCTGCAGCGGGACCGCGGGATGGGTCGCCACGTACGCCCGGTGCTCCGCTGCTGCTATGGGTCGTACGGTCAGCGGCATGGTGCTCACCCGTCGGCGAGATCCACAACGATGGGCGCGTGGTCGGACGCCCCCTTGCCCTTGCGTGCCTCCCGGTCCACGTACGCATCGGCCACCCGTGCCGCAACCGATGGGCTGGCGTAGACCAGATCGATGCGCATCCCCCGGTTCTTGGGGAAAGCCAACTGCCGATAGTCCCAGAACGTGAAGGCCCGGTCGTACTTCAAGGGTCGTGGCTCAACTTCGGACAGCCCTGTCGCCTCGATGTGCCCCAGGCGTTCCCGCTCGGCGGCGGTTATGTGGGTGCTGTCCGCGAACACCTCGATGTCCCAGACGTCGGCGTCGGTGGGGGCGACGTTGAAGTCCCCCAGAAGCGCCAGGTCCGGGTAGGCCGCCAGCTCAGCGCGGGCAGTCACTCTCAACTGGTCCAGCCAGCGCAGTTTGTACTGGTAGTGCTCATGATCGGGTGTACGCCCGTTGGGGATGTACAGGCTCCAGAGTCGCAGGCCGCCGCAGACCGCCGCCAGCGCCCTGGGCTCCACCTTGCCTTCCCACTCGGGCTGATCGTCGAGCCCCTCCCGGACGTCGGCCAGCCCTACCCGCGACAGGATCGCCACACCGTTCCAGGCCCCGTCCCCAGACACGGCACTGGCATAGCCCAGGCCCTCGAACATCAGGGCCGGGAAGCCATCAGCACTGCACTTCGTCTCTTGCAGGCACACCACATCCGGCTGCACCCGCCCCAGCCACGCCGCCAACTGCTCCAGGCGCCGATTGACCGAGTTGATGTTCCAGGTTGCGATGCGCACCCTCAGACTCTACTTGCGCCCCCGGCGACGCGAGCCGTCCCGCCTGTGATGGGCGGCGTCCGTGACAGCCGCCTCGGCGGCCGTGTCGGACCTGACAGGCAGGATTTCGCCAGTTGGGTCCGCAGCGGCTAACCTAGGGAGTCTGCCTGGCAGCGGCGCATCATGCCCCTGTCGGTGGAGCGAGACCCTCCTGCCGCGGAACGCCCGCGGCCGTTGAGACCGAAGGAGGTCTATGGTGGACGCTCGCCACTATGAAGTGATGGTCATTCTTGCTCCCGACCTGGAGGAGCGCACAGTCCAACCGACTCTGGATACGTTCCTCAACGTGATCCGGCAAGGCGGCGGATCAGTGGACACGATCGATGTCTGGGGGCGGCGCCGCCTCGCCTACGGCATCAACAAGAGCACCGACGGCATCTACTCGGTCCTCGAGGTGACGTGCTCCCCGGCCGCGGTCAAGGAGTTGGACCGGCAGTTGAATCTGAACGAATCAGTCCTGCGGACCAAGGTCCTCCGCCCGGGCGCGAAGTAAGGGAGCATCGATGGCAGCCGGAGATACCCAGATCACCGTGGTCGGCAACCTCGTCGCCGATCCCGAACTACGCTTCACCCCCTCGGGTGCGGCGGTGGCCTCGTTCCGAGTCGCCTCGACCCCCCGGTTCTTCGACCGGCAGGCGAATGAATGGCGGGACGGCGATTCGCTGTTCCTGACCTGCAACGTATGGCGGCAGTACGCCGAGAACGTGGCGGAGTCCCTGCACAAGGGTGCGCGCGTAATCGTTGTGGGCCGACTCAGGCAGCGCTCGTATGAGACCAGAGAAGGCGAGAAGCGCACCGTGATGGAGGTCGAGGTCGATGACGTCGGCCCCGCCCTGCGCAATGCCACGGCGAGTGTGAGCAGGATCAGCCGCGACGGGGGGTCCGGCGGCGGGGGCAACTCCGGCGGCGGGAATTCCGGCGGCGGAAGTTCCGGCGGCGGGTACTCGCCCGCGGGGAACGACCCCTGGGCCGGCGGCGGTTCGGCGAACGATGCTCCCCCCTTCTGATCACCAGTACTCAACAACACGAAACTGAGAAAGAGACATGCCGAAGCAGATAATTCGTCCGATCAAGAAGAAGCCGTGTCAGTTCTGCATGGACAAGGCGGACTACATCGACTACAAGGACACGCAGTTGTTGCGCAAGTTCATCTCGGACCGCGGCAAGATCCGCGCTCGCCGCGTTACCGGGAACTGCAGCCAGCACCAGCGCGATGTCGCCACAGCGGTGAAGAACGCCCGCGAGATGGCGCTGCTGCCCTACACATCGACCGCCCGCTGACAGGGAGAGCGCCATGAAGCTGATTCTCACCCGCGAGGTGAACAATCTCGGATCGCCCGGCGACATCGTCGAGGTGAAGGACGGCTACGGCCGCAACTACCTCGTCCCCCAGGGTTTCGCAATTGCGTGGAGCAGGGGCGCGGAGAAGCAGATCGATCAGATCCGCCGCTCCCGGGAGGTGCGGCAGGTCCGCGATCTCGGGCACGCGCGCGAGCTCAAGGCCGAGCTCGAGGCCTTGACCGTGACTGTCACGGCCAAGGCGGGGGAGAGTGGGCAACTCTTCGGCCGCGTCACCGACCGCGACATCGTGGGGGCGATCAAGAAGGCGGGTGGACCCGACGTCGACCGGCAGCGGATCGAGATCGCTGAACCGATCAAGCATGTGGGCGACCACCGGATCGCCGTGCAACTGCACCCTGACGTTGCGGCCTCGGTCGGCATCGCGGTCACCGGGGGCTGATTGGCCCCCCGGGGCGTCAGCCGATCCCGGCCCGGATGGCCGACCGGGCCGCCGCCTCGGCCTGGTGTCCGTAGCCCCCGCCGAACATTGCGGCGTGCACCAGCAGCGGAAAGACCTGATGCAGCGGGATGCGGGTCTCCCAGCCGGGGTCCAGCGGCCGAACCCGCTCGTAGCCGGCCAGGAGGTCCTCGAGATAGGGCGCCCCGAAGAGGCTGAGCATCGCGAGGTCCGTCTCCGGATGGCCGCCGTGGGCAGCGGGGTCGATCACAGTGGCGCAATGGCCGCCCCACAGCAGATTCCCCGACCAAAGGTCTCCGTGGATCCGGCACGGCGGGTCGCCGGATCCGCTGGGGATGCGGCCCTCTTGCAGCAGGGAACTCAATCTGGCCACGGCTACATGGGCGCCATCAGGCAAGCGGCCCCGCTCGCGGGCCAACTGCGCCATGGGCAGCAACCGGGCCTCGGCGTAGAACTGATCCCACCGCCCCCAGGTGCCGTACTCGATCGGCACGGATCCGACCCAGCCGGATTCCGGCCGCCACCCGGCGCGTGCCCTGGGCGGGACACCGAACGCCGGAACCTCATGGCGGTGCAGTACAGCGAGTTCGGCGCCGAAGGCTGCGGCGGCTTCGGCGGTGGGGGCGATGGTGTCGATCCACGACAGCACCAGGAAGTCCTGCGTCACGGCGAGCACTTCGGGGACGTCGAGACCTGCCTCACCGAGCCATTCCAAGCCCGCCGCCTCGGCGGCGAACATGCCGGGCAACGGAGTCGCCAGTTCCTTGACCAGGACAGGCCCGCGGGAGCTGAGCATCCGCGCTGCCTGTGCTGTGTCGCCACCGCCGATCGTCCTGGCTGTGTCCGGCTGCAGGCCGAGGCCCAGTTGGGCCAGATCGGCCGCCATCATCGGCCCAACTCCGCCGTCACGTGCACGACCACGCCGTCGGCGGCGCGCTCGATCATCGCAAGGACCTCGCCGAACCCGGAAGGGCCGCCGTAGTACGGATCCGGCACCTCCGCCCCTGGCGGCGAGCTGGGGTCGAAGGAGCGCAGCAGCCTGATGTGTTCCCGGTCCACGGAGTATGTGGCCGCGAGATTGACCAGGTCGGTCAGGTTCGCCTGATCCATGGCGAGGATCAGGTTGCTGCCGGTCAGCCAGTCGGGCTCGAACTGGCGTGCGGAATGGGAGAAGGAGTATCCGGCGTCCTCCAGCGTGGCCCGCGCCCTGCGGTCGGCATCGCTCCCCACGTGCCACCGGCCGGTCCCGGCGGAATCCACCGCCACCGTCCCGGCCAGACCCGCAGCAGCAAAGCGCTCCCGCAGGACGACCTCCGCCATCGGCGAGCGGCAGATGTTGCCCAGGCACACGCAGGTGATGCGGTAGGCCATGCCCAGCAGTATCCCCCGTTTCGCTGCCCGGCACTGCCTTTGGGCGGAGTCGTCGCATGTTGCGCGAGCGAAGTGCGCTCCAGGTGGCCGAGGGCACGCGCCAAGCACCGGAGCCCGGGCAACCTCGTGAGCGGTGATCCCGTCCCCGGGCGCCACCCGGGGGACCGTTGTTCACAGGCTGGGGACCTCCCTTTGTGACAGGGGCCACAGCAAGATCACGAAAAGAAATCGATCCTCCACAGGGGGTGAATGACGTTTTCCCTAGTCAAAGGGTGTGTTGTCCATCGACTACCCTCGTAATTCACAGCCAATCCACAAGGCTGTGGACAAGGTCCTCGCACGGCATCCACAGCGTTATCCACAGGGCTTGCCAGCAGCCCCTGGACAGGGTGGGACCGCCGCCATAACGTCGCGGTGATTCCTTTCCGCGTCCACGGCGCGGGCAGTGTCGGTACCGGCCTGGAGGCGGCGCCGGCAGCCGTACCGCCGTGTCAGCAGGGGATCGGCCCGGGTCGGCGCGCTGCGCGGCAAGGGAGGGTCAGTTGCGCGTCGCACCGTCCCGGGCCGGTGTCCGTGTCGGAGCCGACAGGTACAAGGGCATCACAAGGGCAGCACGAGAGGCGGCGGTGCGGGGTGTCGGTAGCCGAGTTCCCCAATCAGGGCGATGGGTTGCGGGCGCAGCCCGATCGAGAGGGCGGGGGTGACCGGCTCCCCCCGCAGGACGTTGCGGCCGAGCAGTCGGTTCTGGGTGCGATGCTGCTGAGCAAAGACGCGATCGCCGACGTCGTCGAGACGTTGCGCGCCGACGAGTTCTACCGGCCGGCGCATCAGGCGATCTACGACGCGATCACCGAGCTCTTCACCAAGGGTCAGCCGGCCGACATGGTCATGGTGTCGGACGCACTCGGCCGCACCGGAGATCTTGGTCGGATCGGCGGCGCGGCGTATCTGCACACCCTGGTGTCCAGCGTGCCCACCGCCGCCAGCGCCAGCTACTACGCCGAGATCGTCCACGACAAGTCTGTACTGCGAAAACTCGTCACTGCCGGCACCAGAATCGCGCAGTGGGGCTACGCCGGCGAGGGTGATGTCGACCAGATCGCCGACCGCGCCCAGGCTGAGGTCTTCGACGCGACATCGTCGCGTGCCGCCGAGGACTACGCCCCCCTGTCGGGGATCATGGACGGCGCCATCGCCGAAATCGAGGGCATCGCAGCACGCGGCGGACAGATGGTCGGGGTGCCCACCGGATTCATCGATCTGGATCGGCTCACCAACGGCCTCCACGCCGGCCAGTTGATCATCGTGGCGGCGCGTCCCGCGATCGGCAAGGCGCTGGCCGTGGACACCCCCATCCCCACACCAGGCGGATGGACCACGATGGGCGAACTGACCGTCGGCGACCGCGTCCTCGGACAGGACGGCGCCGCCGCATCAGTAGTCGCCGCCACGGAGGTGATGCTGGGGCGGCCGTGCTACATGGTGGAATTCAGCGACGGCAGCAGCATCGTCGCCGACGAGAATCACCGCTGGCGGGTCGCCATCGCGGGTGGGGAATCCACCCATACCACCGCGCAGCTGCACCGGCATGTCCAGGACCTCGGTCGGGCACCTGTGCTCCCCGAGGTGGCGGCCCTGACCCTGGAGCCGCGCAGTCTGCCGGTGGAACCCTATTCGCTGGGAGTCTGGTTGGCGCACAGCGGCCGGGAACTGCCGCTCGAGGTGCAGATGCACGCCGAGGCGCACGGACTGACGCTGGCGGAGGTCGCCCAGGCGGCCCACGATCAGGGGATCACCCATCACGGGTACATCCCCGTGGACTACCTGCGGGCGGCAGAGGATCAGCGACGGTCGCTGCTTGCGGGCCTGCTCGACGCCAACGCAGTCGTGAACCCCAGCGGCACGCTGAGTTTCACCACGCAGTCGCGTCCCCTGGCGCAAGGCATGCACGAGTTGCTGGCCACGCTCGGCATATCTGCCGAGGTCTCCGGCCACCCGCCCCGGAACCACCGGCAGGCTGCGGAGGTACGGCTGACCTTCACCAGTGACCGGTCGGTGTTCCGCCGGGCCGATCAGGATCTGCGGCACAAGGAGTTGTGGGACGGCGTCAGCACCGCCCGCCCGCGCACGATCACCGCCATCACACCCATACCTTCGGTGCCGGTGCGCTGCATCGAAGTGGACAATCCATCGCACCTCTTCCTCGCCGGCAGGGCCATGGTGCCCACCCACAACTCGACCCTGGGTCTCGACGTCGCCCGTTCGGCCGCCATCAAACACGGTCTGGCCACTGTGCTGTTCTCGCTTGAGATGAGCCGCAACGAGATCGTCATGCGCCTGCTCAGCGCCGAGGCCCAGATCCCGCTGCATCACATGCGTTCGGGCAAGATGCACGACCCGGAGTGGCGCAAGATCGCCTCCCGGCAGGGGGCGCTGCACGAGGCGCCGCTGTTCGTGGACGACTCGCCGAACATGACCATGACCGAGATCCGGGCCAAATGCCGGCGCCTGCGGCAGCGAGAGGATCTCCGGCTGGTGATCGTCGACTACATGCAACTCATGACTTCGGGCAGGAAAGTGGAGTCGCGGCAGCAAGAGGTCAGCGAATTCTCCCGTTCGCTGAAACTGCTGGCCAAGGAACTCGAGGTTCCCGTGATCGCCATCAGCCAGCTCAACCGCGGTCCCGAGGCACGCAACGACAAGAAGCCGATGCTGTCCGATCTGCGCGAATCAGGGTGCCTCACAGAAGACACCCTCGTCACACGTGCCGACACCGGGGCAGAGGTCACTCTGGGCGAACTGCATCGCAGCGGTGCCCGGGATGTCCCGGTGTGGTCGCTGGACGACTCGTTGCGCTACCGGGCCCGCACGATGACCCACGTGTTTCCGACGGGGACGCGGGAGGTCTACGAGTTGACCACAGCGGCCGGACGACGGCTGACCCTCACCGCCAACCACAAACTGCTGACCTACGGCGGCTGGCGGGCCGCCGGTGATCTGGCACCGGGGTCGCGCATCGCGATCCCCCGGCACGTCCCGGCACCGATCGAGCAGGCGCCCGCGGACTCCGACGAGTTGATCTTGCTCGGGCACCTGCTCGGTGGCGGGGTCTTCGGGAAGCACCGGTGCGTCCGCTACGCCAGCGCAAATGGAGCCAATCTGGAGGCGGTCGCTGGCGCAGCCGGACGCCGATTCGGCGCCGAGTCAGTCCGGGAGGGCGGCCAGGCCGGACGCGCCACCACCCTGCGGCTGGGGGCACGGTCCCGCCGCAGCCGTGACAGCCGCAACCCCATCGCGGACTGGCTGTCGGGAATCGGACTCCTTGGACTGCGCCGCCACCAGATGTGCGTCCCGGAGCACGTGTTCGCCGCCACAAAGGAACAGGTGGCGCTGTTCCTGCGCCACCTGTGGGCGGCCAACGGATCGATCCGGGTCGTCCCCGGTCGTCATGCCGGTTCGATCCACTACGCCGCCCCTTCTCGGCGCTTGGCCGATGATGTGTCCCGCCTGCTTCTTCGCTTCGGGTTGACCACGTCGATCCACCTGGTCCACCGGCCCGGGTCCGAGCCCGCTTACCGCGTGGTCATCTCCGGCGCGGCTGATCAGAAGGTGTTCCTGCGCCGCGTGGGCGGGTTCGGCCCGCAAGCACCAGCGGCAGCCGAGTTGTTGCAGACGTTGGACAGACCCTCACCCACCACGGCGTCCGACATCGTCCCCCGAGAGGTCTGGGGACACGTCCGCGAGACCTTGGCCGCAACGGGAGTTGCCCACGGCGGGTTGCCGGACACGCGTGGCACGCGGCCCTACGGGTCGAGTACCGGCAATCCGGCTTCCGGCCGGGAGCACCTCGGTCGGATCGCCCGGATACTGCACGATTCGCAGTCCGAACTCATCGCGACCAACGATGTGTTCTGGGATGAGGTTGTCGCTATCAAGCCCGTCGGCCGCCGAGCGGTCTTCGACGCAACGGTCCTGGGCACCCACAATTTCATCGCGGACGGAGTCGCGGTACACAACAGCCTTGAACAGGATGCGGACATGGTGGTCCTCATCCACCGCGAAGACGCCTACGACAAGGACAGTTCCCGCGTGGGTGAGGCTGATCTCATCGTCGCGAAGCACCGCAATGGCCCCACCGACACAGTGACGGTGGCCTTCCAGGGCCATTACAGCCGCTTCGTGGACATGGCCCGCGAATAGCCATTTGTCGGCACCGAACCGAGCGACGACGCTGGCGGGTTTGAATCTCGACACGCGCAAAAGAGCCACGCGCGGGCGATCCGGGTGACATGCTGCTGTCATGGACAGCTCAGATCAGTCTCGTTGGAAGTTCGGGTTGAGATCCATGCTGGGCGGGGCGCTCGCCATCGTTGTGGTGACCGCTATCGCCATCTTCAGCTATGCGGATGCAGCCGCGGTGGGTACTGCCGTGGGCCCGGCCATCGCCGCCATCGGCGCTCTGACCGGCGCCTACTTCGGTATCCAGGCGGGTTCGGCCGGCAGGGAGGCCGCCGATGCGTCGCGCAATGAGGCTCATGTCCTGGCGCTGAAGTTTGCAGCAGTCGCCGACCCGGATCGGGCCCTTGCGGTGCTCAACCGCGGTTCCGGCGGGATGGACAGTGGTGCCATCGTCCACAACCTCACATCACAGAACTCCGACGGGTCTGACAACTCCGACGGGTCCGACGATGAGGTCGGCGGCCTTCGCGGAATCGGACTCTGAGCAGCGACCGACCCTGACGGCTGGATTGCACCCGAGCCTGCGCCGCACTAGGTCTGTGTCGGCTCTTCGCCCTCGAACCCCCGGTGCGGCATCGCCTCGCCGATGGTCTCCTGGTCCGGTTGCCAGCCAGGTCACATTCCGATGGGGCGCCGCAACGACGAACCGTCCCGGCGCCCTACTCTCAAGGCATGGATTTCCTCTTCAAGGCCATGCTCGTGCTGCATTTCATCGGCATCGGGGCTCTTCTCGGTTCGTTCCTCTTGCAGATGAGGCCGCCGCGGCGCATCACGCCGGGCTTCCTCCACGGTGCGCTCACCATGTTGCTGACGGGTACCGCGATGGTGGGGCTGGCCTACCCCCTGGGGGAAGAGCCGGACAACGCCAAGGTGACGGTGAAGCTCGCCATCCTGTTGGTGATCTTCGCACTCGTCCTGATGAACCGGAAGAAGGAGGAGGCCACCACGGCGGTGTGGGGAGCCATCGGCGCGCTCACGATCACAAACATCGTCCTCGCGGTCTACTGGTAGCAGCGCAGGGGCCGCCGAGGACGGCTGGAGTCCGGCTGCCGCCACCCCCCGTGGTGCGGTGGACGGGACCCTGGACTAACTTGCGTCCATGGCTCTCTACACGTGTCCCCAGTGCGGAATGTCGGTCAACACCACCTGCGGCGCCTGCGGCTCCGCACTGGTGGACGATCTGCTGGCCAAGGAGGGTGGGGCCACCGTGCGGATCGCCGTCTGCCCCAACGGCCACGGCAAGATCAAATCGCCGATGTGCTGTGGCAACGACATGTCCTGCGCGATCTGAACCTCCCCTGTAGCGGGGCGGCCCATAATGGGCCTGTGGCCCTGACGACCTCACGCCTTCGCCGCACCGCCGCCCTCGGGGCCCTGCCCCTGCGGGCGTTGGGCCGCTCGGTGGGAGTCCAGGTCGCGCGCCTCGCCGGCGGCGATACCGCGGCCAGGCAACAGCAGGCTCGTTCGGCCACGGCGGCGGACACCCGTGCTGTTCTCGGGGAACTCAAAGGTGGAGCGCTGAAGCTGGGCCAGTTGGTGTCCACGGTGGATGCGCTGCTCCCGCAGGACCCCGATGGTTCGTGGCGGCAGGCGGTGACCGCGTTGCAGGAGAACAGCCCGGGGCTGCCGTTCCCGGAAGTTGAACCGGTACTGATCGAAGAGTTGGGCAGCGGCTGGCGCTCCGCTTTCGAAGAGTTCGACGAAGATCCCGTTGCCGCCGCATCGATCGGGCAAGTCCACCGCGCTGTGTGGGCCGACGGGACTCCCGTGGCGGTGAAACTGCAGTATCCGGGGGTCGCGGAAGCTATGGCGGCCGACGTGCGCAGCCTGTCCACCGCGCTCCGGCTCAGCTCTCTGGTGGCAAGGGGGGTGTCGATGCCGCCGCTGATTGCCGAACTGCGCACGCGTTTGATGGCCGAACTCGACTACCGGCGGGAGGCCGCCCACCAGCGTCGCTTCGCCGCCGCCTACCGCGGCGATTCTGAGGTCGTCGTGCCCGAAGTTGTGTCGGCTACGCGCCGGGTGTTGGTGAGCGGATGGCTCGATGGCTCCGGTTTCGCTGCCATCGCCCTAGGCGGGACCACGGCGGAGCGGGACCGCGCAGGTTTGCTGTACCAGCGGTTCTTCCTGGCGTCGCCCAAGCGGGTGGGCCTGCTGCACACCGATCCGCACCCCGGCAACTTCCGGTTGACCGCCGACGGGCGCCTGGGTGTGCTGGACTTCGGGTCGACCCTCGTCCTGCCGCATGGGCTCCCCCCGACGTTCGGGGGGCTGATCGGCGGGATGCTCGCCGGGGACCCCGTGGCTGTGGCGGCACGGCTGCGGGCCGACGGATTCGTCAAGCGGGGTGCCGACCTGGATGTGGGCAAACTTGTGGACTACCTGGCACCGTTCAGTGAGCCCGCCCGCAGCGAGACCTTCCACTACTCGCGCTCTTGGCTGCGGGAGCAGTTCAACCGCGCCAACGATCCTCGCAACCCAGATTTCGCAGAAGCCCTGAAACTGAACCTGCCTGCGGAGCAACTGTTCACCCACCGGGTGTGGCTCGGGCTCGTGGGAGTCCTCAGCGGGCTGGATGCCACGGTGCCGGTCCGCTCGGAGTTGGTGGTCCACCTGCCCGGATTCGCCGAGGCGATCGGCGTGGCGGGCGCAGCGGACCAACGGTCCCAGGATTGACCCCGGCGGTCCCGAAAATGGTTGTGGGGCCGCTGCGCGTGTGCGCTGCGGCCCCCTGGCGGTCCCGAAAATGGTTGAGGGGCCGCTGCGCGTGTGCGCTGCGGCCCCTCAGTGAGACGTTCCGGGCTCGGCCCGGGTTCGTCAAGTCAGATGAGGCGGACGTTCTGGGCTTCTTCGCCCTTGCGGCCCGGGGCGACGTCGAACTCGACGCTTTGACCCTGCTCGAGGGTTCGGTAACCCTGGCCGTCGATGTTGGAGTAGTGGACGAAGACATCTTCGCCCTGGTCACGGGAGATGAACCCGTAGCCCTTCTCCGCATTGAAAAACTTCACTGTACCTGTTGCCACTACAACTCACTTCAATAGATTGCGCGCGAACTCGATTTGTCCACGCCGATACCTCACTGTAGCGCCAACCTGCCGATCCGCCTAATGGTCGCGTTGAATGTCGGATCCACGCGTGACCGGCTTCGTTGACTCGTCTCACCATCTTCGCCCGGGGGACGTGGTGAATGAGCCAAGTCGCCTGAGCGTCCGGAACAGGTGGGGGCAAGTGCAGGCCCCGCTGTGGTATCGCGGCGCCCACCTGCGACCGCGGACAAGAGATGGGCGGCCCCGCCGCAGCGGGACCGCCCATCGTAGGCGTGGTGGTCAGAGCTTGGGCAGCAGCACGTCGCTGATCCCGTGGACCACGGTGTTGTCGGTCTCCACAACGTCGATCTTGCTCTTCACGACACGATCGTTGAGGAAGCGGCCGTCCTTGTCGCCGAGGACGATCAGCGGCCAGCGCTTGGACAGCACGTACACCTTCAGGCTCTGCCCGTTCGCCATAGCAAGGCGCTGGTAGCGCGGGCCGGACAGCACATCGGCTCCGGTCGCCTTGCCGCCCGCGTACACGTGGTAGAGCAGCACCTCGGTGATCTTCTCGACGCCGAGTCCCTTGACGAGCGCGTTGAAGACCTTGCCCTCGTCTATGGTCCTGCTGTAGCGATAGTCCTTGCCCAGCAGACCCTGCTGCTTGGCCAGAACCTCGAAGGCGCGGTCGTTCGGGGCGAACAGCGTGAAGGAGTCCAGGCCCGCCAGGATGTCGGTGGCACCTGTTGCCAGCGCAGCCTTGGTGACGATGTCGAAGTCGTACGGGTTCTTGTCAGAGCCCTCAGTGGGGTCGTTGTAGGTCGCCGTCAGCTGGCCGAGGAAGTTGTTGGTCTCGTCTTCGGACAGGGCCGACGCGGGCGAAGCACCCAAGCCCATGCCGACAGTCATGGCCGCAGCCGTGGCCATCAGTCCGATCCGCTTGCTCAGTTTCATCTCTGTACCCTTCGAGGTTGAGCCGAGGCCCCTTGCCGCGGCAGACACCCTGTATTCGCCCCGCGCCCCCTGCTTGGATGCATCTGGTTCAAAACTTCTGCAACTTTCACACGGTAAGAGGCCGGCAAGGCTTCGTCCCACGTTCGGTGCGAAGGGGCGCGGTGGTCTGGCGGTACTCGCCGCGAGGAGGTGGAGTGGAGCAGTAGAGGTCCCTACTGCGAGGTCCAGAATGACGATCAGCCCGCCAGCAGCCCCGATAGCCGCAGCCCGCACTGTCGCCAGGCGCGACCGGCGGGTGCCGTCGCGGTTGACCGACCCGGTGGGGTGGTCGGTGTTCATCGCGTTGACGACAGCCGGGGTGTGGCTTCGCGGCGGCGGCTGGCAGTTGCTGGCGGGCGGCGGGGACGCGATGTGGCTGGCGGTCGGCCAAGTCGCGGGGCTGGTTGCTGCTCTCGGCGGGCTCGCGGGAGTGATCCTCGTCGCCCGACCGACCTGGATCGAGCGCCGATCCGGTCTCGACCAGATGATTCGCTGGCACCGGTCGGTCGGAATCGCCACCATCCTGGGGCTTGTCGTCCATGTGGCCGCATCAACCGTCGGCTTCGCCGCCGGCGCTCTGTCCGCAGCGCCCGCTGAACTGTGGCGGTTGCTCCGCGACGAACCGTTCATGGTTGCGGCGCTGGTTGCGACATGGCTTTTCGTGACGGTGGCACTCACCTCGTGGCGTCGCGTGAAGGCACGGATGTCATATGAGGCGTGGTATCTGCTGCATCTCAACGGCTACTTGGCCGTGCTGCTCGGCTTCGGCCATCAGGTCTTGCTGGGGCAGACCTTTGCCGACGATGCCTTGGCGCGGTGGTTCTGGATCGGCCTGTTCGCGGCGGCCGCTTTTGTTGTGTTGTGGTCCCGTCTGGGCTCGTTGATCCAATCCCTGGTCCGGCGCCGCACCTACGTTGCGGCGGCCCACCAGGTGGCGCGGGACACCGTGGCCGTTACGATCGGCGGACCCGGCGTCCCCGGCTTCCGCGCTGTTGCGGGCCAGTTCGTCAGCGCCCGGTTCGTCACCTCCGACCTCTGGTGGCAGTCGCACCCCTTCTCGCTGTCCGCGGCGCCGGACGGGCGCCATCTGCGCCTGACCATCAAGAATCTCGGCGACGCGACGTCGCGGTTGCAGACAGTCCGTCCGGGGACGCGGGTGTTGTTGCAGGGACCCTACGGCCGGATGACGCTTGACGCCGAGCCCGACCGCGCGTTGATCCTCATCGGAGCCGGAGTGGGATTGGCGCCTATGGTGTCGCTGCTGCACGGTTGCGAGCCGTGGCGGCGGCCCATCGTGCTGGCCCGCGGCCACGAACGTGCGGACATCCCGCATCTGGCGGAGATTCAGCGGCTCACCGCCGGGCTCGGCGGTCGGCTGTTCGTCATCACGGGATCCCGCAGCCGATGGCGCGGCGGCAACCCGTTCCTGGCAGAGCACCTGCGCCAGCAGATCCCCGGCATCGCGCAACGGGCGGCCTTCGTGTGCGGTCCGCCCGCGCTGCAATCCGCCGCGGCAGCCGGGCTGCGCCGCGCCGGCATGCCCGGGCAGCACATCCACAGTGAAAGGTTCGGGTGGTGATGATGGGTGACTTCGTCAAACGGGCCCTCCCCGGGGTGGCGACCGCGGCCGCGGCCCTGGCGGCAGTGGCCGGCTACGACGCGGTGCTTCACGCCGATCCCGGCCAGCAGACCACGCTGGGCACCGAGATAGTCGGCTCCGCCGGTCAAGCAGCCGCACCAGCGCCGCAGCCCTCCTGCGACACGGCGCAGCCGGCCAGCGGCCACAGTTTCGCTACGCCCTGGGGGCCGGTGCAAGTTGTCGCCGAAGTCGATTCCGCCGGTCGGGTGTGCCGGGCTGATGCGGCGGTCTACCCGGACGGTGACAGTCGATCACAGATGATCAACAGTCGTGCAATCCCGCAGTTGAACGCCGCGGTCGAGAACCGGGGTGTTGAGTTCGACGCGGTCTCCGGCGCCACCTACACCAGTGAGGCCTACCGGGACTCGCTGCAGTCGATCCTGGATTCGCTGTGATACCCGCTGGCGCTGGCAGGCCCGAGCCGTTGCGGTCCGCCCGCCCGCTGCGCTGCTCGTTCCCGGTGATGGGGACGGTCGCGTCGCTGACGATCGCGGCGCACCGTCCCGGACCCGGTGGCCGCGGGGCGCTGCACCGGGCCGCGGGCGAGGTCCGGCGCTGCCTGGTCGAGGACGACGAAAGGTTCTCCCGCTACCGGCCCACCAGCGAACTCGAACGCTACCGCGGCGGCAGGATCGCTCGGCAACGGCTCAGCGCACACATGCTGGAGGTGATGCGCGACTGCGAATCCCTCGAACGCCTCACCGACGGGGCCTTCCGGCCCAGGGATGCCGCGGGCATGTTCGACCCCACCGGATACGTCAAGGGGTGGGCGATGGAACGGGCAGTCCAGGCGGCCATCGCCGCGGGTGCGCGGGATGTGTGCCTCAACGTCGGCGGTGATGTGCGCACCGCGGGTGCGGCCGCGGCGGATCGACCATGGCGGGTGGGCGTCCGCAGCCCGTCGAACGGATCGCGGATCATCGCCGTGGTCGCCGCGCCGCATCGGGGGGCGCCCATCGCCGTAGCCACGTCGGGTCGCTACGAAAGGGGCAACCATCTGTGGTCCGCCCTCGGCCACCTGGCCGAGGCCCCGGCGGACATCGCGGTCACGGTGGTGGGCGGCGATGCCGGAATCGTGGACGCGGGGGCCACGGCGGTATGGGTGCGCGCGGCCACCAGCGGAACCGCAGCCGGGCTCGCCATGCTGGACCGCTGGGACGGCTGCGAGGGGATGCTGGCACTCGGCGGGGAACTGTTGGCCAGCGCCGGGATGACGCCGTTCCTCGTCGGCCACGGCGCGCAGGCCGCCTGAACGAACCGCCCGCGCCGAAAGAGCGTCGGCCGGGTTGCCGATCCGGTCGTCCGGCGAGGTGGTGGGCGCCCGGCCCGGGTGGGAGACTCGGGTGGGAAGGTGGCGAGCCGTGACCGAGCGGGATCTGTGGCGGGAGGTCCATCAGGACCTCTATGCGGTGCTGGGGGTGTCTGCGGAGGCCGATCAGGAGCAGATCCACAAGTCCTGGCGCTCGGCGGCGAAGTCCACCCACCCCGATAGCGGTGGTGATGGCGAGCGATTCCGCGCGGTCAACGTCGCCTATCTGGTCCTCAGCGACCCTGCACAGCGGGAGCGCTACGACCGTGCCCGACGGCCCGCCGAGCACGCTGTCTGGGTCGAGTCAGCACCCCAGCAGCGCCAACCGCAGTGGCAGGCTTCGCAGCGATCCCCCTATGAGAGCCCCGCTCTGCTGTGGTTGTTCGCCGCCGCGGCCGTCGTCGCTGTCGTAGGGGCGTACATCTGGCCCGGCTTCGCAATCCTGACCGGGCTCGCGGTAGGTGTGCTCGTGCTCAGCCGCTACCACCAGATGGGGTTCGGGCTCACCCGCCGGCGGTGAACTCGGCACATAGGCCGAAACCCCCCGATGTGTCCACACGCCGAAAGTCGATCATGTTGGCGGCGCGGAGGTGTCGGAATCGACGGTGTCGTGCATCGGTCCCGGGCCGGCGGTCGAGGCGCCGGTTCGTGCAGCCAGCAGCACCACCACGACAACGCCCAGCGACAGCCAGGCGGCACCCATCGCCCACCCACCCAGGACGTCGGTGGGCCAGTGAACGCCCAGAACCGCCCGGCTGATCCCGATCAGCGGTCCGACGACCAGCAGCGGGACCGCGACGAACCATCGGGTGGCCCGCGGCAGCAGCACCAGTGCGACCAGGCCCAGTGCTACCCACACGGTGATACCGGCCTGGGAGTGGCCCGACGGGAATGACGGGGTGCTCTCGTAGGACCACAGCCCGTTCCAAGGGGGCCGAGAACGCCCGACGGCTGCCTTGATGATCGAATCCAGCAGCGCCCCCCCCGCAGCGCTGAGGGCGAGGAAGACCGCGGCGAAGGTGCGTTCGTTCCACGGCCGGCGGGCCCCACCGGTGGCCAACAGCATGACGACGACGCCAGTGCTGAGCAGCACTGAGAACAGCACTCCGCCGACTGCTTCCAGCACCAGCCCGACGCTCACCAACCAACCGTTGGCGACGGCCAGGGAATGGATGGCGTTGCCGACGGTGTCGTCGAACGCCGGGACCTCGCCGGGCGCCGACACCACGACCCAGGCGATGGCGGCGAAGGCAACCCCGAAGACAAGAACCGCCACAACCCAAGGCGCGATCGCCGCAGACCCGGGGGACGGGCCCGGCGGCCTGTTGTCCACTGAGCTCGGTTCCGCAGCCACATGATGACGCTAGTGCTCTACCTGGGGGATCTCTTGGCGAGGATCGTCCGTGTCCCCACGTGCGCCCAGCCGCGTCAGCCACGCCACCGCCGGGAAACGCGCACCGATCCGAGGTCGGGACGGGAGAATGCGCCCGTGAACATCTGGTCTCGCTTCAACCGTGTCGCGCCGCCGCGCTCCCCGGAGGCCCGGGCCTTCCTGAAGAAGTACGAGGTGGCCAGCAGGCCGTTCATCATCGTGTCCGCGGTCCTGCCGCTGTTCATCGACTCCGACGAATCCCGACCGCTGGGCATGGTCGTGGCGGTCGTCACCTGGCTGGTGTTCGTGGTGGACTTCGCCGTACAGAACCGCATGCGCGAGCGCTACGTGTGGTCCCGACTGGGCCTGCTCGATCTGGTCATCGTGGTTCTCACGTCTCCCTGGTACCTCATCCCAGGGGTGGGCGGCGGCTCAGTCGTTGCGGTACTGCGCATGGCGCGGCTGGCCCGCTTGGTCGTCGTCGCACGCGGAATGTCGCGGCTGCTCGAGCGCCTGGGCCGCTCCGCGCTGATTGCCGGGTTGGTCGTCGGGCTGTGCTCGTGGGCGGCACTGCGGGCAGAGCGCCCCGTCAATCCCGAGTTCGGGTCCTTCGGGGACGCCTTGTGGTGGGGCTACGTCACGCTCACCACTGTCGGATACGGCGACATCGCACCGGTCACGCCGACAGGACGTATCGCCGGAGCGATCATCATGACCGTTGGCATCGGACTTCTCGGCGTCCTCGCCGGTTCGCTGGCGTCGTTCTTCCGGCTGACTCCGCACCAGATCGCCCAGGACGAGGAGCATGCGACGAAGGACCAGCAGGATTTGGCGCTCGGTCCGGACCCGGCGGGTGCCGACGATGCGCACCCGCCGGGTGCCGGCCCCGCAGGGGACCTGGCCGAGCTGCGGCGGGAAGTGGGGCAACTACGAAGGGAGATCGCCACACTCAGCCAGCAGTTGGCCGGACATAGCCCGAGCCCGCCGCCACCGGCTCCGCAACAGCCTGTCGAGGATGGGTGAGCACCGTGGTGACGGCGTGCTGGCAGCAGTCAGGTCAGCAGCGCTTCACCCAGCCAGCCCCCAGATTCGAAGCCGGGCAGTATGGCGAACACTGCCGACCCCACCGGCGTCGTCCAGACATTGAGCAGGTCACCGTCTTGCAGCCGTCGCTGGATCGGCAGGAACTGCCGGTCGAGGTCTGCCGCGTACGCCGCGAACAGCAGCCCGGCCTCGGCGCGCCCGTCAGCCGTGCCGTCCTGGTAGTTGTAGGGGCGACGCAGGATGCGTTCGGCCCGATGGCGTGCGTGGGCCAGCCGCACATGGGCGAAGTCCGGGATCGTGGGCAGGCCCGACTGGTCGGTGGCATCGAGGTCTGGCGTGTCGGATTCGCGATCGCCGGTCAATGGGGCGCCATCTGCGAGCCGGCGCCCCATGATCTGCTCCTTCGACGCCCGATCGACCGATGCCCACGTGTCCAGATCCATGCGGATGCGGCGCAGCACCATGCCGGTACCGCCCCGCAGCCACGCGGGGCCGTCGCCGATCCACACGACCTCGTCGAAGTCCGCCGATCCCGTCGCGGGGTTGACGGTGCCGTCGATGTAGCCCATCAGGTTCCGGCCGGCCGTCCCGCCCGCGGTGGTGCCGACGGCGCGGTGGAACCCTTGCTGGATCCAGGCGATCCTGGCGAACTCATCGGCGTCGCCCACGAGGACTTGCTGGGCGTGCGACACCGTCACCGGGTCGTCGGCGCAGATCTGCAGCAGCAGGTCCCCGCCCGACCACTGCGGCTGCAGGTCGTCGACTGTGAACGCCGGCATCGGTCGCAACCAGTGCGGTATCGACGTCCCGCCAAGCCCGGGAGCGGCGACGAACCCGGGTCCGACGCCCACTGTCACCGTCAGCCGTGCCGGCACACCCGCCAGCTCAGGTACGCCATCGGCCAGGGCCGGTTCGCCCTGGGTCAAACGTTCGATGTCGTCGGTCAGCAGTTTCATCAGCCGGACCAGGTCGGTTCGGTGCATACCGCCGCGCAGGTTCATCCCGACGAACGCGGCGAACGACTGCACCGGTGTGGCAACGCCCGCCTGCGTCGACCCCCAACAACTCTCCCGAGCGGTCCCCACGGTGCCGCTGTCGGCGGATGCGGGCACACCGGCGGCAGCCGCAGGTGGCGCCAGCGGTGCGGCGGCGATCCCGCCGAGGGCCGCGGCCCCGCCGAGGAGCAGGCGGCGCCGCGACACCCCTGAGCCACGCCCGTCGCGATGAGCAGGATGTTCCATCGGCCTAGGACATCTCTGGGTCGGGGGTCATCTCGGCGACGTCCTGCTTGTCGCCCATTGTGTCCATGCCGCCCTCCTCGTACTGCTCCTCTGCACCCTCGTACGCCTTGGCCTGGGCCGTGAACTGCGCGGTGGCACCGTCGGAGCAGTTCAGCGTGAAGGTGACGTCGTCGCCGGGCTGGATGGGTTCGGTGATGTCCATCAGCATCAGGTGGTATCCGCCGGGTTCCAGTGCCAGCTCGCCGTCGGCGGGAACCGGGAAGCCGTCGGCCACCGGCTGCATGACCGTCTCGCCGTTGTCCTGCACCACCTCGTGCAGTTCCATGGTGGTCGCGGCCGGGGTAGCGGCGGCGGTGATGATGACATCGTCCGCGGAAGTGTTGACGACGGTCCCGAAAGCGGCCGTCATGCCCTTGTCCGCCGCCTTGACCCAACCGTCAGCCACGCTGATCGGGCAGGCTTGCGAACTGTTGTCCGCCGCTGTGGTCGTCGACGAGTCGGAGCAGGCGGACAGCCCGCCCATTGCGACGAGGCCGACCGCGGCCAGGGCGAGCGCCCGCGACCGCGAGTCGCCGTGGTTGTGCTTCATGCTGGTATTCATCTGAGTGTCCTTGTGTCTGTAGTGGTGCTGGTGTCTGTAGTGGCGCCGGTGTCTGTAGTAGGCGCTCTGGCGATATGTGCGTGGAGCGACCTTTCGCATGGAGCGCCCCTGTTGGGCCGCAACCCCGCCGCCCGCAGCGAACGGCGCGCGGGACAGGCGTGCGATGCGAGCCCTGCGGGGTCAGTGGCCCCGAAGTGGGGCGATGAGTCGAAAGACGCGGTGATAGGTCAGATCAGCGCCGGCGGGCCACGCAACGGCGTTGCCGCGATAGAAACCAGGTGCCGTTGCCCGGCCCACGGTGTTTCGGCGGGGCGGGGCTGGGGCCGTGAGGGGCGAATGGGCGCACGCAGCGCGGCAACCGCCCCAGCCAGTATCCAAAGGCACACCCCGGCCAGCAGGGCCAGGAACTGAATCGAGCGGCGCTCCCCGGCCGCGAGCCACCAACCCACCGCGGCTGCGGCGGCCGAGTGCGCCGCCAGCATGCCGGGAGAGGCAAGCAGTCCCGATAGCGCCTCAGCGATCCCGGCGACGATCTGGGGGCCGTAGGCCTCGCCCGATCGCCTCAGCATCGATGCGTGCCCCGCTGTCGCCGGAGTCGGCGCCATCAGGTGGGTCAGGTGAGACCCGGCGTGACCGCCCAGGGGGTTGACTGCGATATGGACCGCGACTTGCCCCAGCAGCAACAGGGAGATGACTCGAACGATAGAACCGGGTCGCCCCTGGAAAACCCGGGTGACGGCAATCGCGGGGATGAGGAGCAGCACCGCTGCGGGGGAGTAGTCGCTGTGCCCGCCCGCCAAGCCGTGCATGGCCAAGCCCAGGACTGTCATCAGAACAGCGGTGAGTGTGGCGCGCATCCACGGCTTCGACCCCACCATGGCAACAAGGGTACAAAGGACCTTGCTGTGCACGGGTGGCCCGCTGCGCCGCTGCGCCGCTGAAGCCGATTCTCCGACGTGGAATCTCCGGCTGGGGGTACTAGGGTGAAGGTATGAGGAACGCTACCGGGATTGCGGTCGCAGCCTCTGCCTTGCTGGTGCTCGTCGCCGGCACCGCTGCTGCACCCGCGTCGGCCAAGATCGTCGTCGGCACGAGCATCAAGGGTGTCGAACTGGGGATGACCAAGAAGCAGGTTGTGGCCCAAGTTGGCAAGCCCAAGAAGGTGGACAAGTTCACGACCGAGTTCGGCCGGGTCAAGATCTTGTCCTACGGCAAGAAGCTCACGGTGAACATAACCGCGGGTGCGGTCACCCTGATGCGGACCAGAAGCCCCCGCCAGGTCACCAGTCAGGGTGTGGGTGTGGGCTCGTCGAAGAAGCAGGTGAAGCAGTTCGTGCCGGGCGTGGTGTGCGACAACGTGTCTGGTTTTCGCTCTTGCCATGTCAACGACTTCCTGCCGGGAGAGATCGTCACTGTCTTCCGGCTGAAACAGAAAGTGGTCAAGTCTGTCGAAATCGGCCGGGTCTTGGACTGAACTGTGGCGTGCACGTGTTGGTGGACCCGGCGTGGTGAATGGGGTGAGCAGGGTTGAGCGGCGACGATCGGACAATGAGCAACACCGCCCCGCCGACGCGTATCCCCCGCCCGCTGTCCGTGACGCTGGTGACCGCGCTGATCTGGGTCGGCGCGGTGATCAGCATCGGCAGCGGAGTATGGCTGATCGTGCAGGCCGGCGATACCGGGCTGCTCGCCGAGTTCGACGGCAATGTCGGTGCCATCCGGGCTGAGGGGATCGTCCAGGTTCTCGTCGGCGTGGCAGCGGTGTTCGTCGCTCGGGGGATCGGCCGCGGCAGCGAGTTCGCCAGGTTCCTCGTCTCGTTGGTCATGATCGTGCGGATCGTGGGGGACATCTTCCTGGTTGCCCAATACGGGGACAGGTTCTTGTGGCTGCCGATCTTCTGGG
>JAQAZZ010000154.1:0-19534 GCA_032127075.1 Micrococcales bacterium | reverse complement strand
TTCGACGGGGAGGAGATCCGGGACAACGGGATGCTCGTCGCGGTCGGCAACGGCACGTCGTACGGCGGCGGGATGAAGGTGTGTGCGGGGGCGGAGTTGGACGACGGGCTGTTCACCCTCACCTGGCTGCACGAAGTCGGCAAGATCGAGTTCCTGCGGGTCTTCCCCCGCGTCTACAAGGGCACCCATGTGGGCCACCCCGCCGTGACCCAGATGACCGGCCGGCGGATCCGTCTCGACGCCCCCGACCAGATCGTGTACGCCGACGGAGAGCGGATCGGCCCGCTGCCGGCCGACATCACCATGCACCCCGGCGGCTTGCGTGTCATTGCGCCGGCCGGTTCGCCTTAGGCTGTCACCATGGCCAGCCCCGCGGAACGCTACGCGGCCGCGAAACGCAGGAACAGCGACACCGCTTTCACCGCGTTCCAGTCCCTCTACCCCTTCCCCCTGGACCCCTACCAGATCGCCGCGTGCGAGGCGCTCCAATCAGGCCGGGGCGTGCTGGTGGCCGCACCCACCGGAGCCGGCAAGACGGTTGTGGGGGAGTTCGCGGTCCATCTGGCGCTGTCGGCGGGGCGCTCGTGTTTCTACACCACGCCGATCAAGGCGCTGTCGAACCAGAAGTACAACGATCTGGTGCAGCGGTACGGCGCCGAGCAGGTCGGACTGCTGACCGGCGACAACTCCATCAACTCGCGGGCCCCGCTGGTGGTGATGACCACCGAGGTGCTGCGGAACATGATCTACGCGCAGTCGGCGTCGCTGCGCGACCTGGCCCACGTGGTGATGGACGAGGTGCACTACCTCGCGGACCGCTCACGGGGCGCCGTGTGGGAAGAGGTGCTCATCCACCTGCCCGACAGTGTCACGGTCACCGCCCTGTCGGCCACGGTCAGCAACGCCGAGGAGTTCGGGCACTGGCTGGGCACCGTCAGAGGGCATACCGACGTCATCGTCGAGGAGTACCGGCCCGTGCCGTTGTGGCAGCAGGTGCTGGTCGGGCAGCACCTGCACGACCTGTTCGTCGACGACGCCCAGTCGCAGATCAACCCGGAACTGACACATCGAGCCGCCGACGAGGCGCGCCAGGAGCGCTGGGAACGCGGTCAGGGCCGTGGCCGGCAACGGGCGAAGGGCCGTCGCGGCGGCGGCGGCGAGCGGGTGTCACGGCCCGCGACTGTGCGGCGGCTCGACCATGCGGGGCTGCTGCCGGCGATCTGCTTCATCTTCAGCAGGGCCGGGTGTGACGGAGCGGTCGAACAGTGCATGCGCGGCGGCGTGAACCTCACCACCGATGAGGAGCGAAAGCAGATCCGCGACTATGCCGACTGGGCTTGCGGGCGGCTCGATCCGGCGGACCTGGCAGCGCTCGGCTTCGACGAATGGCTGTTCGCTTTGGAGCGGGGGGTCGCGGCACATCACGCGGGCTTGGTCCCGTTGTTCAAAGAGGTCGTCGAGGCACTGTTCCAATCGGGGCTGGTGAAGTGTGTGTTCGCCACCGAGACCCTGGCCCTGGGCATCAACATGCCGGCGCGGTCGGTGGTGCTGGAGCGCCTCGTGAAGTGGAACGGCGAGGCCCATGTCGACCTGACGCCGGGGGAATACACCCAGCTCACGGGCCGAGCCGGGCGGCGCGGAATCGACGTTGAGGGCCACGCTGTGGTGGCGTGGCACCGTGGCCTGGATCCGCGGGCCCTGGCAGGGCTCGCCAGCACGCGCACGTATCCGCTGCGGTCGAGTTTCCGGCCGTCGTACAACATGGCGGTCAACCTCGTTGCCACGACCGGACGGGAACGCGCCGCAGCACTGTTGGAGACGTCCTTCGCGCAGTATCTGACGGACTCCGCGATCGTGGACATCGCAGCCGAGGTCCGTCGCAACGATGAGGCATTGGCAGGCTACCGGCGCTCCATGCAGTGCCATCTGGGCGACTTCGCCGACTACGCCGCCCTGCGAGACCGGTTGAACCGGCTGGAACGGGACAGCGATCGCCGGAAGCGGGCCGAGCGGCGGCAGAACACCGACGACGGTCTGCGTTCGCTGCGCCGCGGGGACATCGTCCGTGTGCCGCGCGGCCGCCGCTCCGGCCCGGTGGTGGTGGTGTCGACCGCAAGTTCCGATCCGGCTTTGGACCCGAGGGTGGTGGGGGTGGACCTCGACCGGCGGATCCGACGTCTGGGGGCTGGCGACTTCCCCGACGGCGTGACCGCGGTGGGACGCGTCAAAGTGCCCAAGTCGTTCACGGCCCGGTCGGCCAACAGCCGCCAGCAGGTCGCCGAGGTGCTGCGGCTCGTTGCGCGCGACCTTCCGGGCGCGACAGTCGGCGGAAAGGCCCCGACCCAACTGCCCGAGGAGGTCGAGGACCTGCGGCGGCGGCTGCGGCAGCATCCCTGCCACGGCTGCGACGACCGGGAACAGCACGCCCGCTGGGGGGAGCGCTACCACAAGCTGGAGCGCAAGACCGACGGGCTGCGGCGCCGCATCGATTCACGGACCAACAGCATCGCGCGCACCTTCGACCGGATCTGCAGCATGCTCGGCGGCCTGGGATATCTGGGTGCCTCCGGGACGGAGGTGACCGCCGCCGGCCACACCCTCGCGCGCATCTACGGCGACACCGACCTCGTTGTCGCGGAGGCGATGCGCTCGGGGACCTGGAACACGCTGACAGCTGTGGAGTTGACCAGTGTCGTCGCGGCCCTGGTCTACGAATCCCGCGGCGGGCGCGAGGAGTCCGCAGTGCCGCGGCTGCCCGGCGGCCCCGCGGGCGAGGCCATCGCCGAACTGTTGCAGACGTGGGACCGCCTCAAACAGCTGGAGGCCGACCGCGGGCTGCAGACCCTGCCGGACGCGGACCTGGGCCTGTGTTGGCCGTTGTACCGCTGGGCGAAGGGCGCCAATCTCGATGGTGTCCTGTGGGAGGCCGACCTGACCGCGGGTGACTTCGTGCGATGGACCAAGCAGGTGATCGATCTGCTCGGTCAGATCGCGCAAGCCGCGGCCGGGGAGCCGCTTGCGGCTACCGCCGGGGCGGCCGCCGCGCTGATCGACCGTGGTGTGGTGGCCTACTCCGGGTTGCGGGAATGAGCAGCAGCCAGGGCGGCCGTGAGCCGGGACACCGGTGACTCCACCCGGTACCGTGCGGCGAGTTCGGCCAGCGCGTCGGGGTCGGCCGCCCGGCGGGGGAGTGGGCACGGTCCCGGCGGCACCGGCAGTTCATGTGCCAGCCGCACCACCGGGTCGGCCCGCCGCACATAGTCCGTACCCTCGAGCAACCGTCGGCGCAGGCCCGGGGTGAGTGGGGTCGCTTCATCGGCGGCAGCGGCCAGGATCGCAGTCGCCGGTCCGAAATCGCGGATCAATCGGGCCGCGGTCTTGTCACCGACTCCCGCCACCCCGGGCAGCCCGTCGGACGCGTCGCCGCGCAGGATCGCGAAATCCGCGTAGAACTCCGGCGGCACCCCGTAGTCGGATTCAACCCGGGCGGCGTCGATGAGTTGGAGGTTGCCCATGCCCTTGGCCGTGTAGAGCACCCGCACCCCCCGCTTGTCGTCCACCAACTGGAACAGGTCCCGGTCGCCGGTCACGATATCCACCCCGCCGATGTGGCTGCGGCTGTACTGCGCGATGACATCGTCAGCCTCATAGCCCGGCACACCCACGCGGCAGATGCCCAGGGCGGCCAGCAGCGCCGCGATGACCGGTACCTGTTGCTGCAGCGCGTCCGGGGTCTCTTCGATGCCATCGTCGGCGGCCGTGGCCGCGTCGGCGTCCGCGACGCGGTGGGCCTTGTAGGAACCGATGAGGTCCACCCGGAACTGCGGTCGCCAGTCGTCGTCCCAGCAGGCGACGAGGCTGTCCGGGTGGAACTCGCCGACGAGGCGTGCCACGGCATCCAGGAAGCCGCGCACCGCGTTTGTGGGCGTGCCGTCACGGCCGGTGAACCGGTCCGGCAGCCCGTAGAAGGCGCGGAAATACATCGAGGCGCTGTCCAGCAGCATGAGACGGGAACCCATCGGTCCATGATGCCCGGCCCTGCGTGCCATACGGTGGTCCCATGCCCGACCTCCCCCCCTCGGCACAACCGGAAGCAGGCGGTGGCGACCACATCGACCGGATGCGGCGGGCCGCGGCCGCGGCCGCGCGGTCAGGGATCGACGCTTTGCTGGTCTCCCCGGGTCCCGACCTGTTCTACCTGACCGGGTACACCGCCGTGCCGCTGGAGCGGCTGACGTGCCTGGCACTGCCCGCGGCGGGACAGCCGTTCCTTGTTGTGCCGGAGTTGGAGGTTCCCGCCGCGCTGGGGGCCGGGGTCGAGGAGCTGGGTCTGCGCCTCGTGGCCTGGGGGGAGACCCAGGACCCCTACGCGCTGACCGCCGCCGCCATCGGGTCCGCGGCGGTTGTAGCGGTGGACAACCACATGTGGGCGGAGAAGACCCTCAGGTTCGCCGAGGCGATGCCCACGGCGGCGCAGCGGCTGGCCGGAGACGTGCTCGCCCCCATGCGCGCCCGCAAGAGCCCCGCGGAGGTGGCCGAACTGGCTCGGGCGGGTGCCGCGATCGACGCGGTGCACGCGAACATGGCCGAGTGGCTGCGACCGGGGCGTTCCGAGCGGGACGTCGCCCGCGACATCGCCGCAGCGATCATCGACGCCGGCCACGACCGGGTGGACTTCGTCATCGTCGGGTCCGGGCCCAACGGCGCCAGCCCGCACCAAGAGGTCAGCGATCGGATCCTGCAGCCGGGCGACCCGGTGGTGGTCGACATCGGCGGCACGACTCGCGCGGGCTACTGCAGCGACGAGACGCGCACCTACTGCCTCGGCGAGCCGCCGGCGGACTTCCTGACGAGCTACCAGGTGCTGCTGACCGCCCAGGAAGCCGCGGTCGCGGCGGTGCGCCCGGGGGTCGCATGCGAAGAGATCGACGCTGTCGCGCGAGGGATCATCGCCGACGCGGGGTATGGGGACCGGTTCATCCACCGGACCGGCCACGGCATCGGCCTGCAGACCCACGAGGAGCCGTACATCGTGGCGGGCAACGTCGATCCGCTGGAGGCGGGCTTCGCCTTCTCCGTCGAGCCGGGGATATACACCCCCGGCAGGCATGGCGCGAGGATCGAGGACATCGTTGTGTGCGGCGACGTGGGCGCTGTGCTGATGAACAACCGCCCCCGAACGTTGCAGGTGATCGGATGAGGCCGGTGGAACGGCTGCTGCCCAGCGACGAGGCCCGCGACCTGCTGGAGTTGACCGCCGACATCGCCGGCAACGAAGTGCAGCCGTTGGCCGCGGCAGCCGAGGAGGAGCAGGCGTTCCCGCGGGACACATTCCGGCTGCTCGGCAAGTCCGGGCTGTTGTCGCTGCCGTACCCCGAGGAGTACGGCGGGGGCGGCCAGCCCTACGAGGTCTACCTGCAGGTCGTGGAGGAACTGGCGCGCGCTTGGCTGGCCGTCGGCATGGGCGTCAGCGTGCATGTGCTGTCTTGTTTCCCGTTGGTGGCCGAAGGCAGCGCCGAGCAGCAGCAGCGTTGGCTGCCGGGCATGCTCGGCGGCGGCTTGCTGGGCGCGTACTGCCTCAGCGAGCCGGAATCGGGCTCCGACGCCGCAGCGCTGCGCACCGCCGCCGTGCGCACCGGCGAGTACTACACCGTGGACGGGGTGAAGGCGTGGATCACGCATGCGGGTGAGGCCGACTACTACAACCTGATGGTGCGCACCGGCGGCGCCGGACCGGCCGGTATCACCTGCCTGCTGGCCGATGCCGATACTCCCGGGCTGAGCGTCGGGGTGCCGGAGCGCAAGATGGGGGTTCGCTCGTCCACGACGGCGCAAGTTGTCCTGGCCGGCGCGCGGATCGGCGCGGATCGGCTGATCGGTGCCGAAGGCCGGGGGTTCCGTATCGCGATGGCAGCCCTCGACTCCGGCCGCCTCGGGATAGCGGCATGCGCCGTCGGCGTCGCCCAGGCGGCGCTCGATCTCGCCGCGGAGTACTCCCGCGGACGACGGCAGTTCGGCCGGACGATCGGATCGTTCCAGGGCATCGGCTTCATGCTGGCCGATATGGCCGCGGGCGTGGCGGCCGCGCGGTCGCTGTACCTCGAAGCCGCGCGCCGCAAGGACGCCGGCCTGCCGTTCGGCACCCAGGCGGCGATGGCGAAACTGGTGGCCACCGACACCGCGATGAGGGTCACCACCGACGCGGTGCAGGTCCTCGGCGGCGCCGGATACACCGCAGACCTCCCCGTGGAGCGCTACTTCCGCGAGGCCAAACTGCTGCAGATCGTGGAGGGCACCAACCAGATCCAACGGTTGGTGATCAGCCGGAGCCTGCAGCGATGAGCAGCCTGCTGCTGGTCAACGGCCGCATCCACACGCCGGCGGACCCGGGTGCCACAGCGTTGCTGGTGCAGGGCGATCGGATCGCCTGGATCGGCCATGAGGGCGCAGCCTTGGCCCAGCGCGACGGCGTGGAGCGTGTGATCGACCTCGCCGGAGCGCTGGTCACACCGGCCTTTGTGGATGCCCACGTGCACGTGACCGCCACCGGGATGAATCTCATCGGGCTGGACCTCACCGCCGCCCGAAGCCGTGACGACGTGATCCGGCTGGCCGCGGACTACTGCCGCGACCTCCCGCCCGGCCGCATCGTGCTGGGTCACGGCTGGGACGAGACGACCTGGTCCGACCCCCGGCTGCCCACCCGCGAGGATCTGGACGCCGTGGCCACCGGCGTGGCCATGTATCTGACCCGTATCGACGTCCACTCCGCCATCGCGTCCACGGCGCTGCTGGACCTTCTGCCGCAGATCACGGTCAAACCGGGATTCGCCTCGAGCGGGATCCTGCGCTCCGACGCCCACCACGACGCCAGGGGTCTGGTGTTGGACAGCATCCCGGCAGACCAGCGGCGCCACCTGCACGGCACCGCGCTGGCGTCGTTCGCCGCAGCCGGGATCGCCGCGGTCCACGAGATGGCCGGTCCGGACATCTCGTCGCAGCAGGATCTGCGGGAGCTGTTGGCGGGGGCGCAGGATCCGAACCTGCCGCTGGTCACTGCCTACTGGGGCGAACTCGGCGGTGCGGACACCGCAGTCCGGCTCGGTGCGATCGGCGCCGGTGGGGATCTGTTCGCCGATGGGTCGGTCGGCTCCCACACAGCATTCCTGAGCCGCCCCTACGCAGACGACCCGGATACCGTGGGCATCGGCCATGTGACGCGGACGCAGGTGCGCGAACACGTCGTCGAGTGCGCCGCGGCCGGAATCCAGGCGGGTTTCCACGTCATCGGCGACGCGGCGATCGATGAGGTGGTCGCAGGTATGGCGGCCGCCGCCGCGGACATCGGCAAGGATGTGTTCCGCAACGGCCGCCACCGGCTGGAGCATGTGGAGATGCCTTCCCCGGAGGCGTTCGAGCGGATCCGAGACCTGGGAATCACGGTCAGCGTGCAGCCGTCTTTCGATGAGCTGTGGGGCGGCGGGGATCGGATGTACGCCGAGCGGCTCGGCTGCGACCGCGCCGAGGGGATGAACCCGTTCGCCGACTTCCAGCGCGCCGGGGTCCCGATGGCTTTCGGCTCCGACACCCCGGTCACCACCTTTGATCCGTGGCGGGCGGTCTCAGCCGCAGTGCATCACCGCACAACACGGCACCGCATCAGCGCTCGCGGCGCGTTCACCGCCCACACCCGCGGCGGTTGGCGCGCCGTCGGGGTGGACGATGCGGGTGTGCTGGCACCGGGCTTCGCCGCTCATC
The DNA here is from genome assembly GCA_032127075.1 of Micrococcales bacterium. GTDB lineage: Bacteria > Actinomycetota > Actinomycetes > S36-B12. The sequence goes on along the minus strand of JAQAZZ010000154.1, from coordinate 11,776 downwards.
TGGCCGTGTGGGACGGTATCGATCTGGCGGTGCAGGCGGCGGACGAGCGCATCTCCCGGTGGTCCACCGATCCCCGTTCGGGAACCCCCCTGTTGCCCCTGGTCGGACCCGACGCGGCGCCGCCGCGCAACCTCATGACGATCAGGTCGGGGCGCATCATCCACGACTCGGGCCGGCTGGCGTGAGCCGCGCGCTGCGGACCGGGGCCGCAGCCGCCTCCGGGGCCGCCATCGCTGCGGCGTTTCCGCCGCTGGGGCTGTGGCCGCTGGCCGCGTTCGGGGTGGCCGGTCTGGCGCTGACCGTCGGAGGCGTTCGGCTGCGGGCCGCACTCGGCTACGGGCTGGTTGCCGGCTGCGTGTGCTTCGGCTGGACAGTGCAATGGATCAGTGTGGTGGGTTGGGACGCGTGGGTGGCGCTCACCCTGTTCACCGCACTGCCGATCAGCGCTACGGCGGGGGCCATGTGCCTGGCGATGCGGCTGCCCGGGTGGCCCTGGTTGCTCGGTGCCGTGTGGGTGGCTCAGGAAGCCGTGCGCGGCCGCGTTCCGCTGGGGGGGTGGCCCTGGGGTCGGCTGGCCCACGGTCAGGCCGACGCCCCCTGGCTGCCGCTTGCGGCTATCGGTGGCACCGCGCTGCTCACGTTCGCGGTGGCTGTCTGCGGCGGTCTTCTCGCCTGGGCCTGGCTCCGCCTGCGCGACGGTGCCCGCCGCCGCGCGGCGGCGGTGGTTGCCGCCGTCGCAGCTGTGCCCCTTCTCGCCGCACTGGTGCCCCTGCCCGCCGATGGGCAGGAGGACGGGGGCCCGGCGGCGGCGGTGGTCGCGGTGGTGCAGGGCGACGTGCCCAACACCGGCCTCGGGTTCGCCGATCGCACCAACCGGCGCGCTGTGCTGGACAACCACGTGCAGCAGACCTTCGCATTGGCGCAAGCCGTGGCCGCAGGCGACGCCCCGGCGCCGGATGCCGTGATCTGGCCGGAGAACGCCAGCGACCTCGATCCCTTCGCCGCAGCCGACGCGCGAACGGCGATCGGCGCCGCGGCCAAAGCCATCGCGGCCCCGATCCTGGTGGGGGCGGTGATCACGAATCCGGACGATCCGACGACGGTCAAGAACGTGGGCATCGTGTGGGATCCCACGCAGGGGCCGGGGCAGATGTATGTGAAGCAGCACCCGGTGCCCTTCGGCGAATATGTCCCGCTGCGGCCGCTGCTGACCCGGCTCATCGGCCGCTTCGACCTCGTCCCCCGCGACTTCGTGGCCGCGGACGAGCCCGGCGTGCTCGATGTCGGACCGGTGCGGCTGGGCGACATCATCTGTTTCGAGGTCGCCTACGACGATCTCGTCCGCGACACGGTGCTCGCCGGGGCGCGGATGCTGGCGGTGCAGACCAACAACGCCACCTACACCGGGTCCGGCCAATCGGAGCAGCAACTCGCGATGGCGCGGATCCGCTCGGTGGAACACGGCAGATCTGTCGCCGTGGCGGCGACCAACGGCATATCGGCGCTGTACCTGCCCGACGGCTCGACGGCGGGGCTGCTGGGGGAGAGCACGAGCGGCTGGTTGACCACTTCGCTGCCGCTGCGGGATTCGATCACCCTCGCCGATCGGCTGGCCTTCTGGCCGGAAGCGGTCGCCGTTGCCGCGGCGGCCCTCATAGTCCTGTTCGGGCTGCGCCGGGAACCCTCGGTCCGCCGCGCCGGTCCAGGGGGCCGCACATCCCACCGCGGCCAGGTGGCAGGATTGCGCCATGGCTGACGCTGCGCCGCGCTTTGCGGACCTGGGCCGCATCCTCGTGATCGTTCCCACCTACAACGAGCGTGAGAACGTAGAGCGCATCACCGCCCGAATCCGTGCCGCCGAGCCGGAGGTGGACATCCTCGTCGCCGACGACAACTCACCCGACGGCACCGGAGCGCTTGCCGACCGGTTGGCCGCGGGCGACGAGCAGGTCCATGTCATGCACCGCCTCGGCAAGGAGGGCCTCGGGGCCGCCTACCTCGCCGGGTTCCAGTGGGGGCTGGAGCACGGCTACGACGTCTTGGTGGAGATGGACGCCGACGGCTCGCACAAGCCCGAACAACTGCATCTGCTGCTGGACCGGTTGCGCACAGCCGACCTGGTGCTCGGCTCCCGCTGGGTGGACGGCGGCGAGGTCGCCAACTGGCCGAAGAGCCGCGAACTGCTGTCCCGCGGCGGCAACCTGTACACCCGCTTGGCGCTGCGGGTGCCCATCAGCGACGCCACCGGCGGCTACCGCGCATTCCGGTCCAATACGCTGCACGCCATCGACCTGCACTCGGTGGGCAGCGCCGGATACATCTTCCAGGTCGACCTTGCCTATCGAGCCATCGCCGCCGGGCTCACCGTCGCAGAAGTGCCCATCACCTTCGAGGAGCGGGAGTTCGGCACCAGCAAGATGGACAACCGGATCGTCCGGGAAGCCCTGTGGCGGGTCACTCTGTGGGGGTTCGACCATCGGGTGGAGTCCTACCGGCAATGGCGCGAAAGCCGCCGCAGACGCAGCGGGGGCGGATGGTGACCGGACTGGCACGTCGAGCGCTTCTCGTCGCCTGGCCAGTGGCCGAGATCCTCCTCGTCTGGTACGTGGCGGGTCTGATCGGCTGGGGCTGGGTCCTGCTGATCCTGATTTCGGGGGTCATCGCCGCCGCTGCGCTGCTGCAGGCTGCCGGCCGCAACGTCTGGCAGCTGCTCGCCGACCCGCGCCGGCGGGGACAGACCTTCACCGCGGTGGACCCCACCACCGGAACCACAACAACCCTCTACCAACCGCCCGCGGCGCCGGGGGAGGAACAGCAGCTCGCCGATGAGCTCAAGGTCCGCGAGTCCGGGCTGCTGGTCACCGCAGCAGCCTTGCTGGCCGTGCCTGGGTTCATCTCCGACGTGGTCGGGGTGCTTCTGATGCTCCCGCCGGTGCGCAGGGCCCTCGCGCGCCGCGGCGCGCAGCGGAGCCGCAGCGGCGCTACCGTGATATCAGGCGAGACCGTCGAGCCACCCCAACCGGGGCCGACCAGCGCCGGCCCAGACGTGATCTCCGGGGAGATTCTGCCGCCGAAACCTGAAGAGGGCGACGGTTCGGCGCCGTAACCGAATTGTTGCCCGGAGGTTTCGATCCTGGGAACTAGGGGAACACATCGGGCGTCAGAGGTGTTGGGTTCAACGGGAACCACCTGGCGGGAAAAACAGAAGGGGCCGGCAAATGGCTGATGGAGCACTGCGTGGGACGCGTCTCGGCGCGTTGAGCTACGAGACCGATGAAGGCGTGCGCCTCGCCGACCGGCAGACCGTCTTCTACGACTGCAGTTGCGGCACCACGATCGAACTGCCCTTCAGCATGGAGGCCGAGATCCCCGCGGTGTGGGAATGCCGCTGCGGCGCCGAGGCGCTGCTGCGGGGCGGCGAATGGCCCGACAAGAAGCCGGCGAAGCACCAGCGCACCCACTGGGACATGCTGTTGGTGCGACGCAGCATCCCAGAGTTGGAGGAACTTCTCGAGGAGTCCCTGGAGAAGTTGCGCTCCGGCGTCGACGACTTCAACCGCAGGAAGTAGTCGGGCGCGTAGCACCGAACTTGCCTCACCGACCGGTCCACTGGCCGCGCGAGATCATCACATCGCGCAGCACAGTGGGCCGGTCGGTCATTATGCCGTCCACCTCGAGGTCCAACAGGCGGTGCATCTCGTCGGCATCGTCCACCGTCCACACATGCACCTGCAGCCCGAGGCTGTGCGCCGCGTCGACGAACACCGGTTCCACCACGGTGCGCCCGCCGAACTGCGCGGGGACCTGAACGCAGGCCGCCCGCGGCATACGCCATGTGAAGGGCTGCCTGCGCCGCCACCACAGCGAGGCGACCTCCTTGGGGGACAGCGACGTGGCCAGCCGGGGTCCGGCGAGGCGGCGGATCTGCCGCAGGCGGTCGTGGCCGAAGGATCCCGCGACCACCCGGTCCCAGGCGGCCGTCCGGCGCATCACGTCGATGAAGGGCCGGACCGCGTCGCGCTCCTTGACGTCGATGTTGAACCGGACGTCGGGGAAGGACTCCAGCAGTTGCTCCAAGGTCATGATCTGCTGCCGGCCGTGGATCCGGGCCTCGGCGACCGCGGCGAATGTCTGCTCCCGCACCAAGCCCGTACCGGTCGTCGATCGGTCCAAGTGGGCATCGTGGAACACGACAACCACACCGTCGTGCGTCGCTCGGACATCGGTCTCGATATAGGTGAAGCCGAGGTCCACCGCGTTCTGGAAAGCCAGTCCGCTGTTCTCGGGCGCCTCCCATGCTCCACCGCGGTGTGCGATGGCGTGGGGGGCGCCGGAGAACAGCGACGGGAACGTCACTGTTGCGCCCCGATGACGCATCCGGGGGAGTGTGCGACAGTCAGCATATGGAACCCCTGCTCCCGGAACAGACCGGCGACGACGAAGGACTCGTCGACGCCCGCGGCGACGACTGGTACATCGAGGAGCGACCCCCCCACCACGGCTGAGTCATCCCTGCGCGACAACTACTTCCCGCGCGGCCGCCCGCAGGTCGGCGATCCACGCATCGGAGACAAGCGCCGCTGGCCTCATGGCATATGTGCCCACCGCGAAGCGGTCGGCACCCGCCTCGGCGTAGTCCCGCAGGTCCCGCGGGGTCCTGATCCCGCCGCCGCCGATGATGCCCACCTGCGATCCGTAGTCGGAGCGCAGGCGCCGCACTGCGTCAAGCGCAAGCGGCTTCAACGGGACACCGCTCATTCCGCCGCTGGGCACCGGGAGCGTGTTCGTGGCGTGGATCCAGCCCACACCGGCGCCGACGGCGTCACCGACCATCTGCTGGTAGCGGATCGGGGGGATCTTCACGATGACCGGCACGCCCGTGGCCACGGCACGCGAGAACAGGTCCGACGGCCACGACACCTCGCCCACGTTGGGGCAACTCACGTTGAGTTCCACCGCCAGAGGCCGCAGGTGCTCGACCTTGGCCAGCAGCACCGTCCAGTCCTCGGCGGTGAATCCATGCACCGACAGCAAACACATCGACAGCGGTTTGCCGTGCCGCGGGAGCGGCTGCACCGAGTCGATCCCTGGGTTGCGCAGACCGATCTGGTTGACCCAGGCGCCGAGCCGGCGGTAGTAGCGAACGGTCAGCAGAGCGCGCCCGAAGGCGGCGGGCCGACCGCCGCGGCGCGCGGCGGTGAACGTGCCCAGCGTCGCGGTCGTTTCGTCGGGCTGGATGTAGTTGCCGAACGGGGCCGAGATGACCAGGGGCTCCAGAGCGGTGCGCAACACATCCGGGGCGATCGTCACGGACCTAAGGTACCCGCGGCGGGTATCGCGCAATACGATCGGGAGGAAGTGAAAGGAACCGCCATGAGCCTGCAGCGCACCCTGCCGCCCGACCCCTACCAGTTCCTGCCGGAGCGTCCCGGTTTCGAGGTGTCCAGCGAAGATGTCGAACACGGGGCTCCACTGGATATGGCCCATGTCTACACCGGCGCCGGCGGCGCGGATCAGTCACCGCAGCTGTCGTGGCGGGGGTTCCCCGAGGAAACCAGGTCTTTCGCCGTGACCTGTTTCGACCCCGATGCGCCCACACTCAGCGGCTGGTGGCACTGGTTCGTGGTGAACATCCCCGTCGATGTGACGTCGTTGCAGCGCGGCGCGGGCCGCTCGGACTCCGCCCTGATGCCGCGGGGGGCGGTGCAGCTGCGCAACGACTACGGCTCGTTCGGCTTCGGCGGTTGCGGCCCGCCGCAGGGGGATCCCGCGCACCGGTACTTCTTCGTGGTCCACGCCCTCGACACCGACCACCTCGACGTGGATCCCGCCGCGCCGGTCGCCCCCGCGAGCATGCAGGTGACCGTTCACACGCTGGCGCGGGGGATGATCCTGGGCACGTTCCAGCACTGAGCCGGTCTCACTGCAACTGCTGGGCGTATTCGTCGTAGAACGGCTCCAGCCGGTTGCGGATCCACGACTCCAGGAATCCATCGTCGTGGGCCCGGCCGACCGCGGCGGTCAGCGGGGCCACGAGGTCGGCGAACAGCACGTCCCGCTCGATTCCCGCGATGGCCAGCAGGTCGCCCATCGTCTCGCCGGCCAGCCGGTCGTAGAGTTCGGCCGCGCACTGCGCGGCGATGCGCCCGAACGACGCCGTCGTACGTACCTGGATCCAGATGTCGGTGGCGATCGCCACGAGTTCCGCGAAGGTGTCCGGATCGACCTGGCCAGCCGCCTCGGACAGCGGCGCGTCCGCTATGGACTGGTACACCTCTTGGGCGACGGCCATCATCATCTCGTCGTCCAGCGCGGCGTTGAGGTAGTCCTGGCTCTCGCGCATGGTCTCGGCGATGTTGGCGTTGACGAACGCGGTCAGCTGCCGGTCGATGCCCTTGCTGAGGCCGGGCGCCGCCGAGCCGATGGCGCTTTGCCCGAGTCTCATGACCGATGATGCGCCGGGGACGCGTCGGGCGATGACGTTCTCGTTGGTCAGGTACTCCTTGAGCCCCGTGTACAGCACATGGGCGATGAGCTGGGAGTAGACCTCGCTGGTGGTGATCTGGGTGATGATCGTCTGCTGGGCGTCCTTCATCCCGATGACGGCGCGGGCGACCCGTTCGAAGTCCTCGGGCAGGAGGAACTCGTTCATCGGGGTGGTGTCCGCCGTCGCTGCGGCGTGCGCCTCGCCCACTGCCCCGGCGAACGCGTCGAACGCCTCCTGCGTCAGCGGCGGCCCGCTGACATAGTGCTCGATCCAGCCGATCGCGGCTGCCCGCGGCACCAGATCGGCCAGCGGCACCGCTTCGACCCAGTCGAACAGTTCGCCCAGCTCGGCCTCGACCGTCGCCGCCGCCTGGTCGGCGTCCCAGCGTTGCAGCTCGAAGCGCACGTGGGCGGCCAGCATCGCCTCCAGATCGGTCATGGGTGGAGTCTCTCACCGTCGATGCACCCTACGGCGCAGGCCACGCGGCCAGCCGGCAACCCTCTGCGTCCCGAGGCGCCCCTGCGCGGGTCACAATGGTCTTCGCGGGTGGCATTCCCGCTTCCGTGGGATCACATGCGCGGGCACCCGAACCGCGGGCGCGGGCACCGAGCCGCGCGGCCGAAGGAGATGGACATGAGTGCAGTGGATACGGTCCGCGCGGGATCCCGCGACAACTCCCCAGCCGCACGTCGGGCCTCGGCAACGGCACCTCACCCGCCGCCGACCGCGGCCTCATCGCCGAGGGTGTTCCGCCTGGGCTTCTCCAGCCTCGGCCTGGCCATGGCGGCGCTCTTCTTCGCCGTGTCGCTGCAGCCGTCTCTGCTGCCGCGCTCCGGGGTCGTGCAAGGCCTCGCCTCGGGGGTGACGATGATGATCGGCTACGGCCTGGGGGCGGGGCTGTGGGCGGTGCTGCGCTACCTGGGCGTTCCGTCGCCTACGGGTCGCACCCGCACTGTTCTGCTGGCTGTCGCAGGGGTGCTGCTGGGTTTGGCCCTAATCCTCGGAATCTGGCGCCAAGTGGGGTGGCAGAACGAATCGCGGGAGATCTTCGGCATGGAGCCGGTGTCGCCGACCACTTGGCCGGTGATCGCGCTGACGACGGCCGTGACTGCGGCACTGGTCCTCATCGTCTCCCGCAGCCTGCGCCGGCTGTTCGGCGCGGTCGGGCGGTGGCTGGACCGGGTCCTGCCGCGGCGCGCCGCAATTGTGCTCGCCGCCGCAACCCTGCTGCTGATCATCTGGCTCGCGCTGACCGATGTTCTGGTCAACGGGTTCTTCGCGGGATCCAACGTCATCTTCTCCGGCCGCGACGTCGACACCGATCCCGGCATCGAGCAACCGGCGTCGACGCTGCGATCCGGGGGAGCGGATTCGTTGGTGGCGTGGGAGGACCTCGGCCGCCAGGGACGGTCCTTCGTGGCCACCGGACCCGCCGTCGAGCAGATCGACGCTGTCAGCGGCGGCGGTGCCAAGGAGCCGATACGTGTCTACGCGGGGCTGAAGTCCGCCCCTACCGCCCAGGGGCGCGCCGACCTGATCCTGGCCGAACTGCGGCGCACCGGCGCTTTCGAGCGTGAGGCGCTCGTCCTGGCGACCACCACCGGCACCGGATTCCTGGATCCCAACGGAGTGGATCCGGTGGAGTACATCCACAACGGCGACACCGCGATCGCCGGTGTGCAGTACTCGTATCTGCCCAGTTGGATCTCGCTGCTGGCCGATCAGGATGCGGTCCAGGATGCCTCGCGGGTGGTGTTCGACACCGTCCACGACTACTGGAGCCTCCTGCCGCGGCAGCAACGGCCGAAGTTGTACCTGTACGGGCTGTCCCTGGGTTCCTTCGGCGTCGAGAGCGTGCTGACGTCACCGAACATCCTCAACGAGCCCATCGACGGGGCGCTCATGTCGGGCCCCCCGTTCGTCAACCCGCTGCACAACCAGTTGGAGTCGCGGCGACAGTCGGCCAGCCCGGCATGGCTGCCGATCGTGGACGAGGGGCGCACGGTGCGCTTCACCGCCGAGGACGGTGGAGTCGAGCGGACCCGGGGACCATGGGGGCCGAACACCAGGATGCTGTACCTGCAGCACGGCTCGGATCCGGTGGTCTTCTTCTCGCCCAGCCTGGCCTGGGCGGCGCCCGACTGGCTGACCGACGGGAGGCGGGCCCCCGATGTCTCACCCAGCATGAACTGGTTCCCCGTGGTGACCATGTGGCAGGTCGCCTTGGATCTGCCCGGCGCCGGCGGGGTGCCCTGGGGGTTCGGCCATCTCTACTCCCAGCGGGCCAACGCCGAGTCCTGGGTCGCAGTGACCGATCCCCCGCGGTGGTCGGCGGAGAGCACCGACGCGTTGGTCGAAGCGCTGCAGGCCCAGCCCGCGCTCGGAGACTGAGCTGCCCGCCACCTGGCATGGTTCCCGCCATATGTGGCGGGTTGCGTGTCGGAAGTGGCGGGACCGTCGCATGCGCTGATTGGGCGCGGTCGGGGGAGACCGTGGCGCGCCCATCCGTGCGGGGGGCCGAGGTGCAGGCGCGCCGAAACATGGATGCGCTCCTGATAGCGTCGGCAAGTGGAGATCAACTGGGCCGCCGTCGCCCCGCTGATCCTGGTGGGCATTGCCTTCGTCGGGTTCTGCGTCTACGACATCGCACATCACGATGTGCGCTATGTGCCGAAGTGGCTGTGGATCGTCATCTGCTGTGTGTCGATCCCGCTGGGGGGGATCGTGTATCTCCTCATCGGCCGGGATCCGGCGAGCGATTGATGATCCAGACCCGCGGCCTCACCAAGGCGTACGGCGATCGCAAGGCTCTCGCCGAGGTGGACCTCGTGGTGCCCGAGGGGTCGGTGTATGGACTCGTCGGCCCCAACGGAGCGGGGAAGACCACCCTGCTCGGAATCCTCGCGGGGCTGCGGCGCTCGTCGTCGGGCACGGTGAAACTCGCTGTCGACCCGACGGAGAGGGCAGTCCTGCCCGACACCCCCCGGTTCGACCCGTGGCTCACCGGCGTTGAGGTCGTGTCGCTGGCGAAGCAGTTGACCGACCCGGACGCGGACAGCGGACGCGTCGAGGAGGTGCTGGCTGATGCCGGTCTGGCAGAGGCCAAGCAGCGCCGTGTTGGCGGATACTCGCGAGGCATGCTGCAGCGCCTCGGCCTGGCCTGCACAATCGTCGGACGGCCTCGGCTCATCCTGCTCGACGAACCGGCATCGGCACTGGATCCGCAGGGTCGACGGGAGGTTCTCGATCTCATCTCGCGGCTGCGCGGCTCGGCGACAGTGCTCTTCTCCAGCCACATCCTCGGGGATGTGCAGGAGGTGTGCGACACGGTGGGCATCCTCGACGACGGCAGACTGCTGTTCCAGGGTCCGATCGAGTCGCTCCTGGTCGGGCAGGCCGTCCCCCGCTTCCACGTGCGTCTTCGCGCCGATGCCGACCGGGTGGGCGCAGCGCTCGCGGACCTGGACTGGGTGGCGGATGTGGAACAGCTCGGGGACAACACCCTCGCCGTGGCCGTCACGTCCCTCGACGTGGCGGAGACGAATCTTCCCGGGGAGCTCGCGGCGACAGGTGCGGCCGTCATCTCGTTCCAGCCGGAAGAGGCCACCTTGGAGCGGGCATTCCTGGAGCTCACGCGATGACGCTGTGGAAACTCGAGGTGCTCCGACTCGTGCGGACCCGCCGCATCGTGGCTCTGCTCGGGGCATACGTCATGTTCGGGCTGCTCGGTCCACTCACCGCCCGGTACCTCGCCGAGTTCCTCGACCTCGCGGGCGCGGATCTGGCAGGGGCCACCATCGTCCTGCCTGATCCCGTCCCCGCCGACGGGATGATCCAGTACGTCTCAAACGCCTCCCAGCTGGGAACGCTCGTGGCCGTCGTCGTCGCCGCCGGGTCGCTGGCGTTCGACGCCATCCCTGAGATGGGCGTGTTCCTGCGCACCCGGGTTGCCAACGTTGCCGCAATCCTCGCGCCGCGCCTCGTTGTTGTCACCGTCGCCACGGTGGCGGCGTTCATACTCGGATCCCTGACGGCGTGGTACGAGACCTGGGTACTCATCGGGCCGTTGCCGGCCGGGCCGATCCTCGCCGGGATCGGATTCGGCGCCCTGTTCCTGCTATTCGTCGTCGCACTCGTGGCTGCGGCCGCCGGATGGGCCAAGAACGTGCTGGGCACGGTGATGGCAGCCGTGGTGATCCTTCTCGTGATGCCGATTCTCGGAGTCGCCGATTCGGTGGCGCGCTGGGTGCCCACCCACCTGTCGGGCGCGCTCGCGGAGCTGCCGGGAGGCGCGGCGGCATCTGACTTCCTGCCGGCGACGGTTGTCACGCTGACGGCGACGGCCGGGCTCATCTGGCTCGCCATCGCCGGTGCCAGACGCCGGGAACTGTGAATGCACCGGCCAGCCCCTGACGTGCGCGGCGTCGGACACTAGGTCGTCGTCGGCCTCGGCCAGTTCCTAGGAGTGGCGTGCCCGCGCTCGCTGCTGGGTATTCCGCACTATCTCCGGGGCGGCATGTCGGGTTCCCGTGCGCTGGGGACGTCCATACTGCGTGCGTCACCGCAACCCGGAGCTACTGGCAACCCGTAGAGTCGTTGGCAACCGTTCGGGCTGTGATTTCCGCTCCTAGCGGCCCCAATCACAGCCCGAACGGTTGCGAACAGCCCGAACGGTTAGCGGCAGTAACCAGAACCCGGACGCTTCTATCAACCCGCCTCCCATCGGGACGCCCGTCGGGACGCCCCTTGCCCCCGTTGCCCTGACTGTCAGCGTCTACTGCCTCTCGGTCTAGCAGGGGAGTGGGAATCTGCATGACTAGGACCGCCGTCGGCTACTTCCGCCGGAACTCCAGGTCGCGGTCGTGCACCTTGCCCAGCCGCAGGGTCAGGAAATCCAGCACGAAGTTCTGCCGCAGCCGCCAGGGGGACCGGTCGCCCTCTTTGGGCAGCAGATGGCGGGAACGCTGGATGTACCCGCTGCGCAGCGGCATCATCGGAACCCGTTGCAGCCGGGGGTCGGTGTTGCGGGGGGTGCAGGCGTTGTAGCCCCGCCGGTCCATGTGGTTGATGAGTCGACAGACGTGATCGGCGACGAGATCGGCCTTCAGAGTCCACGACGCGTTGGTGTAGCCGACGATGAACGCGAAGTTGGGCACGTCGGAGAACATCATCCCCTTGTAGACCAGCGTGGACGGCAGATCCACGGGTCGGCCGTCCACCTCGAATGTCGAGCCGCCGGTGACCTTGAGGGTGAAGCCGGTTGCGGTGATGATCGCGTCGGCGTCGATC
>JAQAZZ010000153.1:0-14554 GCA_032127075.1 Micrococcales bacterium | reverse complement strand
GGTGCCCCTCTGGACGCGCCGTCGATCACGGTTGACCGCACCCCTGTGGTCTACGACGAAGGTTTGGCCGGCTACGAAGCCGGCCGTCGCAACACCTTCGACCGCATCCTGGCCGGTCTCCTGCTATTCCTGCTGCTGCCCGTGTTCTTCCTCATCGCTGTTCTGATCAAGATCGGCAGTCGCGGACCGGTGTTCTACACCCATGACCGTGTGGGTCTGCGGGGTGAACTCTTCCCGTTCATCAAGTTCCGGACCATGGTGACTGGGGCTGACTCCATGCGAGAGGAAGTGCTCGGCGATCCGGACGAGGACATGCCGGAGCGCTACCGCAACGATCCCCGCATCACCTCGGTGGGCAGGTTCCTGCGGCGGTGGTCGTTGGACGAGCTTCCTCAGTTGATCAACATCGCTCGTGGCGACATGGCCGTTGTGGGGCCACGGCCGATGCTGCCCGAGGAGGTCAAACTCCTCACGCCGCAGCACAATCAGCGTCACCTCTGCCGACCGGGCCTCACCGGCCTGTGGCAGATCAGCGGCCGCAAAGAGACGTCCTGGGAGGAGCGCATGGAGCTCGACCTGCGGTACGTCAGCAATCAGTCGTTCCGGCAGGACCTCAGCATTGTCAGCCGGACCTTCGGCGTTGTGCTGAGGGGCGACGGCGCCTACTGACCGACTGCTGAGCGGCGCCGATCTGAAGAGTCGGGGCGCCTACTGATCGGGCAGATCCGGTAGATCCGGCAGACTCTGCTGCAGAGTTGACTGCCGGATGACAACCACTCGGTCGCCCCGGTTGAGCACCTTGATCGTCCTTCCGTCGAAGCGGTTCAATTTTCCTTCCCGGATCACGCCGAGCACCAGTTCGCCACGGGCGTCCAGCTCCTCCGGTCCGGTGCCCACCTCGGCGCTCGTGATCTCCCGCTCGACGACCTCAAGTCCCCTGGTCGAATCGAGCAGGTCCTCCATGAGCAGGCCGGCGGTGGGAGAGACCAGGGACAGCGACAGCAGCCGACCCACCGCCTCGGCGGTGACAATGACCCCGTCGGCACCCGAATCCCGCAAGAACTGCGCGCTGGACGTCTCCCGTGCGGCCGACACGATCGTCGCCTTCGGGGCGAGGCGCTTTGTCAGCATGGTGATCAGCACGCTGGTGGCGTCCTCGTCGGTCGCGATGACCACCCGGGTGGCGCGGCTGATCCCCGCCTGCGCCAGGACCGACTCCCGGCGGCCGTCGCCCTGCACCGCGGTCAGCCCCTGCTCTGTGGCTTCCCGGACGCTGTTGTCGTCCTCGGCCACGACCACGATGCGGTTGGGTGACGTCCCGCTGTCCAGCAGCGATTTCACCGCGCTGCGGCCCTTGACGCCGAAGCCGATGATGACGGTGTGCTCGGACATCTTGTCCCTCCATTTGCGGACCCGCCAGTCGTATTGGGTGCGCCGGGTCAGCGCCTCCAGGGCGGTGCCGACGAGAACGATCAGGAACACGAATCGCAGCGGGGTGATGACGAACACATTCGTGAGCCGCGCCGCCTCGCTGATCGGTGCGATATCGCCGTAGCCGGTCGTCGACAGCGTCACGGTTGCGTAGTACAGGGCGTCGAGCGGGGCGATCTCGCCGTCCGCGGAGTCGGAGTACCCGCTGCGCTCCAGATAGACGACCAGGGTGGTGATGATCACACACGTGGCGGCGATGGCGATCCGCCACCCGATCTGGCGCACGGGCCTCACCGCGCGCTGGGGTAGTCGTAGTCGCCCTCCGGTGTCTTCGGAATCGTCTTCGGAGGCCACGCTGCGACGTTAGCCGCCGCAACTGCCCACTGCGTGGGTTTCCGGGGTTGAAGCGCTGCGCGTCGCTGCGGGGGAGCCGCCGACGAGCGCTGCGGCCGACGAGCGCAGCCCCGGGGGAGCCGCCGCCGGGTGGCTACTGTTTGCCGGGCAGGGCGACGATCGGGACCGAGTCGCCGCGGCGGCCTTTGTCGGCGTCCAGGAAGGCGATCCCGTCTGCGCCCGACACCGCAGCGAGGCCGTGCGGACCGTGCCACGGCTGCGCGACCGCCAAGTCGGCCAACTCGCCCGGCTCCACCGCCACGGGGACCGCCCGGCCGTGCCCGTCGGGCTCCAGGCCTTCGCGCAGCATGACCGTCGGCCAACGCGGCAACAGGCGCGACGACAACGCGTCCATCATCGGTTGCAGCAGCAGCGCCAGTGCCACGACTGCCCCGGCGGGCTCCCGCGGCAGGGCCAGGACGCGGCGGCCGTCGCGCAGTTCGGCCAGCAGCATCTGTCCGCCCGGGTCCAGCGCCACGTGGTCGATGAGGATCTCGGCGTGGAGCAGGTCCAGCGCCGTCAGCACCTGGTCGGCCACGCCGGGGCTGTGGCCACCGGACACAACAGTGATCTCGCACCCCGAGGAATCGATCATGTCCGCGAGCTGCCGCGAGTCGCCCGGGCCGACCTGCTCGGGCAGGCAGCGCCCACCGGCCCCCATAACCCAGGTGGGGATCAGCGGGGCCACGACATCCCGGTCCCGGCCGCGGCGGGGCGGGCCGGTCTGCAGGAGGTCGCTGTGAAGCAGGATCGGCGCCACGGTCGCCGGGGGTATCACGGTCAACTCGTCCACCCCGGCGGCGGCGGCGAGCGCGATGGTCCCGGCGGTGATGACTTCGCCCGGCTTCAGCAGCGTCTGGCCGGCGGCCGCCTTGCTCCCCGCACGGGCGACTCCGTAGCCGGGTTTCAGCATCCCCGGACGGGGAGCCGGCCTCCCGTTCTCGCCGATCAGGACCGTCCGGCGCCCGGCGTCGGCTTCGACCAGGGCGTATCGGTCCGACAGCACGCCGAGCGCGCCCTCGGGCAGCGGAGCGCCCTCCGGGATCCGCACTGCCGCTCCGTCCGGCAGTCGTTCCCCGGTCCGGTGCGGCAAGGCTTCCCAGGGCCCGACCCCGCCGACTGCCCAGCCGGAGAAGTCCGCCGAGGGAACCGGGGGCAGGTCCGCCAGAGCCGCCACGGGCTGCGCCAGCACCGCCCCCAATGCGGAGATGAGCCCGATCCGTTGCGGCGGAGCGGGATCCGTATCGGCGGCGATCCGTCGTGCCTGTTGCCAGGAAGTCGCCGCCATGGCGCCATGATGGCGTCCGCCGCGGCTCGCGGCGGGCTCCGACACACAGATGCATCCGGCTCTTGCCCGGCCACGAACTTGACACTAATGTCAAGTTCGTGGCCGGCATCTTGCGAAGTTCCGTGGACACCGCTGCCGCCGAGTTCACGGCCAACAGCGCCGCCATGGCCGAATCACTGTCGCAGATCGGTGATCTGTTGCGGCAGGTCACCCGCGGCGGCGGCACGCCGGACGACACCAAGGCCGCCCGCAGTCTCGCGCGGCTGCGCTCCCGCGGAAAACTGCTGCCGCGGGAGCGGATCGAATACCTGCTGGACCCTATGACGGGTTTCCTGGAACTGTCCCCGCTGGCCGGATGGGGCACCGACGACCCCCTCGGCGCCGGGATAGTCACCGGCATCGGCAGCATCGCCGGAACCGAATGTATGGTCATCGCCAACGACCCCACGGTCAAGGGCGGCTCCCAAGGTCCGACCGCGGTCGCCAAGGGGCTGCGGGCCATGGATATCGCCCGGCAGAACAGGCTGCCGCTGGTGAGCCTCACGGAGTCCGGCGGGGCGGACCTTCCCAAACAGTCCGAGATCTTCGTCCCCGGCGGGGCGTCGTTCAAGAACCTCACCCAGTTGTCGGCGGCGGGGATCCCCACCATCACCCTGGTATTCGGCTCCAGCACCGCCGGCGGGGCCTATGTGCCCGGCATGAGCGACTACGTGGTGCTGCAGAAACAAGCCGCACGCGTCTATCTCGGCGGCCCGCCGCTGGTCAAGATGGCCATCGATGAGGATGCCGACGAGGAGGAGCTCGGCGGCGCCGAGATGCACGCGCGAACCAGCGGCTTGGCCGACTACCTCGCCGAGGACGAGTACGACGCCCTACGGATCGGGCGGCAGATCGTGTCTCACCTGCGGTGGCGCAAACAGGGCCCCGGTCCCGACCGGGTGCCCGAACCGCCGCGCTACGACGCCGCCGAACTGCTGGGAATCGCCAGCGCCGACGTCCGGGTCCCCTTCGAGGCCCGCGACGTCTTGGCCCGGGTCCTCGACGGGTCGCAGTTCGAGGAATTCAAGCCGCTGTACGGCACCACACTGGTCACCGGCTGGGGCCACGTCGGCGGCTTCCCCGTCGGCGTGCTGGCCAACAACGGGATTCTGTTCAGCGAGGAGAGCCACAAGGGGGCGCAGTTCATCCAGCTCTGCAACCGGATGGACGTTCCCATCCTCTTCGCGCAGAACATCACCGGGTTCATGGTCGGCACCAAATATGAGCAGGGCGGCATCATCAAGGACGGCGCCAAACTCATCAACGCGGTGTCCAACAGCGGCGTGCCGCACATCACGCTGATGATGGGCGCCTCATACGGCGCGGGGAACTACGGGATGAGCGGACGCGCCTACGACCCCCGATTCGTATTCAGCTGGCCCAACCACCGCATCGCCGTCATGGGCCCCAAGCAGCTGGCTGGGGTCCTCACGATCGTCGCCCGGCAGAAGACCGCGGCAGCCGGCGGGCAGTTCGACGAGGAAGCGTTCGCGCCGATCCGTGACGCCTTCGAGAACCAGGTCGAATCGGAATCAACCAGCCTGTTCGCCACAGGGCGGCTGTGGGACGACGGCATCATCGACCCCCGCGACACCCGGGCGGTACTGACCATGGCGCTGTCGGCGGTCCACTCCGCCCCGGTTCAGGGCGCCTCCGGCTACGGCGTTTGGCGGATGTGATGGATATCGATGACGAGTTGCTGCCCGGCGGCGGGCCGATCCGCCGGCTGCTGGTCGCCAACCGCGGCGAGATCGCCGTGCGCGTGTTCGACACCGCCCACGAGATGGGCATCACCTGCATCGCAGTGTTCTCCGATCCCGACCGGGGGGCCCGCCACGTCCGTGCCGCCGACCTGGCCGTGCACCTGCCCGGTTCGGCGTCGGCGGACACCTACCTGAACTCCGAAGCCATCCTGGCCGCAGCCCGGCGCACCGGCGCCGACGCCATCCACCCCGGCTACGGCTTCCTGTCCGAGAACCCCGACTTCGCCGAGGCCGTGATCGACGCCGGACTGACCTGGGTCGGACCCCCGCCGGCGGCCATACAGGCGATGGCGCTGAAGGTTGCGGCCAAGAACGCCGCCGCGGCAGCAGGTGTCCCGCTGGTCCCCGGCGCGGAACTGCCCGGCGACCTCGACGACGACCAGTTGCGGCTGCGCGCCGAGCGGGTCGGCTACCCGGTGATGATCAAGGCCTCCGCCGGCGGCGGCGGCAAGGGCATGCGGGTGGTCGAATCGGCTGAGGAGTTGCTGGCGGCGGTGGCTTCGGCGCGGCGGGAGTCGCAGTCGGCCTTCGGAAACCCCACGGTCTTCCTGGAGCGTTTCCTCGCGCGGGCGCGCCACGTCGAGGTGCAGGTCTTCGGCGACGGGCACGGCAACTTCCTGCACCTGTTCGACCGGGAGTGCTCGATCCAGCGGCGCCACCAGAAGATCATCGAAGAGGCGCCGTCGCCCGGCACCACCGACGCCACCCGTGGGCGGATGTATGCTGCCGCGCTGTCACTGGCCCGCCGCATCGGCTATGTCGGCGCCGGCACCGTGGAGTTCCTGGTCTCCGGCGACGGCGACGCCCAGGAGTTCTACTTCCTGGAGATGAACACCCGGCTGCAGGTGGAGCACCGCGTCACCGAGGAGGTCACCGGCACCGACCTCGTCCAATGGCAGCTCCTCGTGGCGCAGGGCAAGGAGTTCACCGTCGACCAGGAGGACCTGGAAATCGACGGCCACGCAATCGAGGTGCGGCTGTACGCCGAGGATCCCGCGCGCGGGTTCCTGCCCAGCGCTGGGCGGATCGAGATCTTCCAGACCCCCGAGGGGCTGGGCCCGGTGGTGGACGCCTCCTACTCCTCCGGTGATGCGGTGCCGTCGTTCTACGACCCGTTGCTGGCCAAGATCACCACATCCGGGCCCGACCGCGAGTCGGCGACCCTTGCCATGGTGCAGGCGCTGGCGGAGACCACCGTGACCGGCGTGGCGACCAACAAGGACATGCTGGTGGCGATCCTCGGCTCGTTCCCGTTCTTCGCAGGCGACACCACCACGGCTTTCCTGGCCGAACACCCCGGTGTGCTCACGGGCCCCACCGCCGCGGACGGTGAGCAGCCGCCGCTGCCGCTGGTCCTGGCGGCCGCCTTCCACCATCTCGACACCGCGGATGTGGACCTCGGCTGGCTGGGCGACGTCTTCGCCGGCAACCTCGCCGCCGATCCGGTCCCCCCGCGGTTCCGCAACGTCGCCGGGACACCCGGGTTCGTCGGCCTGGAATGGGGTTCCGGCGGCGCCGACCACCGCGTGTGGCTGCTCTACGAAGGGCTGCGCGACACCCGCTGGCGGGTCTGGCTGGCATCCGGCGAACACCCCTACAGCGCCGAGCCGGAGCCGATCGGCGAGGTGCGCATCACCCGGCCCGACCCCGACGGCGACCCCACCGTCGACGAGTACCTGCTGGTGGAGATCGACGGTCTCGTCACCCGGGTCGAAACCGGCACGGAACCGGACGGCATCCAGGTCGCTGTTGCGGACGGCCGCGGTCGGTTCCGAATCGTCTCGCTGGGCGACGACTCGGTGGAAGGCGGCGGCGAACGGGGTCCGGTGTCGCCGGTTCCCGGCACCGTGGCGGCCGTCGAAGTCCAACCGGGTCAGCACGTCGCCGAAGGGCAGACCCTGGTGATCTTGGAGGCGATGAAGATGGAACACCGAGTTGCCGCCGACGCCGCCGGGGTGGTGGACGAGGTGCTGGTCCGCCCCGGACAGTCCGTCGACGCCCACCAGGTGCTGGTGACCTTCGCCACGGGAGGCGACGATGACTGAGCCCCGCCGCGCGGTGCGGATCGCCAACTGCTCCGGGTTCTTCGGCGACCGGCTGTCCGCCGCCCGGGAGATGGTGGACGGCGGGCCGATCGACGTGCTCACCGGGGACTGGCTGGCGGAACTGACCATGCTGATCCTCGCCCGGCAGCGGATGAAGCACGGCGTCGGATCCGGCTACGCCCGCACGTTCCTCACCCAGATGAAGGATGTCCTCGGCGACTGTCTGGACCGCGACATCAAGATCGTCACCGATGCCGGCGGCCTGGACCCCCAAGGGCTGGCGGATGCAGTGCGAGACGCAGCACGCAAGAGCGGTCTGCACCCCCGCATCGCCGTGGTCACCGGCGACGATCTCGCCGGCCGGATGGATGAGCTGCGTGCGGGCGGCGAAGAGTTCCGCAACCTCGACACCGGGGAGCCGTTCGACGACATGGGTGTCGCCGCGCTGGCCGCCAACGCCTACCTCGGCGGCCGGGGCATCACCGCTGCCCTGACCCACGGTGCCGACATCGTCATCACCGGCCGGGTGACCGACGCGGCGTTGACCGTCGGCCCCAGCGCCTGGTGGCACGGATGGGACTACGACGATCCCGCCGCCATCGATGCGCTCGCCGGCGCGCTGGTCGCCGGGCATGTGATCGAATGCGGCGCCCAGGCCACCGGGGGCAACTACTCCTTCTTCACCGACGTCCCCGACCTGGCGCACGCCGGCTTCCCGATCGCCGAGGTCGGCGCCGACGGGACCGCGGTGATCACCAAGCATCCCGGCACCGGCGGACTGGTCAGCGTCGGGACGGTCACCGCGCAGTTGCTGTACGAGGTCGGCGACGCGGTCTACCTCAATCCCGACGTGTCGGCGGATTTCCGCACCATCGCATTGGCGCAGGTGGGCCGCGACCGGGTGCGGATCAGCGGTGTGCAGGGCATGGCACCCCCGACGCGGCTGAAGGTGTCGCTGAACTACCTCGGCGGGTTCCGCAACTCGATGACCCTCGTGCTCACCGGCCTCGACATCGAGGCCAAGGCCGAAGCCGCGCTGCAGATCATCGCCGGCATCGGACTGGCAGACATCGACCGGTCGGCCGAAGAGTTGGCCTCCCTCAGTTCGCTCCCGGTCGCGGAGCTGTCGGTGGACCTCATCCGCGCCGACACCGACGATCCGACGTCGCAGCAGCGGGCCCAGGCGCAACTGCGGCTGTCGGCCAAAGACCCCGACGCCGACAACGTGGGCAAGGCGTTCACCGCGCCTGCCGTGGAATCCGCGTTGGCGAGCTACCCGGGCATGTTCCCCACCGCCCCACCCGCGCCCGGCACGCCGTACGGCGTCTTCTGGCCCACCAGTGTCGACCGAGCCGCCGTCACCACAACGGTCACCATCGACGGCCGCCCCGTGGCGGTCCTGCACGACGATCAGGTTGACGGAGCCGAGTCGCAGCCCACCCCGGCGCCACCGGCTCCGGCCGCCCGGGCGGATGCGGCTGCGGCCGCGACGGCGTGGGTCGGCGAGGAGAACTGCATCCGGGTGCCGCTGGGGTGGATCGCAGGTGCCCGCAGCGGCGACAAGGGCGGCAACGCCAACGTCGGCGTGTGGATCCCCGACCCCGTGGAGATCGAGGCAATAGCCCTGGCCGCGGGCGAAGTCGATGCGATGGTGGAACCCATCGCCGTGACGGTGGACGACGTGGCGCGGCTGTGGGAGTCAGACAATCCCATCGATGCCGAACCCGAGGCCGCCGGACGCGCCGAGGCAACCTACGTCTGGCTGCGGCATGTGCTGGAGCAGCCGGAAGCGGTGCAGCGGCTGATCCCCGAAGCGCGCGGCCTGCCAGTCGAGATCGTCGCCCTGCCCAACCTGCGGGCGGTCAACATCGTCATCATCGGCCTGCTGGGGCGCGGGGTCAGCGAGAACACCTCGCTGGATCCGCAGGCCAAGGGCCTGGGGGAGTACTTGCGGTCCCGGCACATCGCGGTGCCGACCGAACTGCTCGACACCGACTCGCTGGGCGCCACATGAGCCCCACCGACACCCGAGAACCGCGCACCAGCCGGGGGATCCGCACCCGTGAGCGGCTGATCGGCGCAGCTCGGGACATCTTCGAGCGGCAGGGCTTCGCCGCCACCCGCATGGGCGACATCTCCACCGCGGCCGGGGTCAGCCACGGCACCGTGTACACCTACTTCACCACCAAGGAAGAAGTGCTCGCTGCCACCCTGACCGACCTGGTGGCGCAACTGCGCGAGTCGATCCGCACCGTGGACCTCGCCGACCCGGTGGACAAGATCGGCACCGCCAACGCCCGCTA
Source organism: Micrococcales bacterium (assembly GCA_032127075.1). GTDB lineage: Bacteria > Actinomycetota > Actinomycetes > S36-B12. The sequence continues at coordinate 5,292 of JAQAZZ010000153.1, read as the reverse complement.
TCTGGAGGCTTTCAGCCGCAATTCCCGGCTGCTGCGTGTCGTGGAAGAGGTCGCCGTCGCGGATGAGCGGTTCGCGCTGATCTTGCAGGACTTGCGCCGCACCCATGTGGAGCGGGTGGCCCATCAGATCCGGCGGCAGCAGGAACTGGGTTGGGTGCACGCCGACCTCGACCCGCAGATCGCGGCGGCGTCGCTGTGCGCGATGGTCGAAGGGTTCTCGCGGCACTGGACCGACCTCGGCTCGCCCACCGACCCCCACGGCCACGTCACCCTCACCCGCATCTGGCAGCGCGCGCTGGGCCTGCCCGATTCGGGCACCGCAGATCCGTCCAACAGCAGCCGACCCCCGGAGGGCCACGATGCAATTCACCCCTGAGCATGAGCAGTTCCGCAAGGTCGTGCGCTCGTTCGTCGAAAACGAGATCAACCCCTACGTCGATGAATGGGAGGAGGCGCGGATCTTCCCCGCCCACGAACTGTTCCCCAAGATCGCCGAGATCGGCGCGTTCGGGCTGGAGTACGAGGAGGCCTACGGCGGCCAAGGAGCCGACCATTCCTTCACCGTGGTCTTCATGGAGGAACTCGGCTACACGTGCGACTGCGCCGGCGTTCCCATGGCGATCGCGGTGCAGGCGAATATGGCCACCCCGTCGCTGCACAACTTCGGATCCGAGGAGTTGAAGCAGACATATCTGAAGCCGGCGATGCTGGGCCAGCAGGTCTGCTCCGTGGCGGTGTCGGAGCCGGATGCGGGCTCCGATGTGGCGGGCATCCGCACCCGGGCCGTGCGTGACGGGGACGACTGGGTGATCAACGGCCGCAAGATGTGGATCACCAACGGGTCGCAGGCCGACTGGATCTGCCTGCTGGCGCGCACCTCCCCCGACAAGAGCGGCTACGCGGGCATGTCGCAGATCATCGTGCCCACAGATACCCCCGGCTTCAGCGTCGGCCGCACGATCGAGAAGATGGGCAACCACTCCTCCGACACCGCCGAGTTGGTGTTCGACGACGTCCGGGTGCCCGTCAGCAACACCATCGGCGAGATCGACCGCGGCTTCCAGCAGCAGATGATCCAGTTCCAGGACGAGCGACTGGTGGGCTCGTACCTGGCAGCCATGGGTGCGCGGCGCGCCCTGGAGCGCACCATCGAGTACCTGCAGGTGCGCGAAGCCTTCGGCAAGCCGCTGATGGCCAACCAGTACCTGCAGTACAACCTGGCCGAGTTGATCGCCGAAGTCGACATGCTCATCACCTACAACCGCGAGGCAGCCCGCCGGTTCAGTGCGGGCGAGGACGTCACCCGGATGACGACGATCGCGAAATTCAAGGCGGGCAAACTGGCCCGACAGGTGGCCGATGCCGTGGTGCAGTACCACGGCGGCATGGGCTACGCGGAGGAGAACTGGCCGGCGCGCTACCTGCGCGACTCCCGGCTCATCGCCATCGGCGGCGGAGCCGACGAGGTCATGCTGCGCGTCATCTCGCTGCTGGAAGGCATGGGCCGGCGGTGATCACCAGCGGATCCCCACGGGCAGGCGCCCCAGCGCGAAGCCGGAGTGTCAGCCGTACCCGCAGCCGCCCACGGCGGGAGCGTGGACCACGAGTGACGGGGATGGTGCGCGAAGGAGTGGTGTGCCGTGGCTGATACGACCGAGTCGGCGGACATCGAGGGGGCGGTGCCGGTCCGCTACGACGTCGCCGACGGCGTGGCCACCATCACCTTCAACCGGCCCGAGGCGCGCAACGCGCTCGACCCGGCCGCCATGCGTCGGCTCACCGACTCCCTGGAGCTGTCGGCCGCCGACGACGCGGTGCGAGTGGTAGTGCTGACCGGAACGGGGAACACCTTCAGCGCCGGAGCGGACCTGAAGGCCGCCCTGTCCGGCGAGCAGGGCGGATTCGCCGCCAACGGCCCGGAGGCAATGGCTGAGCTCCTGACCCGCATCCAGGATCACCCCAAGCCCACGATCGCCCGGGTGCAGGGGAATGTCTACGGCGGCGGCAATGGCCTGGTAGCCGCATGCGACCTGTCGGTCGCCGCCGACGGTGTCCGGTTCGCCTTCAGCGAGGTGCGCCTGGGGCTCACGCCCGCGGTGATTTCCGTTGTCTGCCTCCCCAAGCTGCGGCCCGCCGACGCCGCGGAGCTGCTGCTGACCGGCGAGCGGGTGCCCGCCGAGCGGGTGCGCGCCGCCGGACTGATCAACTCGGTGGTCCCGGCCGACGGGCTGGACGATGCTGTCGCGGGTTGGGTGGCGCAACTGCGACTCGGTGGGCCGCGGGCGCTGGCAGGAACCAAGGAACTGCTGCGGCGGGTCCCCGCCATGAACCGGGCCGACGGGTTCGCCTGGACCGCGGAGCTGTCGGGATCCTTCTTCCGCTCCGAGGAAGCCATCGAGGGGATGACCGCGCTGCTGCAGCGACGCAAACCGTCGTGGGCACCTGACGATTCCTGAGCGACGCCGGCTTGGCGGCATCGGCACCCCGCCCGGGCGACCCGGGACTGCCGCCGACGGATGCTCGCAACGTGTTCGCCCGTGGCAAGAGTGTTTCCCACATCCGCTCTGGCAGTGTTGAATGGATGTGTGGCGAAAACAGTGATGGTCGTCGAGGACGAACCTGAGATCAGGCTGGTCCTGCGCACGTACCTGGAGGACGAGGGGTACCGCGTCGTCGAGGCTGAGACCGGGGAGCAGGCGCTGAGCCTGTCGTTGGACGAATCGCCCGATGTGGTGCTCGTCGATCTGCGCCTGCCCGGCATCCACGGGCTGGACGTCGTGCGTTCGATGCGCGCGACCAGCAAGGTCCCCATCGTCGTCGTCACCGCGCAGGCGGACAGCCACGATGTCGTGGCCGGACTCGAGGCAGGTGCCGACGACTACGTCACCAAACCCTTCGTACCCAAGGAACTGGGTGCGCGGATACGCGCACAGTTGCGCCGCAATGCCGCCGAGTCCGGTAGCAACAAGCAGGACGTCGTCGCCTGCGGACCGATAGTCATCCGTCCCGAGACCGCCGAGGCTTTCAAGGACGGCGAACCGTTGTCGCTGTCCCGTACCGAGTTCCGGGTACTGCAGGAACTCATTGCCGCAGGTGGGCGGATTCTGAGCCGCGACGACCTCCTGCGGCGAGTCTGGGGCTACGGCAACGCCGGTGACGGCCGCGTGGTCGACAACCTGATCTACCGGCTGCGCTCGAAACTCGAAGTCGACGCCGCAACCCCGGAGCATCTGGTGACCGTGCGCGGTTTCGGCTACCGCCTCAAGCCGTGACTTCCGGCTTCTTCGGCCGTTTCATCGGCCGTCGGGCTGGTCTGGCGACCCGAGTCGCCGTCGCATTCGCGCTGATCTCCCTCGTGGTGGCACTCATGGTGTCCGGAGCCACCTACCTGGGCACCAGCGTGTACCTGCTGCAGCAGCGCGAGGACGCTGCGCTCAGCCGTGCGCTGATCGACGCCCGCATCGTGGACGCGGCCCTCGTGGAGGGTGTCAAGCAGGGCAGGGCGCTGGATCGCCTCGTTGCCACCGAAGACTCCCAGTCGCTCCTGCGGGTCGGTGACGTCTGGTATTCGTCCAACGTCACCGTGTCGCCGCGGGAGCTTCCGCCGGATTTGTTGGATTCGGCGGAGAGGGAGGGTGGCTCCTGGCAGCGGTTCCCGGTCAGTTCCGGCGAGGTGTTCCTCGCCGTAGCCGTACCGGTCGAAGGCGGCATGTTCGTGGAGTCGTTCTCGTTCGCGACGCTGGACCAGGTCCTCACGATCCTGCGTTGGGTGCTCGTGGCCGCGGCCATCATGGCGTTCCTGGTGGGTGGCGGCGTCGGCCGCGCCGCCGGGGTCCGGCTGCTGCGTCCGCTGGCCGACGTCGCCGACGGCGCCCGCCGGATCACCGCCGGCGATATGCGTGCGCGGGTCCCCGTCCCCGAAGACCCCGACCTTTCGGCGATCTCGACAGCCTTCAACGACATGGCCGCAGCGGTGCAAGACCGACTCGAGCGGGAACGGCGGTTCTCGGCCAACGTGTCCCACGAGCTGCGCTCGCCGCTGACCGGCATCGTCGGTACGGCGGACCTGCTGGAACGGCGTATCGAGCGGCTGCCGGAACGGGAGGCGAACCTGATCCGTGCCCTCGGCTCCCAGGTGCGCCGTTTCAGTGCGACAGTCCTGGACCTGCTGGAGATCAGCCGGATCGGCGGTGACGAGATCGTGCAGGAGGAGGCAATTGATATCGGGCTGCTCATTGACGAGCTGTTGAGCACCCGGGGCCTGTCCCGCTCGCTGCGCGTCGGCGACAATTTCGCGATGAGGCTGGACCCGCGCCGGTTCGAGCGCATCGTGGGCAACCTGATCGACAACGCCCAGCGCCACGGCGAGGGTGTTACGGGGGTGGCGACGGAACGAACCGGCGCGGGTCTGCGTCTGATCGTCGACGACGCTGGCCCGGGTGTGCCGAAGGCGCTTGCCGAGCAGATCTTCGAGCCTTTCGCCCGCGGCGACGCCACGTCGCCGGACGGTGCGGGTCTCGGGCTGGCGATCGTGCGGGAGCAGGTTCGGTTGTTGGGAGGATCGGTGCTGGTGGAGGAGTCCCCAGGCGGTGGCGCCCGATTCGTTGTGGACCTGCCGGAGCGGAGATGACTGTGCGATTGCGCCTCGTCGCCCTGCTGGGGCTGCTGCTGGCCGTTGCGCTTTCGGCGTGCGCCGTACCGGCCGAGCCGACGCCGCGGGCGCTGCCGCCGGAGGCCCTCGAGGCATTGCAGGGCAGCGAGCCCGCGGGAAGCACCGGGCCCGGCCTGCTGTACGAGTTGTGGTTCGTCAGGGAGAACCAACTCGTCCCGGTCGATCGGCAAAGCGAGGAGCCACTGACGCCGGAGCGCGAACTGTCCCTCCTCGAGGCGGGACCAACAGCCCAGGAGAAGGAGGAGGGCCTGCGTACGGCTCAGGTGTCCGTGGTCCCAGACTCCCCGCTGGCCGTCACCTCGGAGGAGGCCGGGCTGCCGGTTCAATCGACCGACAAGAGGATCGCCGTGGTCCTGAGCGACGGGTTCGGGGACCTCCCGAGCCAGGAGCAACTGCTGGTCTTGGGCCAGATCGTGCTGACGCTGGCCGACGAGCCCGAGGAGAGCGTCTTGTTCGTGAACAGCAGCGGCACGCCCGTGGGGGTGCCGCTTCCCAACGGCCGTCTGAGCAGCGGGGCGGTCACGGCCAACAACTATTCGTCGCTGACGGGCTGACGGGCTGACGGGCTGACGGGCTGACCGGGGCCGGACGCTTCGCCGTCGCAGCCTGCAGCCGACTGG
>JAQAZZ010000152.1:0-6309 GCA_032127075.1 Micrococcales bacterium | reverse complement strand
GCCTCTACTTCTCGGTGTTGGCATTCGGTGGTGGCCTCGCCTTTGCTGAGGTCGCTGTCGTCTTTCTCACACTGGGGACCCTGGCCGGTGCTGCACCTACCCCTGGTGGTGTTGGAGTGGTTGAAGCCGCCCTCATCGGAGGGTTGACGGCTGCTGGAATTCCCGCCGAGCAAGCCGTTGCCAGTGTCTTCCTCTACCGACTGGCGACTTTCTGGTTCCCGGTCCTACCAGGCTGGGGAAGCTTCACCTGGCTGCAGCGCAACGAGGTGATCTGATCTGTGAACCGCAACGAATTGCAGCCTTTGCGGAGACCGGTCGATGTTTGGCTGGCTATAGGAGGCGCCGTTGTCGCACTGTTGTGCGCCGGGGTGGCGCTGGGCGGGGTTCCGAAGTGGGAGCGCTCGATCTTTGCAGCGATCAATGGCCTTCCCGACGGACTCAAGGTCGTGCTCTATCCGACACAGTTACTCGGCGTCCTGGTGGTGCCGCTAGGCATCGCGCTGGTTGCATTCTCGCTGCGGTGGCGCCGCGCATCGTTGGCTCTGGTTCTTCTCGTGCCGCTCAAACTCGCTCTTGAACTCAAAGTGATCAAGGTGCTCGTTGAACGAGAACGGCCAGCTGCGTCAATTTGCGGTGGGGATCTGTCGTGCGGGAACTTCCGCGATGTCCCGCTCGTTGGAGGATCCTTTCCGTCGGGCCATGCCATCGTCGCGGGTGGCATGCTTGTCATCCTCTGGCCCTACCTGAATACGCGCTGGCGTGCCGCTGCCATGGTCGTGGCAGTTGGCATTTGCGTCTCCAGGGTCTATCTAGGGGCGCACAACCCCCTAGATGTGGTGTGCGGAGCAGCCTGCGGTGTGGCCGTGGGAGGCATCCTGAACCTTGTAGTGGGCGTGGATCCGCCTTCTCGACCGAAGTCGGTGAACGACCGCCTCCCGGAGAGCGGTTGAACTCGGGGGGCGCGGTCAGGAACTCGCGTAGTGCCTAGGCAGTTGGCGCGCCTGGAGTAAGGATGCTGTCTTTGCGTTCCAGCGGCTTTCACCAGGGCGTGGTCGTGGCCCTCCGGCCTCATTGCACTCTGCGCGCTGGGTGATTCCCCGCTAGTGTGGACAGGTTCTTTCTTCCGTACTCTCGAAGGGTTCTTTCATGATCACGGCCACTACCGATGTGGTACCCGGGCGCACCGTCACGCAGGTGCTCGGCGTTGTAACGGGCAACACCGTGCGGTCCAAGAACGTCGGCAAGGACATCGGGGCCGGCTTCAAGAGTCTTGTTGGCGGGGAGTTGAAGAGCTACACCGACATGCTGACCGAGGCGCGCGCCGAGGCTCTTGCCCGCATGGGGCAGGCAGCTGAGCAAGCGGGGGCGGACGCGGTCCTGATGGTGCGTTTCACCACGTCTGCGATCACCGAGGGAGCCGCAGAGTTGTTGGCCTACGGCACCGCGGTCAAGCTAGATTCGTGACGAACCGTCCGTGATCATTTCGAGATTTGGGACGAAGAGTTCACGCGCTTGGAATCGTTGGGGGTGTCATCGTTAGCAACGCGTTACCTAGCGCCATGTTGCTACGGATGCCCTCTACAAATGGCGATGCCTAAGTCTCAGTGCTCTTGAGGGCGCGAGCGGTTCCAACCACTTGTGGGTGCTGATGCCGTGCCTGCCGTGGAGGGTGTGACGGGCGTAGAAGGCGTAGGTGCCGTTGGCCCGAGTCTCGAGCTTCATCTGCCCGCGGGTGACTTGGATGTGGATGGTCGTGCCGCTGTCGTCGAGGAGCTCTTCGAGGATGGCGCCGCCGGCAGCGAGCATGAAGTGGCCCGGGCAGTTGGCGAAGGCTCGGTGGCGGGCTCTTCTGACGGTTAGGTGCTTCGCACCCTACCCGTACTGACCGATGATCATGCTGCCGCGCTTCTTGTCCAGGCGCTTGGGCGGTGAGATGACCGGTATCCCGGTCGATGTCTGCAGCTGGTCGATGTGGGTGCCGTGGAATGCGTCATCGGCGACGAATGCGCCCACGCCGGGGTTCGCCTGAGCTACCTGGTCCAGGAGGCGGACGAAGGCGCCGGCTTCGCCACCGCCCCCGCTATGCGGGATGTGGGCAAGGCCCAGCACGGCCCGCTGCCCGTGCAGGACTGACCGAGTGGACGCGATCGCGAACTTGGCTCCCCACGCCATGCCTACTTCGCCGGCCTCCCCGTAGAGGCAAAGTCTGGGTCCCGGCGGATGGGGCGGGTCTCCTCGGTGCGGGTGTCGACGCGCTGATTTTCCAGCGTGCGAAGCGGAGATGTCATGACCTTGCCGTCGATGCCGACGGCGTGGGTGCGGTCGGGGCGGGTATAGTGCCGGGTCGCAGGGGCCAGGAGCCCGACGTCGCGGGCGACCGGACCCCGATCGAGGTCCGCGACGACTTCTTGGCAGTCACCACATGACCGCCAACATGGAAGAATTCACCGAAATCCCGCGTCTCCCGAAGCTGGTCAAGACCGACAGGCCGTACTGCAGGTACCAACGCACCGCCAGCAATAATAACGTCGGGAGGGAATCTGAACCCCGCGAACGCCGAGGGGACTGTGGTGGCAGGCCCCAAGGCACGACGATGCTTCATTCAGTGAAGTGAGCTCGGACCACCTGGGATCCGTCAACGCAACAGTGCGATCGGCACGGGTGGCAAACCGCCAAAGAATCGGCAACGATGACATCGTCACTTGTAGGGAGAATATGTCGCCATTCGCCTCCACCTCGTCGATTGCGTCTGCGGCAAGTTCGACGCGTCCGATAGCCGATCCGTTCCCGTCGGCGTCGCGGATGTCTTACCTGCCGGGCCTCGATGGTGTGCGCGCCATTGCTGTCACGGCCGTACTTGCATACCACCTACCCGGCGCGCCGTGGCCTGGCGGCTTCCTGGGCGTCGACGTGTTCTTTGTCCTCTCTGGCTTTCTCATCACCTCGCTGCTGCTCGGTGAGATCTCCGCCACCGGCGGAATCCGGTTTTCCCGTTTTTACGTGCGCCGCGCCCGCCGCCTTCTTCCAGCGGTCTTGGTGCTCTTGGGAGTGATCGGACTACTCGTGCCATGGCTGGCCCCCGACGCGTCCGAGCAGTTCCGCCAGGATGCAATCGCTGCGTTGTCCTACACCACCAACTGGTGGTACGTGCTCGACTCCCGGTCCTACTTCGAGGCGATAGGTCGCCCTCCTCTACTCCAGCACCTATGGTCCCTGGCGGTGGAGGAACAGTTCTACCTGATTTGGCCTGGCTTGCTGTACTTGCTCCACCGGCGCTGGGGCAGGATCGGCGTAGCTATTGGCGCTACGAGTGGGGCAGTCGCTTCTAGCGTTCTGATGATTGGGTTGTTTGCCGCCGGAAGCGAACAAGCGCGGTTGTACTTCGGTAGCGACACCCATGCGAGCGCCGTTCTCGTCGGTGCCGCCCTTGCCGCCGTCTACCGTCCCTCGAGTGTGCCGGTCGCGATCCCGGCCCGGGCTGGCGTCACGGTTGATGCGATCGGGGTGACCGCACTCACGGTTCTGATGACAATCGTGGTGCTCCTTCCACAAGATGAAAGCTTCTTGTACGTGGGGGGGTTCTTCATTGTGGCGCTGCTCGCCGCCGCCGTGGTGTTCGCCGCCGCACACCCCTGGGGTCGTTTCAGCGCGGCACTGGCGGTGTCTCCGCTGCGCTGGATCGGTTCGCGCTCATACGGTATCTACCTGTGGCACTGGCCCATCTTTCTGCTCATGCGCCCGGAGTTGGATCTTCCCTACGGAGGGCCAGCGGCATCGGTCACCGCCGTTGCGGTGACCCTCTTTGTTGCCGAAGTGTCCTTTCGCTGGGTGGAGTCCCCCTTCCGATCGGGGCGCGCCGGAGCCGTCCTTCGACAGACCTGGTCAACAGCGAGGGCAACTTCATGGGGACGCCCCCTTACCGTATTGGCCACAACCGCCACGATCTTGTTGGTGGCAGTTCCCCTGTACGCAGCCGCCCCCCCCCAGATCCGCGCCCTGGACGGCGTGGGGGAAGTTGGGGCGGAGCCCTTGGCGCCGACCCCGCCGGTTGAGGCACGAGGGGATAACACCTCGCCTAAGACCTCGCCTAAGACCTCGCCAGGTCCGGTCGCCCCAACCAAAGCGGCCGCACTGCGAGCAGTCACTCTTGTGGGGGACTCCGTACTGCTCGGCGCACGGTCCGAGATCAGATCAGCGATGCCGAAGGGAGTTGTGGACGCGGCGGTCAGTCGGCAGCCTGAAGAAGTCCTCGCGCGCGTCGAGGAACGACGCCGCGCCGGCGCCCTGGCCGACAAGGTGGTGATCCACGCGGGAACCAACGGAATGGTCTACGCAGCTGATCTGAGGAACTACCTAGATCGTTGGCGTGGCGTCGAGCGAATTGTGCTGGTGACCAACCGGGTGCCGAGATCCTGGCAGGACGACGCGAACAAGAACCTACGGACAGCCGCCAGCGAGTACAGCAACGTAGTCCTCGCCGATTGGCATGCCACATCAAAGTCTCACCGGGACTACTTCACCCCCGACGGCGTTCACCTGACAGAAGAGGGTGCTTCCGCTTACAGCGCCTTGATCAAGAGGGTCCTAGCGCCTAGCTACTGAGCTCTACCGCTGTGATGACGTGCACCACTAGGACTGGTCCGGTGATGTGGGAGTCTCGATTCCGCCTTTGGGCGGGGATGGAGACCCATGATGGGAAAGCAGACACGGCGACACACGCCGGAGCAGGCGATCGGCAAGTTGCGCGATATTGAAGTTCTGCTTGCGAGCGGGAAGCCGTTGGATTTGGTGCTGCGGGAGCAGGAGATCAGCGAGCAGACGTATTACCGGTGGCGGCAGAAGTACGGGCTGATGACCTCGGACGAGGCGAAGCGGCTGAAGTTGTTGGAGCGGGAGAACGCCCAACTCAAGTCGATCGTGGCTGACCTGAGCCTGCAGAACCAGGTGCTCAAGGACGTGGCTTCGCGAAAATGGTGAGCCCAGCCCGGGCCCGTGAGGAGGTCGCACGCGTGGTGCGCGTCCACGCGGTGACCGAGCGCTGGGCGATCAGGGCCCTGGGGGTGAAGCGTTCCACGATCCGCTACCCGGCCCGGCCCGGGCACCTGGAGTACGAGCGGCGGCTGGTCGCGGCAGTGATCGCCACATGCGTCAGGCCGAACATGCGTCACTACGGATATCGGCGCATCACCACCGAGTTGGTGAAAGCCGGCTGGCAGGTGAACACCAAACATGTCCAGCGGATCATGAAAGCCGAGGGGCTGCTGCGTCCGCCCAGACAACGCCGGCGCCGGGCACCTGGGCTGTCAGACAACTCGATCTCGAAGTTGCCCGCGCGGCACGTCAACGACGTGTGGACCTACGACTTCATCAGTGTTCGGCTCGCCGACGGCTCGAAGTTGCGGATGCTGTCGGTACTCGATGAGTTCTCGCGGTTTGCTATGCCGCCGCTGATCGCCACATCGATCCCAGCACCCAGGGTCGTCGATCATCTGCGCGACCTGTTCCGGCTCTACGGAATCCCGAACCGGATCCGATCCGACAACGGCCCCGAATTCGTCGCTGACACCGTCACGAACTGGCTCAGCAAACTCGGTGTCCAAACCAGGTTCATCAAGCCGGCGTCCCCGTGGGAGAACGCCTACGTCGAGACCTGGCACGACAAACTGCGCACCGAGAAACTCAACGACGAAGTCCTGATCACCCCAGCCGAAGCCCGGCTCGTCATCGGGGACTGGATCGATCACTACAACCACGACCGGCCGCACTCACGCCTACACAACAGGACCCCAGCCACAATTCGCTACCCTGCAATAGACGCCCCGACTCTCACAGCGGTGGACCAAAACTAGGGGTCACGTCAAAGAGATCGTGCCTGATCCCGTGCGAATCACAGGGCTGCCCTGGACGAAAGGGGACGTGATGGCCGTGCATCGCCGTGCTTGGGAGCTCGGCATCGGCCTCACCGCGTTAGCGGCCTCCTGGTCGATCGCGCGCGAAGCCGCCAGGGTGCCGGACTGGGAAGGCGACCTCACCGTCTCGATCAATCAATGGCCCGACTGGATCGCGGTGCCTCTATGGCCGGTCATGCAGTTGGGCAACTTCTGGATGGTCGTCGCTGTCCCGACGGGCTTGTGGTTCGCCATCAAACGCAAGCCGCCGGTGATCGCGGCTGCGGCCGCCACCGGTGCCGCATGGGCCCTCGCGAAGGTGATCAAGAACCAGGTAGGGCGTGGGCGCCCCGCCGACTTCTTCTCGAGCATCGACGTGCGGGAAGCAGGCGTCAACGGGCTGGGCTACGTCTCGGGGCAC
>JAQAZZ010000151.1:0-29360 GCA_032127075.1 Micrococcales bacterium | reverse complement strand
ACGAGGAGTAGCAGACCGTCGATGCCCCCGAAAGCCTCGGTGAGGTCGGAGATGAATCCGGCCGGGCCGCCAACATAGATGACCACGCCCTCGATCGGGTTCGCCACCACATCCGCACGGATCTCCGCCACAGCCGCAGCGGTCACCTCACCGTCGGATCCGTCGACGGGAAGGAACGCCACAGCGGCCTCGCCGTCTTCCGACGGGATCGCGCCGCTGCCCTCGGTGACACCGGGAACGTCGGCGAGCTCTTGGCTCAACGCTTGGATCTGGCCGATTTGGGCCGGTGTCAATGTGCCTTGGTCGGCCTCGAAAACCACAACGGCCGGGATTGAGTCGTCGTCGGCGAACCCGCCCTGGAGGCTTGACACGACGGTCGATTCGGCGCTCTCGGGCAGGAACTGCAGCTGGTCGTTGACCTGGACCTCGGACAGTTTCCCCGCGTACGACCCGAACGCCCCGCCGACGCCCAGCCACACCAGCAGCAGCACCGCGGGCAGTATCCACCGCAGCCTGCGCGCTTTGCCGTCCCGCGAAGGCGCAGCTTCCTGCTCTTTCGTCCCTGACACGTCGCCCATCACCCTCCGACGGTATCGATCCGGATCGTTTCCGCATCTTCTCGAAGATCGCCCCATCACACTAGCCATCCCGCAGACCCCCGGGCGGTGAGGGCAGGGCCAGCCTCGGCATCGCAGTGCGGGTCGCGCAGACCCCTGGGCGATCAGGGCAGAGCCACCCGCCGGCATCGCAGTGCGGGTCGCACCGATAGGACGGACTCGGGCACACTGGGGGTATGCCCAACACTGCGGACCCGGGGTCGGCTGAAGGTCTGCCTGCGGGTGCGGATCCGGTGGCTGCGAATGCGGACTCGGTGACGCCGATCGCGCCGCCGATGAGTGCGGTCCCGACAACCCGAAACGTGTTCATGGCCGGGTGGGTCACGGGTCTGACGGCGGCCATCGTCTGCCTAATCCTGCGGGGGATCGCCACGCTGTTCGGCACCGAGTTCCTCGTCCAGCCGCTGTTCCCCAGCGGTTCGAGTCAACTGGAGCCGGTCCCGTGGGCTGCCACGTTCGTGGTCCCCCTGATGGCCGGGATCGCCGGGGCAGCCGTCGCAGCGGTGTTCCTCGGGGTCAAGGGCTGCCGTCGCTGGGTGTTCTGGCTGGGCACGGCGGCCCTGTTCATCTCGCTGACCTCACCCCTGATCCAACCCGATGATGTGACGTGGCCGACGAAGATCTGGCTGTCGCTCATGCACGTCGTGACGTGGATCCTCGTAGTGCCGCAAATCGCCCGCGTTGTCGGCGACAGCGACCCGTCGGTGACCGCCGGCTACCGCGAAGACTGACCGGCTTCACCCACCCCCGCTACCTTCCCGCCCCAAACCCGCTACCCATCTGCCCCAAAGTGGCCCCCACCAGCGGCGTGTCGGGGGCAATTCGGGGCCATCTTGGGGCAGATGGGTTGCGGTCCGGGCGGCGCTGGGGAGCCGGGCGGCGCGCTGTGCCGGGTGGCGGTGGGGAGCCGGGTGGCGCTGGGGGTCAGCGGGTCAGCGGTTCAGTGCGCCTCGGGCGGCCCGGCCGCGGGCTCGCTACCGACCGACTCGGCGTAGTAGTCAACCACCCGGCGACGCGCCGACAGGAATGTGGCCAGGATTGGCGCCGACAGCGTCGCCCCGAGTAGCCCTGCCAAGGTCGCGCCGATGATGGTGGAGCCGAGGTTGGCAATGGGGTGCAACGACAGTTTCTCACTAGTGATCTTGGTCAACAGCACCGTCTGCAGCATGTTCTGGGTCAGCAGGATGACCACGAGCATGATGATCCCGTCGGTCAGCCCCCCAGCACCCAGGGCCACGAGCACTGCGAACGCCCCGCTGATGATCGCCCCGAGGTAGGGGATGAACGATGTGACGAAGGTGACCACGGCCACCGTGAAAGCCAGCGGCAGGTCCAGCACCACCATCGTCAGCCCGATCAGGATCGACACCGGGATGCTGGCTATGGCCAGGCCGGCGAAATAGCGGCGCACCGAGTCGGTGGCGTCGTCGATCAGGTCGGACCCCAGGTCATGCGGCAGCCCGAGGTGCTGGGCGGCCCAGTCCCTGATCAGCTTCCAGTCCTTCAGCAGGTAGTAGAGCAGGAAGGTGCCGATGAACAGGCCCAGCAGGAACGCCGTGGCGCTGGAGAAGCCTGCGCTGATCAGCCCGCCCGCGCCGCCGGAGGCGCCGCTCGACACCGAGCTCCACAGGTTGCTCAGATTCTCCAGGCTGATGCCCTGGTCGGAGAGCCACGATTGCACCACGGCCCAGCCGTCCTCGACCTGCCGGACGATCAGTTCGCCCTGGTCGATCACACCCTTGACCGCCAGGTAGATGGCGAACACGGTGATGGCAACCAGCCCGAGCAGGACTAGTGCCGCCCCGACGGATCGGGGGGTTCCCATGGCCTGCAGCCGATCCACGACTGGGTGGAACAGTGCGCCGATAACCACGGCGACCACCAGCGGGATGATCAGCCCGGAGAGCTGGGCCAGGCCGAGGTACAGCACAACGATCAGCGCGATGATCCCCAACGTCAACCAGGCCGACGCGCCGACGCGCGTCAGCCAGTCCGGGATCCGGCTCAGCGGGGGTGCGTCGCGCTTGCCAGTCGGCGGTCCAGAACCGCTCATGACAGTTGCGGGTAGACGCGCCCGGTGTTCTCACCGGTCTCGTAGATGGTCGAGGGCGGTCCGACGATGTTCGGATCCGGTGTTCCCACGATCGATTCGTCCTTGTCCGGATAGTCCAACTGCGACAGCACCCAGCGCATCGCTTCCAGTCGGCCGCGCTTCTTGTCGTTGCTGCGCACAACGGTCCACGGCGCCCACTCGGTATCGGTGTACCAGAACATGGCCTCTTTGGCCTCGGTGTAGGAATCCCACCGGTCCAGGGAGGCGAGATCCATGGGGCTGAGCTTCCACTGCCGGACTGGATCGATCCGGCGGATCGTGAATCGGGTCACCTGTTCCTTGCGGGACACCGAGAACCAGAACTTGAACAGCCGGACGCCCGACCTGACCAGCATCCGCTCGAAGTCCGGTGTTTGCCGCATGAATTCGGAGTAGTCGTCGTCCGGGCAGAAACCCATCACCCGTTCGACGCCGGCCCGGTTGTACCAGGAGCGGTCGAACAGCACGATGTCACCTGCACTGGGCAGATGCTGCACATACCGCTGGAAGTACCACTGCCCCCGTTCGCGGTCGCTGGGTTTGGTGAGCGCCACCACCGTCGCGCCGCGCGGGTTGAGGTGCTCCATGAACCGCTTGATGGTCCCCCCCTTCCCGGCGGCGTCTCGACCCTCGAAGAGCATGCAGACCTGCTGGCCGGTCTCCTTGACCCAGCCCTGCATCTTCAGCAACTCGATCTGCAGCAGCCGCTTCGTACGCTCGTAGTCATGCCGCGACATGCGTTCGTCGTAGGGGTAGCCCTCTTTCCAGGTGTCCACCGGGGTTCCGTCTGGGCCGATCAGGACGGGGTCATCCACCTCATCCCAGGTGCCGGTGACAGTCAGACCACGCTGGGTGAACTCGTCATCCTCGAGGTCTTGCAGCGAGGCGATGATGTCCTGGAGATCCATGACAGCTTCGATGTCGAAGTAGTGGCTGTCCATCTGCAAGCCTCCCTAGCCGCAACCTCTAGCGCCACACTGCCCGAGATCTGCAGCGGATGCGGCGCTTTCCCCGACGTCGACCCTGATCGACGCCACCGCGACTCTCCCGCGGCCGGCAACGGCGCACACCAGCTCCGGCACCCCCGGCAGGTCGACGTGCCGCGCGGTCCACAGGTCCCCGGCGGGGTCGGTGAATCCGCGCAACCCGCCCTCGGGTGCATCAACTTCGGTCAAGCGGCCGACGCCGCTCAGTCCCTCGCCGGTGGCCTTCACCAACGCCTCGCGGATCGTCCATTCCCTGAGGAACACCGCAGACCTTTCCGGCTCGTCGGCCGGCAGCCACCCGGGACCCGCGAACCGCCGGGCGATGGCCTCGGCCCGCGGCACGGTGCGCACCCGTTCGATGTCGATCCCGACCTCTGTCGTCTCCGACACCGCCAGCGCCCGCCAACCACCGCTGTCGGAGGGGTTGAACCGGATCTGCGGATGCTGCGGGAAGAACGGCTTGCCCGCAGGGGTCCGGGCAATGTCCACCGAGCGCAGCGCTGGGAATCCTTCCCGGGGCAGTAGTCGAGCGATCCAGGGGCCGAGTCCTTGGGCATCGCAGCCGGGAGCCCTCTTGCGAAGGGCTACCCGAAGCATGTGTGGACCGCTCCCGCCCAGTTCCGGCGACCGGTCCGGGGTCGTGCCCCGTGCGCCGCGATCTGGAGAGAACGGACCTGTCTGCGCCATCCTGTGATGGTATTCGCGCCGATGGCGAGCCCGGTCCCCGTGTGGGTTCGTCGGGCGCGGGAACCGGCTTTCAGCCACCTAGCGTTGTGCGCGAGGGGGGAGTTGAACCCCCACGCCCTTGCGGGCACACGGACCTGAACCGTGCGCGTCTGCCTGTTCCGCCACTCGCGCAATGCCCGCCAAGAATAGCACCGCCGCAGCGCGCCGAACCCCGCGATAGACCGCGGTAGCCACCGCACGCAGATAGCATCAGCGGAGGATGAGGAAGGGAGGTCGACGTGGGCCTGTTGGACAACTTCGAGCAACGTCTCGATCAGTTGGTGAACGGCACCTTCGCCAAGGCCTTCCGAGCTGTTGTCGAGCCCGTCGAGCTGGCTTCTCGTGTCCAGCGGGAGATGGACACCCGCGCCGCCATCGTGAGCAAGGGCCGGACCGTCGTGCCCAACGTGTTCACCGTCGAACTGTCCACCGCCGACCTCGAGCGGTTGGACATCTACGACCAGCAGATGCGTGCCGAGTTGGCGGACGTCGCCAGGGAATACGCGGCCGAGCAGCGCTACACCTTCCTCGGGCCGGTCGATGTGGACTTCGCGGAGGACCCGACGTTGGAGACCGGCGTCTTCAACATCCGCAGCCAGGCGCTGCGGGACGCAAACCCGTCGCCGCAGGCACCTGTCCCGGTCTCCCCGGGCCCGATGACGGGGCATCCCCGGCTCATCATCGGATCCCAGTCCTGGCCGTTGACCCGCAGCCGTACCCGGATCGGCCGAGGCGCCGGGGCGGACATCCAGATCGACGACCCGGGCATCAGCAGGGCCCACGCCGAGATCGTTCTGGGGCTGCCCGTGGTGCTGCGGGACTTGGGTTCCACGAACGGAACGCTGGTCGAGGGCCGCAGGGTCGCCGAGGTCTCCTTGTACGACGGCGCACGGATCCAGCTCGGCTCCACAGTGATCACCTACCGGGACGTCTGATGTCGGAACTTGCCCTGACGCTCTTGCGCCTCGGGTTCCTGGTGCTGCTGTGGGTCGGGGTCTTCTACACCCTCAGCGTGCTGCGGCGCGATCTTCGTGCTCCTCGGGAAGCCCAACCGGTCCCGTTGGCGCCCGCGGCGCCGGCGTCCGCCAGGCCGCGCCGAACGCGCAGCAGCGGCCGTGCTTCCCGGCTGGTGGTCACCGAAGGCGCCCTCTCCGGCACCGTGGTCCCGCTGGGCACCACCCCGGTGACCATCGGCAGGGCGCCGGACAGCACCTTGGTGCTGGACGACGACTATGCGTCCAACCACCACGCCCGGATCTACCCCGCCGATGAGCAATGGGTCGTGGAGGACCTCAACTCCACCAACGGCACCTGGCTCGACAAGACCCGGATCAGCCGCCCGACCGTCCTGCCGGCGGGAGTGCCGTTGCGCGTGGGCCGCAGCGTGATGCAGGTGCGCAAGTGAACGGGGGGCATCACCTGCGCTATGCAGCCCGCTCCGACGTGGGGCTGCGCCGGCCCGGCAACGAGGACAGCGGCTTCGCCGACAGCCACCTGTTGATGGTCGCCGACGGCATGGGCGGACACGCGGCCGGCGAACTTGCCAGCGCCATGGCCGTGGCGACCTTCGCCGAACTGGCCACCGAGGAGGTTCCCGACGACGAGCTGCTGGAGCAACTCGCCGGAGGGGTGGATCTGCTCAGCGAACGAATCGGCGACGTCATCGCGGCCGACCCCGGCAACCAGGGCATGGGCACAACCGTCACCGGGCTCTCCTGGCACGACAACATTGTCACCGTGGTCCACGTGGGGGACTCGCGGGCGTACTTGCTCCGGGATGACACCCTGATGCAGATCACCAAAGACCACACGTATGTGCAGAGTCTCGTGGATGCGGGGGAGATCACAGCCGAAGAGGCCACCCGCCACCCGAGGCGCAACCTGCTCAACCGAGCCGTGGACGGCATCCACCCCGTGGAGGCCGATCTCTCGGTACGCGAGACCCGCCCCGGTGACCGGTTCCTGCTGTGCAGCGACGGTCTGTCGGGGGTCGTCCCGGACAGCGCCCTTGCCGATGTCATGTCCTCGGTGCCCGATCCCACCGGGGCGGTGACCAGGCTGGTCGACATGGCCCTGGAGGCGGGCGCCCCCGACAACGTCACCGTGGTGGTAGCCGAGGTGGTCGATGATGGCCCTGGTGGCAACGGCGGTGCTGACAGAAGTGCCGTTGTGGTGGGTGCGGCGGGCGAGCCCGGCAACCGCGCCCGCCTGCCCAACGTCCCCTGGCCGGTGGACGAGCAGATCGACCCCAACCAGATGTACCCCCGCGACTCGCGCCAGCCAACCCCCCCGGAGTCCGAGACACCCGTCGCGCCCGTGCCGGCGGCGGGCACGCACCGTCCGACCTGGCTCACTGCCGCCCTGGCCGGTGTCGGGATCCTGGTCGCACTGTTCGCCCTGCTGGGGGTGGCCCTGACGTGGTGGCTATCCCAGCAGTGGTACGTCGCGGCCCAGGACGGCAACGTCGCGATCTTCCACGGTGTGGACGGGTCCTTGGGGCCGTTCCCGCTCCAGCGACTAGAGCAGCAGACCGATCTGCCGGTGGCCCGGCTTCCCGACTACGACCAGACGCGCCTGGAGTCCGGAATCGACGCCCCATCGTTGGATGCCGCCCTGGGAATCGCATCGGACCTGCGCGAAGAAGCCAAGAAATGTGAAGACAACCCCAAGGGCGACGGCTGTCCGCCGCCGCTGAAGACGGCATGACCGCCGACCAAGCCGTGCGGCGGCAGGAGCCCGCGCGGCAACCCACGCGGCGCAATCAGGAACTGGGCCTGCTGCTGTTCGCCTGGTTCGTCGGATCTGTAGCGCTGGCGAACGTCGGCTGGGGGACGGGGCTGGGCCTGCCGAGCCGGTATTGGACCGCTGTGGCGATCATGGGCGGCGCCGGACTCGTGGCACACGCCGCGGTGCGCGCCCTGGCGCCATACGCAGAGCCGGTGCTGCTGCCCACCGCCTTCCTGCTCAACTCGCTGGGCCTGGCCATGATCTATCGGCTGGACATCGCCGCATCGCAGCGCGCAGCCGAGAACGGCAGCCCCGAGCCCACCCCGGAGGCCTTCGGCCAGTTGACGTGGACCCTGCTCGGCGTCGCACTCCTTGCGGCTCTTCTGCTGCTGGTCCGCGACCATCGGAAACTGCAGCGGTACACCTACATCTCGCTGCTGCTGGGGGTGTTCCTGCTGCTGCTGCCGCTGTTCCCCGGCATCGGGCACACGGTCAACGGGGCCACCTTGTGGATCAAGGTGGGATCGCTGACCTTCCAGCCCGGCGAGTTGGCCAAGATCGTCCTGACCGTCTTCCTAGCGGGCTACCTCACCACCCACCGGGACTCGCTGGCCACGGTGCGCCGCAAAGTGTTCGGGGTGTCCCTGCCCCGCGCGAGGGACACCGGCCCGCTCATCGCGGGCTGGTTGCTGGCGTTGGCGATCATGGCCTTCGAGACCGACCTGGGAACGGCCGTGATCTTCTTCGGGCTGTTCGTCGCCATGCTCTACGTCGCCACGCAACGCGTCGGCTGGGTGGTGTTGGGCCTGGTGATGTTCCTGGTTGGTGCGACGCTGCTGTACCTGGCGTTCGGCCATGTGCGTACCCGGGTGGAGATCTGGCTGGACCCGTTCGAATATGCCAACGACGCCGGCTACCAGATCGTCCAGTCGCTGTACGGCTTGGCCAACGGCGGTCTGCTCGGCACCGGCTGGGGCCAGGGCTATCCACAACTGGTGCCGTTCGCCAGCAGTGACTTCATCTTGTCGTCGTTCGGGGAGGAGTTGGGGCTCACCGGCATGTTCGCACTCATGCTGCTCTACGCGATCCTCGTCCAGCGCGGCCTGCGGACCGCCGTCGCCTGCCGCGACGCCTTCGGCCGGCTGTTGGCCGCGGGCCTGTCCATCGTGTTCGCGCTGCAGGTGTTCGTTGTCGTGGGCGGGGTCACCAAACTCATCCCGATGACCGGCCTGACCACGCCGTTCCTGTCCGCCGGCGGCTCGGCCCTGATCGCCAACTGGATGATGGTGGCGCTGCTCCTGCGCGTGTCCCACATCACCCGCCGGCCGGATCCGGTGGTCACCTCCCCCGACCAGGAGATGACCCAGGTGGTGCGGCTATGACGCGCAGCCTGGTGCGACTGGCCGGCGTGTTCGCGATCCTGCTCATCGCCGTGCTGGCCAACCTCACCTATGTGCAGATGTTCAAAGCCGACGAATACCGCACCGCCGGCGGCAACGCCAGGGCGCTGCTGCAGGAATACAGCAGGGAGCGCGGCCCCATCCTGGTCGGACGCCGCGCTGTCGCGAATAGCACCGAGACAGACGGCGACTTGAAGTACCTGCGGCAGTACCCCGACGGTCCGCTGTACGCCCCGGCCACGGGCTTCTACTCACAGGTCTACGGCGCGACCGGCGTGGAGAAGGCTGAGAACCGGGTGCTGTCGGGCACCGACGACCGGTTGTTGTTCGACCGGCTGCAGCAGCTCCTCGCCGGCCGGGATCCGCAGGGCGGAGCGGTGTCGCTGGGACTGGATTCCGCGGCACAGGCCGCGGCGTTCTCCGGACTGGCGGGCCGGCGCGGAGCGGTGGCAGCGCTGGAACCCAGCACCGGCCGCATCCTGGCGCTGGTACAGTCCCCGTCCTTCGACCCCACCCGGCTGTCGTCGCACAACTCCCGGGACATCCAGCGGTACTACAAGGAACTCACCAGCGATCCCGCGGAACCACTGCTCAACCGGCCGCTGGCATCGGCCAATCCGCCGGGTTCCACCTTCAAGGTGGTGGTTGCCGCCGCCGCACTGGAGTCCGGACAGTTCACGCCGCAAACGGTGATCCCCGGCCCAGCCGTATACACGCTGCCGGGAAGTTCCACCCAGTTGCGAAACGCCTCCCGCACGGCCTGCTCCCCCAGCGGCAAGCTCACCCTGACCGAAGCGTTGGTGGTGTCGTGCAACACGGCTTTCGCCTGGCTTGCAGACCAGTTGGGCGACGACGCCATCCGCGCCCAGGCGGAGAAGTTCGGTTTCGGCACCAGCTTCAACGTGCCGATGCCTGCGGCGGCGGGACGCTACCCCACGGACCCCGACCCGGCCCAGACCGCGCTGACCGGGATCGGCCAGTACGACGTGCGGGCAACCGCGCTGAACATGGCACAAGTGGTCGCCGCCGTGGCCCGCAGGGGTTCGGTCCTCAACCCGTATCTGGTGTCCGAGATCAGCAGCCCCGACCTCACTGTGCTGGATACCACGTTGCCGGAGACTTTCGGGCAGGCTATGGCACCCGAAAACGCCCGGGCGCTGACTGAGATGATGGTCCAGGTGGTCGATCGGGGCACCGGCGGCAACGGGGCGATCCCCGGAGTTCGTGTCGCGGGCAAGACCGGCACCGCGGAGAACGGCGACGGCGAGCCCGACACGGTCTGGTTCGTGTCCTTCGCCCCCGCCGACTCACCCGAGGTCGCCGTTGCCGTCGTGCTGGAGAAAGCGGGGGGCAGCGGGAACTCACTGGCGGCCCCGATCGCGAGGTCGGTCATGTCGGCGGTGCTGAGTCGGTGATCAGAGCAGTGTCCTGCGTGCGTCATCATGGGATGCGAATGCATGAGGAGGCAGGATGAGCGACGAGCACATCGGGTCCGGCGGCACCCCCGGCCAATCGGGTGCGCCTGACGAATCCACGATGGGCGACCTCGCCGGTTCCGGCCCCGTCGTTCCCGAGGGTTCGGGCACGACCATGCTCGGCGAACGCTACGAGATCGGCGAGATGCTGGGCCGCGGCGGCATGGCCGAGGTCCATGAGGGCTACGACCTGAGGCTCGGCCGGCGGGTGGCGGTGAAGATCCTGCGCCCCGAACTGGCCCGCGATCCGTCGTTCCACCAGAGGTTCCGTCGCGAGGCTCACAGCGCCGCCGCTTTGAACCACCCCAACATCGTCGCGGTCTACGACACCGGGGAGGACACCCTCGGCAGCGGGCCGGGTTCGGTGACCGTGCCGTACATCGTCATGGAATATGTCGATGGCATGACGCTGCGCCAACTGATGTCCAGCGGACGTCGGCTGCTGCCCGAGCGTGCCCTGGACATCACCTCACAAACCCTGGCTGCGCTGGACTACAGCCACCGCCATGGGATCGTGCACCGCGACATCAAACCGGCCAACGTGATGATCACGAAGTCCGGCGACGTCAAGGTGATGGACTTCGGGATCGCCCGGGCGCTGGCGTCGCACGGCCAGACGATGACGGCCACATCCCAGGTGATGGGAACCGCACAGTACCTGTCGCCGGAGCAGGCGAAGGGCGAAGTTGTGGACGCCCGCTCCGACCTCTACTCCACCGGGTGCGTGCTCTTCGAACTGCTGACCGACCGACCCCCGTTCGTCGGCGAGTCGCCGGTGTCGGTGGCCTACCAGCACGTCAGCGAACAACCCGTCCCGCCGTCGCAACTCGACAGCCAGGTGACTCCGCAGGTGGACGCAATCGTGCTGCGGGCCCTGGCGAAGAGCCCCGATCAGCGCTACCAGTCGGCGGCGGAGTTCAAAGTTGATGTGGACAGCGCCATCGTCGGCGCCCCAGTCACCGCGCCCGTTCCGGTGGTGACGGATCCGGAGCCGACCCAGGTACTCCCGGCCACAGCCCAACCATTGTCGGATGATGAGGACGGCAAGAAGAGATCCCCGTGGTTGTGGGCGGCAATCATCGCCGGCGTGCTACTCCTCGGCGCGGGAGCGTGGGCGTTGGGCAGCACCTTGCTGGGTACCAGCGACGTCGAACAGGTCCAAGTCCCCCGCGTGGTGAACATGTCGGTCGATCAGGCCGAGAACACGCTGAACGCCGAAGGCCTCCGGCTGGGCCAGGAGACGACAGTCTCGTCCGACAAGGAGGAGGGGACCGTACTGAAGCAGGACCCCGCGGCGGGTGAGCAGCTGGAAAAGGGCCAAGGCGTTGATGTGACCGTGTCAGGCGGTCCCGGCGAGACCATCGTCCCCAACGTGGTGGGAATGACAAGTCCGGATGCGGCCCGCAAGCAGCTTGAGCTGTCGGATCTGGCGCTCGGCGACGTTGAGACCCGAGACTCGGATCAACCGGACGGCTACGTTCTCAGCCAGGCACCCGACGAGGGAACCTCGGCACCGCGCGGCACCACGGTGGACATCACCGTCTCGAACGGACTGGTCACGGTGCCCAGTGTGATCGGCAACACCGAGCAGCAGGCTCGGGCTGCGTTGTCCAGCGTGGGATTGCGGGTCTCGGTCGTGGCGGTGGAGAGCACCGAGACCCCCGGTACCGTCGTGGATCAGGACCCGGGTGCGGGGTCCCAGGCCTCGCGGGGAGACAACGTGGTGATCACGGTGGCCACGACGATCACCGAGTCGCCCACCCCGTCGCCCACTCCATCGCCAACGGTCACCGATCAGAACCAGCAGAATCCGGAGCGCCAAGGCCAATCGACGGCGCCGGACGCCCTGCCACCCCCGGTGGCGGAAGGTGACACCGCACCGTAGTCGTGCGCGGCCTCAGCCCACCACCGGGCTGAGGCCGTCCGCACGGTCGGGCGCACCCGCGTCCCCACAGCCGACCAGCCAGTTCGCCAGCAACAAGTGACCGTATTCGGTCAACACGGACTCCGGGTGGAACTGGACACCTTCCACCGGGTCGCTGCGGTGCCGGAGCCCCATGATGACACCGCTGGGCGTCCGTGCGCTGACCTGCAGGCATGCGGGCACGCTGCGGGGATCGACGGCCAAGGAGTGATAGCGGGTGGCAGTGAAGGGCGACGGGATCCCCCGGAAGACTCCCTCACCGTCGTGCTCGATCACCGAGGTCTTGCCGTGAAGCAGTTCAGGCGCACGTTCCACCACGCCGCCGTAGACCTCGGCGATCGCCTGGTGCCCCAGACAAACCCCCAGGATGGGGATCCGGCTGCCGAACTCCGCGACGATCTGTCGGCAGACACCGGAATCGGCGGGTGTCCCCGGCCCAGGGCTGAGCAGGACGCCGTCGTAGTCGGTGACGGCGTCGGCGGAAACCTCGTCGTTTCGGCGCACCGCCACATCCGCACCGAGTTGCGCCAGGTACTGCGCCAGGTTGAACACGAACGAGTCGTAGTTGTCCACGACGAGGATCCGCACCGTCATCGGGCCGCTCCCTCGGGCTGCTGCGATTGTGGCACCTGAGTGTCGTCGTACTCCAGGTGGGATTCCACCCACGGGAACCCCCACGTGAACAGGACCACCACTGCGATCGCCGCGAGAAGGGCTGCCAGCAGTCCCCGGACGGCGGTGGGGCCGGGCAGATGCTGCCACAACCAGGCGTACATGTCAGGCGCCCCCGTATCTATCGATCGCCGGGGGTGTGCCCGCCGACTTGCGGTATTCGTCAACCAGGCGCCCGAACCAGACATAGCGCTGGGCCATGGAGAATTTCGGGTGGCAAGCGTAGATGGTGATCAACTCCCGGGTCGGCCCCGTGTCCCGTGGCTCGCCGGGCACGGGATCGAGTACCCAGCCCTCCCAGTAGTTGATGATCCGATCTCGCCGCAACTCGTAGACGTACCATCCCTTGGCCGTCTCCACGATCACCTGATCACCAGGGGCCAGGGTATCGATGTCGGCGAAGGGGGCACCGTACGTTGTGCGGTGTCCGGCCACGGCGAAGTTGCCCGGTTCACCCGGCAAGGCCGTCCCGACATGATGGCCCACACCATCGGACAGCAGGTCGTGCTCCGTACCCTCGATGATCGGAACTCCCCAGGCGCGATCCCGAAGCCCTGGCACGTACATCAGGCCGAAGGCCTTGCCGTAGGCCGGAGCGACGCCCGGGGGCAGTTGCTGGTCAGCGCTCCCGATCGTCCATTCCCGCTGCAAATCGCCGCGCGCCTCCGCCTGGGCGCGGCCAGCAAGGACGTCGGTCCACCACAGCTGCCACACGACAAAGAGCAGCACCAGAACGCCCAGCGTGATCAGCACTTCCCCGACAACACCGATGACGCGGCGGCTGCGCGTCAGTTGCGGTCGCGGCTGCGGGTCTGTCATTCGGTCTCCAGTCTGGGAACACCCCAGCGTAACTGGGACGCGGCTGCCGGACACCGGTTCGCAGTCCACGCAGCGTCGCTGCGTAAGGCATGATGGGATCGTCCACCCCGAAGGGAGAGTTGTGCCCGAGTCGCGCCGCCGCAAGAAGCAGGCCTACACCCCGCCGCCGGAGTCCCACGGGAATGCCGAGACCGAGAAGCGCACGCCGGTTCGAATCGGCGGTTCCCGTTGGCTCGCACCGGTCATGGTCGCGATGTTCCTCATCGGCCTGGCGTGGATCGTTGTGTGGTACATCGCTCCGGAGAATCCGGTGATGGGTCCGCTGGCCGGGTGGAACGTTGCCATCGGGTTCGTCTTCATCGGGATGGGATTCGTGCTTGCTACCAAGTGGGAATAGGTTATCCACAGTAAATCGCCAGTTCCTCCACAGCCAGCACACCCCTGAGCAACGCTGCGTCAGCATCGACTACTGAACGTTCTCGACTTGTTTCCACGGTGCAAACCGGACATTTCGTACTG
This sequence comes from Micrococcales bacterium, assembly GCA_032127075.1. Lineage (GTDB taxonomy): Bacteria > Actinomycetota > Actinomycetes > S36-B12. The sequence goes on along the minus strand of JAQAZZ010000151.1, from coordinate 15,403 downwards.
AACAGTGCGTGCTGCGGCCACTACTGGTTGTCAGTGGGGTGCGTTCTTGGTCACATCGATATCCACAACTGTCCACAGTCGCGGGGGATAACTAACAACGCTGTGATTACACCGGCGTAGTTATCCCCGGTTGGGGAAAGGCTGTGGATGACCGCCCCCGCTACACTCGCACGTGCATTCCAGTTCGACGTCCCGGGAATCGGCGGCCGTCGCACTGGTGCTCCTCGGCGTCGTCGCGTTCTCGGTGAACGCCGGGGTCTCCCGGATCCTGCTGGACAGCGGCATCTCGGCTGGGGCCCTGTCGGGTGTCCGCTCCGTCGGATCGGCTGTTCTGCTGGCCGTCGCCGTCGCGCTGTTCCGGCGGAATCTGTGGCGGATCCCCCGGCGCGACTGGAACGTACTGGTGGCGTACGGCGTCGTCGGCCTCAGCGTCATGCCGCTGTTGTACTTCGAAGCGATTTCGCGAATCCCCATCGGATTGGCGCTCCTGCTGGAGTACCTCGCCCCGTTGTGGGTGGCCCTGTGGGCACGGTTCGTCCAACAGCAACCCGTCAGCTGGCTGCTCTGGCCGGCGTTGGGACTGACCACTGTCGGCCTGGCCATCGTGGCGGGCGCCGGGCTCGCGGGCCTGGACCCGGTCGGAGTGGCCGCCGGACTCGCGTGCAGCCTGGCCTTCGCCGCCTACTTCATCATGGGGGAACACCTCATCCAGCGATCCGATCCGATTGTCGTCACCTTCTGGGGATTCGGGGTTTCCGCCGTCGTCTGGACGGCCGTCGGGTTCACCGGTCTCACCGCCGCCTGGTGGAGCGTCACGCCGGCGGCGGCCGTACCCCTGCCGGCGGCGTTGGGCGGCGGGACCGCTCAAGCCCTCCTGCTGCTGCTGTGGGTGGTTGCCCTCGGCACCGTCGTCCCCTTCGGTGCGGAGACCGCCGCCATGCGTTTCATACCCGCAACCACTGTCAGCGTGCTCGCCACCGCCGAGCCGATCGGATCTGCCATCGTGGCCTGGTGGCTGTTCGACGAATTGCTGGCGCCGGCGCAGATCTTCGGCGGGTTGATAGTCATCGCGGGAATCGTGCTAGCGCTGCTCAGCAGGCGCGGCCGCAGGCTCCCCGCTGCCATCGAGTAGCGCCAGTTGCGCCTGGATCTGTCCGGTGCGCAGCATGAGGATCACCACGAGTATCCCGGCGATGCCGAGCACACCGAGGGTCTGCCACAACACCCGGCTCTGCTTCGGCGCATACGCCAGCACCGCCGCGACAGCGGCCCCGACGATCGCACCACCCAGGTGGGCACGCCAATCGATCCCCGCGACCACGAAGCCGATGAGGAAGTTGATCCCGAGCAGGACCGCGATCTGGTTGACGTCGGCCTTGATGGAACGACCAGCAACCAGCAGGGCCGCCATCAGACCGAAGATCGCACCGCTTGCGCCCACCGACAGCGTGTTGAGCGGGCTGAACGCATACGATGCGACCGTTCCGCCAAGAGCCGACATCAGATACAGCACGATGAACCGCACATGGCCCAGCAGCGTCTCCACCGGCCGGCCCACCCACCACAAGACGAGCATGTTGAAGCCCAAGTGCAGCGCACCGCCGTGCAGGAACGCCGCGGTCACGAGTCGCCACCACTCCCCGCCCAACGACACCGCCGCCGGGTACATCCCCCACTGCTGGGCTACCGCACCGAGACCTGCCAGCATTCCCACCACGAACAGACCCACGTTGACGCCGATCAGGGCCTTGGTGACATAGGTGTCCGCGACGACCTCGCCCCCCATGGGGGTGACGACGTCACGTGATGACCGGCGGGCCTCGGCGACGCATTCGGGGCACTGGAACCCCACTGGGGCCGCGATCATGCAGTCGGGGCAAATCGGCTTGTCGCACCGGGAACAGCGGATGTAGGTCTCCCGCTCCGGGTGCCGGTAGCACGATGGGGCTGCGGCAGCCGGAGCCCCCTCGGTCAGGATCCCACCTGTTCCACCGTGATCGATTCGATCACGACATCGTCGACGGGGCGGTCCTGCCGGTTGGTGCGAACCTTGTCGATGGCATCCACCACATCTGTGCCGGCAACCACCCGGCCGAAGATCGTGTGCTTGCCGTTCAGCCAAGGCGTGGCCGCGGTGGTGATGAAGAACTGAGATCCGTTGGTGTTGGGCCCTGAGTTGGCCATCGCCAACAGGTACGGCTTGTCGAAGACGAGCTCGGGGTGGATCTCGTCGGCGAACCGGTAGCCGGGGCCACCTGTGCCTGTTCCCAGCGGGTCACCGCCCTGCAGCATGAAGCCCTGGATCACTCGGTGGAAGACCACTCCGTTGTAGAGCGGATCCGAGGACTTGCGCCTCGTTCCCGGGTGGGTCCACTCGATGTCCCCTTGTGCCAGACCGACGAAATTCCGGACGGTCTTCGGCGCATGGTTTGGGAGCAACTCGATGGTGATGCCACCCATAGATGTGTGCAGGGTTGCCAGGGTCTTGTCAGCCACCCGCCCAGTCTCTCACGGAAGGCCGGAGTCGGCTGACGCCATCGGCCCGAGGTCGCACCGAATACGATCGGAGCGCAGTGGAGGCGAAGAGACTCGAACTCTCAACCCCCGCCTTGCAAAGGCGGTGCTCTGCCAGTTGAGCTACGCCCCCTGTCGGGTCAGGGAGTCTCCTCGTCCCCGGATTCGGCTGCGGCCTCGTCATAGGCCGAGGTGAAATCGGGCGCATTGGTCGCCTCACTCCACAGATCGTCCTCTGCACGTGACGCCATCACCTGGCGGTAAACCAGGTAGGCCCCGCCCGCCACAGCGGCTACAAGCAACAGTTTCTTCATAGCGGTCTTCCCTTCACTTGGCGAGACGCACCGCAGGAATCCACGGAACCACGCGTGGGCCTAGATGGACTTGAACCATCGACCTCTTCCTTATCAGGGAAGCGCTCTAACCAGGCTGAGCTATAGGCCCGCAACCCTTGCAGGATAGCGAGGGGTCGGGAGGAAGTTAAACCGGGGAGTCCGGCTCAGGAATCATCCGTGAGGGTCACCTGCAGACCACCGGTGATCCCGACCGCGATGTTGTACAGGAACGCGAAGAGCGTCGCCAGCGCAGTCACGAGGATCACCTCGAGCCCAGCCAGCACTGACGCCACCCCGATAACGCGGGAGAATGAGAACAGGTCGGCCATGTCCAGTGTGTTGGAGCCCTCGCCGGCGATGTCGGTGATCGTCCTGGTGACCGAGTCCAGTGTCCCACTCAATGCCAGCATCGACCACAGCGCGGCGACGGCCACCAGAATCACCACAGCGATCGCCACCGACATCATGAAGGCGTTCTTCATCACCGACCAAGGATCGAAATGGGTGACGAACAGATGGGCGTGACGGGCCCGGGCCTTCGGCGCCGGGGCGTCGGCACGGTTGGGCTTCTTGTCGGCGTCTTCCTTGCGGGAGGACGAGGACCCGCTATTCGCGGACTTGGCGGCAGGACTCTCCGTGCCGCCCGTTGGGGGGGGCGCCGCGCGCCCGGAAGCTACGGTGGCACCGCCGGACGGCACAACGCGAGGCTGGGGACTGCCCTGTTCGTCCACGGATCGGGCGGACGCTGGCGGATTCATCTCGTGTCCTCCTCTGTGTCGCCGTCGTGCGGTGACTCGAGATCTGTTGTTCCGGCCACAGTACGGGCTTCTTCCGGTCCCTCTGTCAGGGCGAGACTACCTTCCGGCCCTGCCAGTGGCGACGTTTCCCCCGACTCCGACCCCGCGGTGGCGCCGGAGTCGTCGTCGGGTTCGGGTTCGAGGTCCCTTTCGGCCGCCCGGGCAACCGCCACGACGGACTGGCCCCGCCCCAGCCCCATGAGGGACACCCCCATCGTATCCCTGCCGGTGGCGCGTACATCCGCCACAGGTGTGCGGATGACCACACCGCTGTCGGCGATGGCCAGGAGTTCGTCGCGTTCCTCGCATACCAGCGCCCCCACCAGGCCGCCGCGCTCGGAGACCAGTTTCATCGCCCGCACGCCTTGGATGTTGCGGTTCTTCCGGCTCCACTCCGATATCGGCGTCCGCTTGCCGAACCCGGCGTCGGTCACGGTGACCACGAAGGTGCCCTCGCGCGCCACCTCCATCGACAGCAGTTCGTCGCCGGGACGCAGCCTGATTCCGCCCACACCGCTGGTGGCCCGCCCCATCGGGCGCAGCTGGTGGTTGTCGGCGGTGAACCGCACCGACATGCCCTTGCGGCTGGTCAGCAGCAGATCATCCCCCGACCCGATCAGTTCCGCGGAGATGACCTCGTCGCCCTCCAACAGGTTGACCGCGATGATGCCCCCGCTGCGGGGTGAGTTGTACTCGCTGAGCGAGGTCTTCTTGATCCTGCCGTACCGGGTGGCCAGCACGAGGTAGGGGGCATCGGCATAGGTCCGCAGGGTGACCACCTGGGCGATCTCCTCGCCGGGCTGGAACGCCAGCAGATTCGCCACGTGCTGGCCCTTGCCGTCGCGGCCCACCTCCGGCAGCTGGTAGGTCTTGGCCCGGTAGACCCTGCCCTGGGTGGTCAGGAAGAGGATCCAGTGGTGGGTGGTGGTGACGAACAGGTGCTGCACGACGTCGTCGGCGCGCAGCTGGGCACCCCGCACACCCCGACCGCCGCGGCGCTGGGACCGGTACAGGTCCAGCGGGGTGCGTTTGGCGTAGCCGTCGCGGGTGATGGTGACCACCGCGTCGGCCTCGGCGATGAAGTCCTCATCCGCCATGTCGCCCTCCCACGGGGCGAATTCGGTGCGGCGCTCGTCGCCGTACTTGTCCACAATCGCGGTCAGTTCGGTCGCGACGATCTGCCGCTGCCGGTCCGGGCGGGCGAGGATGTCCTTGAGGTCGGCGATGCGGGTCATCAGATCCTCGTACTCGTCGACGATCTTCTGCCGCTCCAGGGCCGCCAGCCGGCGCAGCTGCATGTCGAGGATCGCCGTGGCCTGGATCTCGTCGATGTCCAGCAGCTCCATCAACCCGGTGCGGGCGGCCTCCACCGTCGCCGATCGCCTGATCAGCGCCACGACTTCGTCGATCGCGTCCAGCGCCTTGAGATACCCGCGCAGGATGTGCGCCCGCTCCTCGGCCTTGCGCAGCCTGTAGCGCGACCGGCGCTGGATGACCTCTATCTGATGGCCGATCCAGTGGGTGACGAACTGGTCCAGCGACAGGGTGCGGGGCTTGCCGTCGACCAGAGCCAGCATGTTGGCTCCGAAGGAGTCCTGCAGCTGGGTGTGCTTGTAGAGGTTGTTCAGCACCACCTGCGCCACAGCGTCGCGCTTCAGCTCGATCACCAGGCGCATCCCCGTGCGCGACGACGAGTCGTCCCGCACGTCGAGGATTCCCTCCAGGCGGCCCTCCCGGACCAGTTCCGCGATCTTGAGCAGGAGGTTGTCCGGGTTCACCTGATAGGGCAGTTCGGTGACGATGAGGGTCTGCCGGTTGCGGGGGCCCTCCTCGACCTCCACCTTGGCCCGCGTCACGATGGACCCGCGGCCGGTCCGGTGGGCCTCGTCGATCCCGCGGCGACCCACGATGATCCCGCCCGTGGGGAAATCGGGCCCCTTGATCCGCTCCATCAGCGCCGCGAGCAGTTCTTCGCGCTCCGCGTCCGGGTGCTCCAGCGCCCACAGGGCGCCCGCGGCGACCTCGCGCAGGTTGTGCGGCGGGATGTTCGTCGCCATGCCTACCGCGATGCCGGCGCTGCCGTTGACCAGCAGGTTCGGGAACCGCGACGGCAGCACCACCGGCTCCTCGGTCTTGCCGTCGTAGTTCGGCCGGAAATCGACGGTCTCCTCGTCGATGTCGCGCACCATCTCCATCGCCAGCTGCGCCATCCGGCACTCGGTGTACCGCATCGCCGCGGCCGGATCGTTGCCCGGCGAGCCGAAGTTCCCCTGGCCGTCCACCAGCGGATACCGCAGGCTCCACGGCTGCGCCAGCCGCACCAGGGTGTCGTAGATCGCGCTGTCGCCGTGCGGGTGGTACTGGCCCATCACATCGCCCACGACACGTGCGCACTTGTTGTATCCCCGGTCGGGCCGGTAGCCGCCGTCATACATGGCGTAGATGACGCGGCGGTGCACCGGCTTCAGGCCGTCGCGCACATCGGGCAGGGCCCGCGACACGATCACCGACATCGCGTAGTCCATGTAGGACTTCTTCATCTCGTCGCGCAGTTCGACATGTTCGACGCGCGGCGTTGTCTCGATCCCGAGGTTGTCGTCAGGCACAGGTGGTTCCTTGGGTCAGACGTCGAGGAAACGGACGTCGGCGGCGTTCTGCTGGATGAAACGGCGCCTGGCCACGACATCCTCTCCCATCAGCTGGGAGAAGATCTCGTCCGCCTCCGCCGCACTGTCGATGTCCACCTGAAGCACCAGTCGCCGCTGGGGGTCCATGGTCGTCTCCCACAGCTCACTGGCGTTCATCTCCCCCAGTCCCTTGTAGCGCTGGACCTCCCCGCCGCGCCTGAGCTTGCGGCCCTCGGCACGGCCGCGTCCGATGAGTTCATCCCGCTGCGGGTCCGAGTAGGCGTAGTCGGGCTTCCCCTGGGACCAGTCGACCTTGTACAGCGGCGGCTGGGCCAGATAGACGAAGCCCGATTCGATCAGGGAAGGCATGAAGCGGAAGAGGAAGGTCAGCAACAGAGTCCGGATGTGCTGTCCGTCGACGTCCGCATCGGCCATCAGCACGAGCTTGTGGTAGCGCAGCTTCTTGAGGTCGAACTCTTCCTTCACGCCGGTGCCCAGCGCTGAGACGATCGCCTGGACCTCGTTGTTGTTCAACGCCCGGTCCATACGTGCCTTCTCCACGTTGAGGATCTTGCCCCGGATCGGCAGGATCGCTTGGATCCGCGGGTCGCGGCCGCTGCGGGCGCTGCCGCCGGCGGAATCGCCCTCGACGATGAAGATCTCGCACTCTTCGGGATCCCGCGAGGAGCAGTCGATGAGTTTGCCCGGAAGCCCGGCGCCGCCAAGCAGCCCTTTGCGGTTTCGCGCGAGATCGCGGGCCTTCCTGGCGGCCATCCGCACGGCGGCAGCGTCCACGGACTTGCGTGCGATGCCCTTGCCCTCGGCCGGATTGGCCTCGAACCAGGCGCCGAGATGATCGTTGACGATCTTCTGCACGAAGGCCTTCGCCTCGGTGTTGCCGAGTTTGCCTTTCGTCTGCCCTTCGAACTGCGGCTCAGTGAGCTTCAGCGAGACGATCGCGGTCAGGCCCTCGCGGATATCCTCCCCGCTGAGGTTGGGATCCTTGTCCTTCAGCACCCCCCACTCGCGGGCGAACTTGTTGATCAGAGTCGTCAAGGCGGTGCGGAAGCCCTCCTCGTGGGTGCCGCCGCCGACGGTGTTGATGGTGTTGGCGAAGGTGTATACCGATTCGTTGAATCCCTGGTTCCACTGCATCGCTACTTCAGCGGTCATACGTCCGTCTTCAGCGTCGCCCCCGAAGTTGACCACAGTCGGATGGGAAGCACCCTTGGTCGCGTTCAGGTGGGCAACGAAGTCGGCGATCCCGCCGGGGTATTGGTAGGAGACGCTGCGGCGGGCCGCGGGCTCGTCGTCGGACACCAGGTCGGTGTCCGGCGGGGGAGCGGCGCGTTCATCGGTCAGGTTGATGGTGAGCCCCTTGTTCAGGAACGCCATCTCCTGAAAGCGGGTGGCCAGCGTCTCGAAGTCGTAGTTGATGGATTCGAAGATGTCGGGGTCGGCCCAGTAGGTGATCACGGTGCCACTGCTGTCCGTGGGCTCGCCCTTGGTCAACGGCCCTTCAGGGACCCCGGCGCGGAACGACTGGCGCCACACCGACCCCTCCCGGCGCACCTCGACGGCCAGCCGGGTGGACAGGGCATTCACAACCGAGACCCCGACGCCGTGCAACCCTCCCGATACCGAATACCCACTCCCGCCGAACTTGCCGCCGGCGTGCAGCACGGTCAGCACGATCTCCACTGCCGGCCGACCCTCTTCCGGATGGATATCCACCGGGATGCCGCGGCCGTTGTCGACCACCCGCACCCCACCGTCGGCCAGGATGGTCACATCGATGGTGTCGCAGTAGCCCGCCATGGCCTCATCGACGGCGTTGTCCACCACCTCGTGCACCAGGTGGTGCAGACCGCGCTCCCCCGTCGAGCCGATGTACATCCCCGGCCGCTTGCGGACTGCCTCGAGACCTTCAAGCACAGTGATTGCGCTTGCGTCGTACGACACGTGTTCTCCCTGCTCGACTCGTTCCCAGGTCGATTCGACCGGGCATGACCTGACTGATCGCCGCGGCCGACATGCCGACGCGGGCACGACCATCCGGTCAGCCTGCACAGCCCCATCAGCGGCAGCACAAATCCCGGGACAACCCGCGGCTGCGCTGCCGCTTCAGGTTCGCACCCGGTGAAGCCAACTGGAGGACCCAACTCCCCGATCCTACCCCACGAGATCGACATTGGGTGACTCTCGAGGGCCGTGAACGTCGATTTCCCGCAATAGACCCTGGGGCACGACTCCCCCCACGTGTCAGCCGGGTCAAGCCAGCAACGGGCGATAGCGCGCTATCGCCGTGGTGAGCGCCGCCCGGATCGAACCCGAAGCCGACCCCCGGTCCGGCTTGTCGCGGGACCGAGTATGTCGATCTTGGACACCAGACCGGATCCCAGCTCCTCTTTGATGCGCCTGAGCAGGCTGTCCGTCATGTAGCGCAGCTCCAATGCCCACGCCTGCGAGTCCGCGCGCAACACAACGGTTCCGCCGCCCGCGGCCGGGCGGAACTCGGCTACGGCGACGTGTTCGGCGATCTGGGGTCCCACCACCTCGTGCCAACGGGCGAGAAGCCCCGACACCGCCAACTCCTCGCTGTAGCCGTTGTCGCGCACCCACTGATCGAGGGCCCGCCCCATCGGTGCGGGGTCGCGCGAATCCGGCCGGGATCCACTGAATCGGGGGACGATGCGAGCCGACCGTCTCCTCTTCGACGAGGTGGCCGTGGCCCGCATCCGCGCCAGGGCCGCTGCGGCGGGATCTACGGCGTCGGCTGGCACAGTGGCCAGCATACGGCTCCGGTCCGACCGGATCATTGCCGTTCCACGGTGCTGACACCGTCCTTGCCGACACTCCACCGCTGCCCCACCAACTCCGGCGGGACATCGGATGCCACGGCCGCGGTGACGAACACCTGATCGGCCGCCGCAACGGCCACGACCAGGCGGGATCGGCGCTTCTGGTCGAGTTCGGCGAAGACATCGTCCAGCACCAGCACGGGCGGGTCGTCCCCGATACGGTTCAGCACGTCGAAAGAGGCGAGCCGCAGTGCCAGGGCCAGCGACCACGATTCACCGTGGCTGGCATGGGTCTTCGCGGGCATCCCGTTCAGAGACAACGCCACGTCGTCACGATGCGGACCTACCAGGGTCACCCCACGGCGCATCTCGTCGTCGCGGCGCCGCATCAGCGCTGCGGCCAGCAGATCGGCGACCTCGCGGTGGGAGCCCGCCTCGGCCACGCCCGCCGCCCCGGACTCGTAGCCGACCCTGCTGGCGTCGTCCACGGGGCTGATCGCGTTGTAGGCGGCCGCCACCGGCTCACGGAGCTGCCGCACCGCGTTGAGCCGGCCCCACGTGAGATCGACCGCCAGCGGCAGGTACCGGTCGTCCCATGCGGCCATTGATGCGTCCAGCTCGGCACGCGACATCGAGAATGCCGAGCGCAGCAGGGCGTTTCGCTGTCTGAGCGCCTTGTCGAAGTCCGCCCTCACGCCGGCATAGCGCGGCGCGGCCTGAACCATCAGGCCGTCGAGGAATCGGCGGCGGTCGGACGGATCGCCCTTGACCAGCCGCAGGTCCTCCGGAGCGAAGGTCACGCATCGGAAGACCCCCAGAACATCGCGGACCCGCGGAAGTGCAGCTCCATTGAGGCGGACTCTGTTCGCGCGACCGGGGTTCAACTCCAGTTCGACGCTGGTCTCCCTGCCGCCGACCATCGCCGTGAGCCGCACAACAGCACGGGCGGCACCGCTGCGGACAAGTGTGGCGTCGTGCGCCGCGCGATGGCTGTCGAGGCCCGCCGCATAGCCGATCGCCTCGACGAGGTTGGTCTTGCCCTGGCCGTTGAGGCCCACCAGGACCACTGGACCGCGGGGGAAATCCAGCCGTGCTTCCGCGTAGGACCGGAAGTCCACGACCTCCAGTGCGCGGACCCACATGCAGGTCAGCTGAAGCGCATCGGCATCAGAAGGTAGCGGTAGCCGCTGGTGCCGCCCTGGGGCCGCAGGATGGCGGCTTTGCTGGCGCCGTTGAACGCCATCACCACTTCTTCCGACTTGGCGGCGTTGAGCCCTTCCATCAACAACTCGGGATTGAAGGCGATCTCGAGGGAGTCCCCGTCGATACCGCATTCCAGCGACTCCGCTGCCGTGGCGTCGTCCACGCTGTTGGCCCGCAGCAGCACCTCGCCGTCGGAGAAGGACAGTTTGATCGGCGTGTTTCGCTCGGTCGTGACGATCTTGACGCGTTTCACCGCGGCCATGAGTTCCTCGGTGGAAACGGTGACCGACGTGCTGGCCGTGTCGGGCAGCAGTGCGCGATAGGTGGGGAACTCCCCCTGCATGACCCGGGTGATCATCTCCCGGCCGGCGACGCTGAAGCCGATCCGACCTTCTTCGGTCTCACCCAGAGCCACCCGAACCGTGTCGGATTGGTCCACCGAATGCGCCAGGTCCGAAAGTTGCCGCGCTTTCACCAGAGCGTGGAGGTCGTGACCCCCGCCCACCGGCCGCCACTCGATCTCGCGGATCGCCAAACGATAGCGGTCGGTGGCCACCATGGTGATGTGGGAGTCGGTCAACTCCACGCGTATCCCGGTCAACGGCGGCAGGAGGTCGTCACGGCTCGCCGCGATGTGGACCTGATTGATGGCCTCGACGAAGGTGCCGGCATCCACCTCGCCCCGATGCTGCGGCATCTGCGGCATGTCGGTCTGCTGGTCGAGGGCGTAGGTGGGCAGCGCGAAGTTGCTGCGTCCGCACCGCATGCCGAGGCGGCTGCCTTCCAAAGTGAGCTCGACCGGCTGCCGGGGAAGTTCCTTGGCAATCTCGGCCAGCAGCCTGCCCGGGACCATCGCCGTGCCCGGCTCGTCGATCACCGCGTCCACGTCGGCCCTGGCGGCGGTTTCGGCATCGAAGGCGGTGAGGTGGATCTGCTCGCTGCTGGCCTCGACCCGGATTCCGGCGTGCATGCTCGACGACGGTCGGCTGGGCAGCGTCCGGGCGGCCCAGAGCACAGCCCGCTTCAGTTCATCCTGTTCGACCCGGATCTTCATGGTTCCTCCCCAGACCTGACCGCTCATCCTGCCACATCAATCGGGCAGCGTAGGTCGGGGATCCCTGCTGGTTGCAGGTGATTCACCTGCCCGGGGCAGTCAAGTTGTGTCCGGTGCTGCTGCGTATCGGTAGGGGGTTGTTCTGCTCGGACTGGCCGGCGGGGTGGGATGTCCACACGGCCTAGTGATGGCTTGTCTGATCTGATGTGGAGGGACAGTCGTAGTAGTAGGTACTGGGGACAGTGTGGATAACGGGGAAACCACGAGGAAACGACGCGTGGCGCCGTCCATAGGGGCTGTGGGTGAACCGGGGTCGTCCTGTTGACAGCTGTTGACGACCCCTGGCTCATCCGGTGGCCGGCCCGGGTTGTCCGGAACTACAAAGATGTACTTCCCCCATCGGTCAACACATCATCAACAGCCCCCGCGGTGCGGCAGTCACGGCCCTGACGCCCCCGAAGCGCCCTCCTGACCATCGGCCTGCGCGACCACCAGTCGGTCGTGGCGGGTGGGGGTGGACGTGTCGCAGCCCAGCGCTCGGACACCTCCATGCCATCGGGTCCCCACCGCCGATCGGTGGGGCGGGTCTTCCTCCGGGGCACCGTGCTGAGGCGTCGGTTGCCGGGACAGCAAGCCGGAGGGCTTCCCGCTGTCCACTCCGGACCTGGCACCAGTACGCCCCCTGGGGCCGACACAAACGCAGCCGCCCATCCACGGCACATCGGGCGGAACCGGTCGTGGGTGGCCGACCAGGCCCATGTCTTGGCCAGGGCAGGCCGGGCCGCCCCCAGGACTTCGCCCTGGGCCGGGCGGGTTGCGCAGGCGAGGGCCGCGGGGTTGCCGGCAGAGATGGTTGCGGTCATCCGGCGACAGGCTTGGCGTAACCTCGCGGCGGACTGGGGTACCGCGGTGCCGGCACGCTCGCTGGACAGCGGACCCGGTGGACACCACGCCACAGACGCATACGAAATGAGCGCCACGACCGACGTGCTGGCCAGCGGCACGCCGACGTGGGGCAGGTGTCAGTAGCTGCGGTTGGTGCGGGCCTGGGACTTGATGCGCTGGGTCAGCGAGTCGACCTGGTTGTACAGGCTGCGCCGCTCCGCGATCTCCTTGCGGATCTTCCGCTCGGCATGCATGACGGTCGTGTGGTCGCGGCCACCGAATTCTTGCCCCACCTTGGGGAAGGACATGTCGGTGAGCTCACGGCACAGGTACATGGCCACTTGGCGGGCCACGACCAGCGACCTGCTGCGGGACGGCCCGCACAGGTCCTCGATGGTGAAGCCGTAGTACTGGGAGGTCTCGGACATGATCAGTCCCGCCGAGATCTCGGGGCGGGACTGATCGGAGATCAGGTCCTTGAGCACGTCTTGGGCCAACTCGATGCTGACCGGTGTTTTGTTGAGACTGGCGAAGGCCGTGACTCGGATCAGCGAGCCCTCTAGTTCGCGGATGTTGCTGGAGATCCGGTCGGCGATGTACTCCAGCACGTTGTCGGGGACCTGTATCCCGTCCTGATAGGTCTTCTTGCGCAGGATGGCGATGCGTGTTTCCAAGTCAGGCGGCTGGACGTCGGTGATCAGGCCCCACTCGAACCGCGACCTCATCCGATCCTCGAAGTCAGGAAGCTGGCGGGGATGGATGTCGCACGTCACGACGATCTGCTTGTCGTTGTTGTGCAGGGTGTTGAACGTGTGGAAGAACTCCTCCTGCGTCTGCACCTTGCCCGACAAGAACTGGATGTCATCGACCAGTAGCAGGTCCACATCGCGGTAGCGACGCTGGAACGCAGCGGCCTTGTCGTCGCGGATGGAGTTGATGAACTCGTTGGTGAACTCCTCGCTGGAAACGTAGCGAACCCGGGTATGGGAATACATCTCCCGGGTGTAGTGGCCGATGGCGTGGAGCAGGTGGGTCTTGCCCAGACCGCTCTCACCGTAGATGACCAGCGGGTTGTAGGCCTTGGCGGGCTGTTCGGCGGCGGCCACAGCGGCGGCGTGGGCGAAACGGTTGCTGGAGCCGATGACGAAGCTCTCGAACGTGTAGCGCGGATTCAACCGGGACTCCTCTGGACGCACCCCCGGCGAGCCGGAGCCTGGGCGGACACTGTCTGCCGGGTGGGACGGGGCCAGTTCGTATCTCCCGGCGTGCCCCGCCTGCTGCGGCACCCGTGTTGCCTCGCCGGCAGGACCGGAAGGACGGGCCGGACGGGCGGGTTCGGTCTCGGCGTAGGTGGCGTCCGCCACGACGTCGGTGGTCGCATCGTCGGGACCCGGAGCCATGGCGGAGTCAACGGTCAGCGCCAGCTGGATTCTGCGACCCAGGCCGCGGCCCAGCGCACTGACCAGCGGACCGCGATGTTTCGTCTCGACGGAGTCCTTGGTGAAATCGTTGGGGACTGCCAGGACAACGGTGTTCCCCACCATGCCCACCGGTCTGATCAGCGAGAGGATTCCGCGCTGATGCGGCGAGACGCTGCCGCTGTTGACCTCGGTGAGGACTCCCGGCCACACATCGCCCAAAGACATGTTCCCGCCATCGTCCACTGTCATGTTCCCGCCCATTTCGCCGTCCTCTGATGATCACAAATCGGGCAGCGTGGAACCTTGTTCACAGAACAATTCACAACTTGTGGACAACGGCTCCACCGCGGTAGGTCCCCCAACAGACCACCCCGGAAACCACCCCTCGATGCGGTGTGACCTTAGTCGCACTTCCCCCCAATCCGTCAAGGCAGACGTCCGAATTGGCGACGGTCGATTCCCGGCCCTCGGCGTGTCGTGCGCCGCATCGCTGAAGGACCGTCTACATTTGCGCCGCTGCTCGCCTGGTACGCCGCTCTACGGGCTGAACGTTTGACCCGCCGCGGGGGTAGTCCGTACCGTGGGGGGGTTGCCCAAGCGGGCTGTTGACCCCCGGACGGAGTTCCCACTATGTCGAAGCGCACCTTCCAGCCGAACAACCGGCGGCGGTCGAAGAAGCACGGTTTCCGCCTGCGCATGCGCACCCGCGCCGGCCGGTCCATCGTGAAGTCGCGCCGAGCCAAGGGCCGCGTGAGGCTGGCCGCCTGAGGCCATGCTGCCGCGACGACACCGTCTGCGCCGCAGCCGGGACTTCGACGTCGCGGTGCGGAGGGGTGCCAGGGCGTCCAGTGGGGCCGTCGTCGCAACTGTGCTGCCCGGGGACCAGGGGGTTCATCAGCGCTTGGGACTGATCGTGGGCAGGCGGGTCGGCGGTTCGGTTCAGCGTCACCGGGTCAGCCGGGTGCTGCGTCATGCGATGCGGGACTCGCTGGCGGATATGCCCGAGGGGACCATCGTGGTGCTTCGGGCACTGCCAGGAGCCGCCGACCGGGGTTCGCGGCTGCCTGGCGACGCCCAGCGCGCCGTGGGCAAGGCCTTGGGGCGGCTGTGAGCCGCAGACCGTTGTCGGGCTCGTGGTCCGCCGCGGGTAGAACGGGCCCGTCAGCGTTCCTGTGGCGGCTCGGCTGGCCGTTGCGCTTCCTTCTCATGACGATCGTGCAGGGCTACCGGCGCTTCTTGTCACCGTTGCTGCCGCCGAGTTGCCGCTACCACCCCAGTTGTTCCACCTACGCTCTTGTGGCGCTGCGTCGTCACGGCGCTGCGAAGGGAAGCGTGCTGACCTGCTGGCGGGTGCTGCGCTGCAACCCGTGGAGCAAGGGCGGCGTGGACCCGGTGCCGCGGCGGGGTGCCTGGGTTCCCGACGTGCATCCGAATGGAACACCGAGGCAGCCAGCCGGCCCGATTTCCGCGGCCCAGTGAAGGTCCGCCGCCGCCGCCGGCGGGTGCTGACGGGGTGCAACGCGGTATGGACGGACTCCCGGGTTTGACCGCTCCCCTCATCGGGGGCGTACATTCGGTGAGACGCGGGTGCGCTTCGGCTCGTCCTGGCCAACCCGCCGGATAGTGTTTGTCACGGGTCAGTCACACTGTATGGGCCCGGCATCGACATCTGGAGTTCGCCCGTGTTCCTTCTGGACTGGCTGCGTACTGGCGTCTCGTGGATCCTGGTTCAGTTCCACCAACTCCTGACGGCCGTGGGCATGGAC
>JAQAZZ010000150.1:0-3766 GCA_032127075.1 Micrococcales bacterium | reverse complement strand
GGCCCAAACGGATCCGCGAGTTGCGGGCGTCCGGGCAGCGGCTTGCGCCCGAGGAGTTCGCGACTGCCTATCCCAAGATCGACCCGGCCACCCGCGCCCGGCTCATGGCGGGTTACGCGGAGTACGACGCGCGTCTGGCGGCTTGGTTGGGGCGCCCGCTGCCGTGGCAGACTGCGGCTTCGTGATGCCCTAGCCTTGGGCCCCGTGACTGCAAGCCTCCCCCCCGCCCTGGCTGAGGTACAGGAACGGGCCGTACGCGGTTTGGTCGATTGGGCCCCTGACCTGCTGGAGCTCGGCGAGTTGTTCGAGCGTGCCGGGTTCGAGTTGGCCGCAGTCGGCGGGTGCGTCCGAGACGCGGTGCTGCACGATTTCGCCAACACCGACATCGATCTGACCACGGATGCCCGGCCCGACGATGTCTTGGCCCTCGTGCGCGATTGGGCGGACGCGGTCTGGGATGTGGGAATCCGGTTCGGCACCGTGGGGTTGCGCAAGGACGGGCAGACCTGGGAGATCACCACCTACCGCACCGACAGCTACGCGGAACACACCCGCAAGCCGGACATCGACTATGGGCAATCCCTGGCCGAGGATCTGGTGCGCCGAGACTTCACGATCAATGCGATGGCCGTCCGGCTGCCCGAGGGCGAGTTCGTGGATCTGCACGGCGGCCTGATCGACTTGGCGGCCAACCGGCTGCGTACGCCCGGTACGCCGCAGCAGTCCTTCTCCGACGATCCGCTGCGGATGATGCGTGCGGCGAGGTTCGTGTCGCAACTGGATGTTGCGGTGGCCCCCGCGGCTATGGCCGCTATGGCCGACATGGCCGACCGACTGGCAATCGTGTCGGCGGAGCGGGTGCGAGACGAGCTCAGCCGGATGCTCCAGGGCGGCAACCCCCGGCGGGGGTTGGAGGTGATGGTGGACACCGGTATGGCCGAGTATGTGCTGCCGGAGCTTCCGCTGCTCAAACTGGAGATCGACGAGCACCATCATCACAAGGATGTCTATGAGCACACTCTGACGGTGCTTGATCAAGCCATCGAGCTGGAGGACTCCGGCCCGGATCTGGTCCTGCGGCTGGCGGCCGTGATGCACGACGTCGGCAAGCCGAAGACCCGTCGGTTCGAACCCGGCGGGGGCGTTTCGTTCCACCACCATGAAGTTGTGGGGGCCCGGATGACCGCCAAGCGGCTGCGCAAACTCCGCTTCAGCAACGATGTCGTGGCGGATGTCTCCCGGTTGGTTGAACTGCATCTTCGCTTCCACGGGTATGGAACCGGTGATTGGAGCGATTCTGCGGTGCGGCGCTACGTGCGCGACGCCGGCCCGCTGCTGCCCAGACTGCACCGGCTCACCCGTGCCGACTGCACGACTCGCAACCGTCGTCGAGCTCAGGCGCTGCAGCGCGCCTACGACGGCTTGGAGCGGCGGATCGCCAGACTTGCCGTCGAAGAGGAGCTCGCGTCGATCCGGCCGGAGTTGGACGGCAACCAGATCATGGCCCTGTTGGGGCTCAAGCCGGGGCGAGATGTGGGGCGGGCCTATCAATTCCTCCTCGACCTCCGCCTGGACCGAGGGCCCATGGGGCCTGCCGCCGCGGAAGAGGCGCTGGTGGCCTGGTGGTCGCAGCAACAGTCCGGGCCGGTCTGACCCGTCGGGCATGTCCGCAGTCGGCCCCGTAGCACCTGATCACCTGGTCGTGGACCGGTACCAGAGTGCGGTGAGCAGGTAGACGGCCCCCAGCCCGACGAAGCCGATGGGCCACACACCGTTGAGCGGCCAGACAAGCGCCACCAGCAACGCGCCCAGCACCAGGCAGACGTTCACCCCGACATCGAACAGCGAGAACACCCGGCCCAGATGATCGTCGGGGATGCGGTGCTGAAGCGTGGTGTCGGCCCCGATCTTGGCCGCCTGCTGAGCGAGGCCGATGATCAGCCCCCCGACGACGAGCGGCCACAACTCGACCAGGCCCAGTGCGGCGGGGGCGATGATCGCGCTGATGAGCAGGGTGAGGCTGGTCCAGTTGACCGTGCCCAGGCGCCGCGTCATGCTCGGCGTGATCAGTGCGGCCCCCAGCGCGCCTGCCGTCACCGCGCCGGCGATGAGGGAGAAGTCGCGCAGCGCCGAGTCGGGGTCCGTGGGCGGATTCAGGGTGTTGCGCAGCATCAACAGCAGCACAACCGTCAGGACGCCGAAAGCCAATCTGTGGATGAACTGCACTGCAACGGAGTGCCAGGCAGGTTTGTCCGCTGTCAGCACCCGGAATCCGGCTACCAGGCCGCGGACCACATCCGTGACCCTCTCCCCGGGTCGATCCCCGGACGGGCCCAACTGGTCGCGGCCGAGGGACAGCGGCACGATCCCGGCGGCGGCATAGACCGCAGCAGACGCCGCCAGGACGTACGCCACGCCCTCGTCGCCGCCGCCGGCCGACCGGCCCAGCGCCAATCCCACCAACGCTCCGATGCCGAAGATGATCGTCCCCGCCGTGGGGGCGAAGGCGTTGGCAGTTACCAGGCGGTCCTGCTGCACCACGTGGGGCAACGAGGCCGACAGGCCCGCTAGGACGAATCTGCCGACACCCAGGGTTGCCAGGACGACCAGCCCCAGGTCCAGTCCCTCGCGCCCCGCGGCGACGACGGCCATGGTCACCAGCACAGCCAGCGCACGCACCCAGTTGGCGCGGACCAAGACCTGTCGGCGGCGCCACCTGTCCAGGAAGACCCCGGCGAACGGCCCGACCATCGAATAGGGCAGCAGCAGGATGCCGAAGGAGACCGCGATGGCCAGCGGAGTGGGCTGCCGCTCGGGGGAGAACAACACGAACGAGGCCAGGGCGGCCTGGAGCAGCCCGTCACCGAAGGATCCCGTCAGCCGCGTGGCCAGCAGGCGCAGGAAGCCCGAGTTGCGCAGCAGCGAGAGGATCGGTGCCTGTTGCCGCGTCGTCACGGCCCGACCGTACCCCTGCCGACCACCGCCCGAGGTGCACCGGCCGTCACCGCCGAGAGCCTGCCGCTTCGCGGGTGGGCCGTCGCGGGCGCGCGCAACGCGCTAGGTTCGGTCGTGTGGAGTTCGACGGCCGCGGCTTGGGTGCCGGTATTGCGATCGGGACCGTCGTCGGCCTGATCGTCATGCTCATCACCGGCAACGTCGTGTTCATCGGCGCCTTCGCCGCACTCGGCGCCATGCTCGGCATGAACACGGGCTGGTTCAACAGGGACCGTTGACTTCGGCGGGCCGCCCACTGGCGCTGCGACGGTCCTCGTTGAGACATGGACGGGGCCCGGACCGTGATGGTCCGGGCCCCGTCGCGCAGTGTGCGGCCTTCAGCGCTCGATCGTGCCGGCGATGAAGTCCTCTACGGCCTGCTGGGCTTCGTCGTCGGTGTACTGCACCGGCGGCGACTTCATGAAGTACGACGATGCCGACAGGATTGGCCCGCCGATCCCCCGGTCCTGGGCGATCTTCGCCGCTCGCAGGGCGTCGATGATGATGCCCGCACTGTTCGGGGAGTCCCACACCTCGAGTTTGTACTCCAGGCTCAGCGGGACATCGCCGAAGTTGCGGCCCTCGAGCCGGATGAAGGCCCACTTGCGATCGTCCAGCCACTCCACGTAGTCGCTGGGACCGATGTGGACGTTGCGGGAGCCGATGTCGCGCGACATCTGTGAGGTTACCGACTGCGTCTTGGAGATCTTCTTCGACTCCAGCCGTTCGCGCTCGAGCATGTTCTTGAAGTCAATGTTGCCGCCGACGTTCA
>JAQAZZ010000149.1:0-17252 GCA_032127075.1 Micrococcales bacterium | reverse complement strand
CAGGCGATCATCCACGGTGCCCGGCTCCTGGCGGTCGAGGGCAACTTCGACGACTGCCTGCGGCTGGCGCGCGAACTGGCGGACGACTATCCGGTGTCGCTGGTCAACTCGGTGAACCCGGTGCGGATCCAGGGGCAGAAGACTGCAGCCTTCGAGATCGTCGATTCGCTGGGAGACGCCCCTGACATCCACTGCCTGCCGGTCGGCAACGCCGGCAACATCACGGCCTACTGGCTCGGCTACCAGGAGTACCAAGCCACCGGGCCGACGAATCGCTCGCCGCGGATGTGGGGCTTCCAGGCTGCGGGCGCAGCGCCCATCGTCGCCGGTGAGCCGGTGGCTGAACCGGAAACGATCGCTTCGGCCATCCGCATCGGCAATCCCGCATCGTGGCTGGGTGCCACCGCGGCTCGGGACGAATCCGGCGGGGTCATCGAGGCCGTCAGCGACGCCGAAATCCTGGCCGCCTACCGGCTGCTGGCACAGCGCGACGGGGTCTTCTGCGAACCGGCCAGCGCTGCCGGGGTCGCCGGTCTGCTGAAGCGCTCAGCGGGCGGTCTCGTGCCCCGGGGGGCGACTATCGTGTGCACTCTGACCGGAAACGGGCTCAAGGACCCGCAGTGGGCGCTGGAAGGCGCTCCGGAGCCCACGGTCATCCCCGCCTCCGCCCGGGCAGCCGCGGCCAAACTGGGTTTGGCGACGTGACCGGAACAGTGGTGCAGGTTGCGGCGGTCACCGTCCCCGCCACCAGCGCCAACCTCGGCCCCGGCTTCGACTGCCTCGGACTGGCGCTGGACCTTCGCGACGAATACCGCGTGGAGGTGGTGGGCGAACCGGGGGTGAGGGTGCGAACCGTCGGGGAGTGCAGCGATTCGCTGCCGCGCGACGAATCCCACCTCGTGGCCCGTTCCCTGCTCACCGCGCTGGAGGGTCTCGGGCTGAGGGTTCCCGGTGTGCGGTTGTCCTGCCGCAACACCATTCCGCAGGGCAAGGGCCTGGGTTCCTCTGCGGCTGCCATTGTGGGCGGCGTCGCGCTCGGGTTCGCCTTGGCAGCGGATATCGACGCGCACCGGGATGACATCCTGCAGTTGGCTGCAGAGGTGGAGGGCCATCCCGACAACGTCGCGGCCGCGGTGCTGGGCGGATTCACGGTCTCCTGGCTGGACGAAGCCGGCGGCCGGGCACGGGCGGTGACCCTGCCCGTGGCCGCTGCGCTCCGCGCGGTGCTGTTCATCCCGCAGTCCACGAGTCCCACGCAGGAGGCGCGCGCCGTCCTGCCCGCGCAGGTCACGCTCGCGTCAGCGGTCCACAACAGCGCGCGGTCGGCGCTCCTCGTGGCTGCGATGACCCGGGAACCGGACCTGCTCCTGGCCGCAACATCGGATCGGCTGCACCAGGAGCAGCGTCGCGCCACCTACCCCGAGGCGATGGCACTGGTCGATCGACTGCGTGCCGACGGCGTGGCCGCGGCGATTTCCGGAGCGGGGCCCAGCGTCTTGGCCCTGAGCGCATCACCCGGAGATGAGGGATCACCCGGCAAGCAGGACTACGCCCGAACGCCGCACGGCGGGTATCGCATGGTGCCGGTGGGGATCGGCACGGGTGTGGCCGCGACACACGTGGCCGACGTCGGCTATCGGTCCCCGTGAGATCCGTGTTACGGTGATCACACCGCTGGGAATCGTTGCAGCGCACGGATTGAGGCGACGCACACCGATTGGGTGGCGGGCTTCAGATATTTTCCCGAGTCCTTCACCTTTCCCGGCGTTCTGGTATCCAAACAGGTCTGCGGTGGGTAGACCTGGCGTACTCGGAAGGGTTTACCCGAGTGACTGAGACAATCTCGGAATCACGGCCTGCAGTTTCCCGCACCAAGGGATCCGGGCTTTCATCACTGCTGTTGCCGGAGTTGCGCCGGATGGCGCAGGATCTGGGCATCTCCGGTTCCGCCGGCATGCGCAAGAGCGACCTCGTCGCCGCGATCCGCGCCCGGAAGGCCGAAGGGGGCGCGGCGCCGCAGGGCGAGCCGAAGTCTGGCGGCCGCGGCAAAGCGGCCTCGCCGGACGCGGGCGGAGCCGGCGGCGAATCCGCCGAGGAGCCCGCCGTACCGCAGACCGGCACGGCCGCCGATTCAGGGGCGCGCGCCGAATCCCAGGGCGGTTCGGAGGCCCAGGCGGCGCAGGACAGCGGCACCGCCGACAGCGATGCCCGAAGCGACCGGCGGCAGCGCAGCCCGCGAAACCGGGGCAATCAGAACCAGCGCGACAAGCAGTCCGACGGTGATCAGGGCGGCCAACGCGACGGAAACAGCGACCAGCAGGCCAAACAGGGGGGCCAGCGCGAAGCCGAGCAGCAGCGCAACCCTCGCAACCAGGGCAATCAGAACCAGCGCGACAAGCAGTCCGACGACGATCAGGGCGGCCAGCGCGAGGGCAACCAGCGCGGCCAGAGCAACCAGGGCGGCCAGAGCAACCAGGGCGGTGACGACCAGCGCGACGGCGGTCAGCGCCGGTCGCGGCGCCGCGGTCGCGACCGCAGCCGTCGGGATCGGGACCGGGATCGGGACCGGAATCGCGATTCGGAGCCGACCATCAGCGACGACGACGTACTCGTCTCCGCCGCGGGTATCCTCGACGTCCTCGACAACTACGCCTTCGTGCGCACCTCGGGGTACCTGCCCGGACCCAACGACGTCTATGTTTCCCTGTCGATGGTCAAGCGCCTGGGTATGCGCAAGGGCGATGCCGTCACCGGAGTCATCCGCCAGCCCAGTGAGGGCGAGCGTCGCGAGAAGTTCAACCCGTTGGTCCGCGTCGACACGCTCAACGGCATGGCCGTCGAGGAATCCCGGCAGCGGCCCGACTTCTCCAAGCTGACCCCGCTCTATCCCCAGCAGCGGCTGCGACTGGAGACTGAGCCCGCCAACCTGACCACGCGCGTGATCGACATCGTCGCGCCGATCGGGAAGGGCCAACGCGGACTCATCGTCTCCCCGCCCAAGGCGGGCAAGACGATGGTGCTGCAGTCGATCGCCAACGCCATCACAACGAACAACCCCGAGTGCCATCTCATGGTTGTGCTGGTGGACGAGCGTCCGGAAGAAGTGACCGACATGCAGCGGTCGGTCAAGGGCGAAGTCATCTCGTCTACCTTCGACCGCCCGGCTGAGGACCACACGACCGTCGCCGAACTCGCCATCGAGCGGGCGAAGCGGCTGGTGGAGCTCGGCCACGACGTCGTGGTGCTGCTGGACTCCATGACCCGATTGGGACGCGCCTACAACCTTGCGGCCCCTGCCTCGTGGCGGATCCTGTCCGGCGGTGTGGACTAGGCGGCGCTCTACCCGCCGAAGCGGTTCTTCGGCGCCGCCCGGAACATCGAGGACGGCGGCTCGCTGACTATTCTCGCCACCGCCCTGGTCGAGACCGGATCCCGGATGGACGAAGTCATCTTCGAAGAGTTCAAGGGAACCGGCAACATGGAGTTGAAGCTGGACCGCCGGCTCGCGGACAAGAGGGTCTTCCCCAGCGTGGATGTGGATGCCTCCGGCACGCGCAAGGAAGAGCTGCTCATGTCGGCGGAAGAGTTGAAGATCGTCTGGCAGCTTCGCCGGGTGCTGCATGCGCTTGAGACGCAGCAGGCCCTCGAGTTGCTGCTCACCAAGTTGCGGGATACGCGCAGCAACTACGAGTTCCTGTCACAGGTTCAGAAGACCACCCCCACCACGAACGGCGACCACGACGGGGAATAGCGGCGCGGGTTGGCCCGTTTGCCACTGTGCATGTGATACTCGATCCTGATCCGGTTCACGCGCACTTGCGACCCGGATCGCACAAAGGAGTCTGACAATGAAGCCCGACATTCATCCCGCCTACGGCGAGACGCAGGTCACCTGCACCTGCGGTGCAACCTTCACCACCCGCAGCACCGCGGCCAATGGCGTGATCCATGCCGACGTGTGCTCGAGTTGCCACCCGTTCTACACCGGGAAGCAGAAGATCCTCGACACCGGCGGCCGTGTGGCCAAGTTCGAGAAGCGCTTCGGGAAGTCAGCCGACAAGTAGTCCCGGCCCGGTCAGGCGGTACTCCGGGAAGGAACCCCCGTGTTCGAAGCGTGCGAGGAGATCGCCGCGGAGTACTCCGACATCGAGCGGCAACTGTCCGAACCGAGCGTCCATTCAGACACTGCCCGCGCTCGTCGGTTGGGTCGGCGGTTCTCTCACCTTCGCCCCATCGTCACCGCCTACCAGCGCTTCCAGCAGCTGCAGGGCGACCTCGCCGCGGCCGAGGAGCTTGCGGGGGAGGATCCTTCCTTCGCCGACGAGGCGGCCAGTCTGCGCCACCGGCTCGACGAGACTGCCGAGACCCTGCGACTGCTGCTCGTCCCCCGGGATCCGATGGACGCAAAGGACGTCATCTTGGAGGTCAAGGCCGGCGAGGGCGGAGCCGAATCCGCCCTGTTCGCCGCCGATCTGCTGCGCATGTACCAGCGCTATGCCGAACGTATGGGCTGGGGCTACGAGATCCTCAAACTGGAGGAGTCCGACCTCGGCGGCGTCAAGGACGCCGCGGTGGCGATCCGCGCGCGCAGCCACGGCGATGTTGACCGTTCCCCCTACGCCCGCTTGAAGTTCGAGGGCGGCGTTCACCGGGTGCAGCGGGTCCCGGTGACGGAGTCGTCCGGGCGGATACACACCTCCGCGGCCGGGGTCCTGGTCATGCCGGAAGCCGAGGACGTGGATGTGCACATCGATGCCGCCGACCTGCGCATCGACGTCTACCGTTCGTCCGGCCCTGGCGGGCAGAGCGTCAACACCACCGATTCCGCAGTGCGGATCACCCACCTGCCGACGGGGGTGGTGGTGTCCTGCCAGAACGAGAAGAGCCAGTTGCAGAACAAGGAGCAGGCTCTGCGGATTCTGCGTTCCCGGCTGTTGGCGATGGCGCAGGAGAAGGCGGACCAAGAAGCCTCTGACGCCCGCAGGTTGCAGGTGCGCACTGTGGACCGCAGCGAACGGGTCCGCACGTACAACTTCCCGGAGAACCGGATCTCCGATCACCGAGTCGGATTCAAGGCGCACAACCTCGACCATGTGCTCGACGGCGACATCGACGCCGTCATCCAGGCCCTGGTCGATTCCGACATGGCCGACCGGCTGGCCGCGGCGGACGGCGGGTGACCGCGGCGCCCCTTGCGCCGGCCCTCGCCGGTTGGGCGGAGCAGCTGCGCGCCGCGGGGGTCCACAGCCCGGCGCACGACACCCGCGTCCTGGCTGCGACGGTTCTAGGCATCCCACCGCTGGAGGTGCCGCTGCGAAACACCATGTCGGTCGAGCAGCGAACCCGGATCGACAGCCTGGTGGACCGCCGCGCTCTCCGGGAGCCGTTGCAGCACATCCTGGGAACAGCGGCGTTCTACGGGCTGGAGCTTCTGGTGGGGCCCGGGGTATTCGTCCCCCGCCCGGAGACGGAGTCGCTTGCCGGGTACACGGTGGCCTGGCTGTTCGACAGCGCTGACAGCGGCGACAGCGTCGTCGTCGATCTGTGCTCGGGCAGCGGCGCCCTGGCACTCGCCGTCGGCTGCAACGTCGCGGGTGCCACGGTGATCGGCGTCGAGCGATCCCCCGCCGCCCTCGGCTACGCCCATCGCAACTTGCAGCGGTGCCGTCCCGCTGTGGTGGCGTCGTCGATCGAACTCGTAGCCGGCGATGCCACCGACCCGGACCTGCTGAGCGGCTTGTCCGGCCGGGTGGACGCCGTGATCAGCAACCCGCCGTACATCCCCGATGCGGCGGTGCCGCGCGACCCCGAGGTCCGCGACTACGATCCGCCGATGGCTCTCTACGGCGGTGACGACGGCCTCGCGGTGGTGCGGGGGATGCTGCCCGTCGCCGCTCGGTTGCTGCGATCCGGCGGCATGCTCGCGGTGGAGCACGGTGACGAACAGGGAGGCGTCAACGGCCTGCCCGGACTGATCGGCGCCGCCCCGGGGTTCGATCAAGTGGCCGATCACGCCGACCTGGCCGGGCGCCCCCGGTTCACCACGGCGGTGCGGTCCGGCTGACTTCCGGGCGAGGTGGGGTGGCCCCTGGCCGTGATGCACAATCAGGACGTGGCCCGCGTCTTCGACTGCACCGATCCCACGGCGCGCTCCAGCATGATCGCGACCGCCGCGGCGGCACTGCGCCGGGGCAGGACCGCCGTGGCGCCCGACGAAGCCATGTACACGCTCATCTGCGATGCGTTCTCGTCCGATGGTGTGGCGGCGATCCGCCGGATCAAGGGCCGCAGCCAGCAGCCCCTCTCCGTGCTGGTCGGGCGACCAGTGACCGTGGATGGTGTGGCCGCCATCATCCCCGCCTACGCCCGGGACCTCATGGCCGCGTTCTGGCCCGGCCCGCTCACCCTGCTCCTGCGCCAGCAGCCCAGCCTCACCTGGCCGCTGCGCTCGCCCGGGATCGCAGTGCGGATGCCGCTGCACCCGGTGCTGCTGGAATTGGTGCGCGAACTCGGCCCCACCGCCGCCTCGTCGGCGAACGTGGCCGGAATGCCGCCGGTGACCTCTCCTGCGGCGTTCCACGAACAGCTCGCCGACGACCCGGACATCTTCCTGGACTGCGGCGAGATGGCCACGGGGACCCGCAGCACCGTCATCGACGCGACCGGCGACCGCCCGGTCATCAAGCGCTCGGGTGGATTCGACGACAACAGGATCGCCGAGGTCTGCCCCGAAGCCGTGACGATCGCCGGTTGAGCGCAACAGACTTGCCCGGAGCCCCAGGGCCGTCGCTGCGCCTCTCGGGACCGGCGATCCCCGTAGACTGTTCGGCATGACTGAACCGCAACCACCCTTCTGGGGGCCGGACTTCGGCGCCCTGCAGAACGAGGACCCAGAGATCGCCGATGTTCTGCTGCGCGAGCTGGACCGACTTCGTGGCGGCCTCCAATTGATCGCCAGCGAGAACTTCACATCACCGGCTGTGCTGGCCGCCCTGGGTTCGACGTTGTCGAACAAGTACGCCGAGGGATACCCGGGGCGCCGCTACTACGGCGGCTGCGCCGAGGTGGACCGCGCGGAACTCATCGGCATCCAGCGGGCCAAGGACCTGTTCGGCGCCGAGCATGCCAACCTCCAGCCCCATTCCGGCGCCAGCGCGAACATCGCCGCCTACGGGGCCTTCGTCAAGCCCGGCGAAACGGTGCTCGCGATGAGCCTGCCCCACGGCGGTCACCTCACCCACGGCTCCAAGGTCAACTTCTCCGGCAAGTGGTTCGACGTCGTCTCCTACGGCGTGCGGCCCGACACGGAACTGATCGACTACGACCAGGTCCGCGCGCTGGCGCACCAGCACCGGCCCAAGATGATCATCTGCGGTGCGACGGCGTACCCGCGGCTCATCGACTTCGCCGCTTTCCGCGAGATCGCCGACGAAGTTGGTGCGATCCTGATGGTGGACGCGGCCCACTTCATCGGCCTGGTCGCCGGCAAGGCGATCCCCAGCCCGGTCCCTTACGCCGACGTCGTCACTTTCACCACGCACAAGGTCCTGCGGGGTCCTCGGGGTGGGATGATCCTGGCCCGCGCCGAACATGCCAAGGCCATCGACAAGGCGGTGTTCCCCATGATGCAGGGAGGGCCGCTCATGCATGCCGTCGCCGGCAAGGCGGTCGCGCTGAAGGAGGCCGCGACCCCCGAATACGGCCGGTACGCCGCGCAGGTCATCGCCAACTGCCAGGCATTGGCCGATCAACTGGCAGACGAGGGGATGCGTGCGGTGTCCGGCGGTACGGACACCCATTTGGCACTCATCGACCTGCAGGATCTCGGGGTGACCGGAACCGAGGCGGAACAGCGCTGCGACGCCGCGGGAATCACGCTGAACAAGAACGCGATCCCCTACGATCCGCAGCCGCCGGCCGTCGCCAGCGGTATCAGGGTCGGTACCCCGTGTGTGACGACCCAGGGAATGGGCGCCGCGGAGATGAAAGGTGTCGCCTCCCTGATCGGGCGGGCCGTCCGTGACCGGTCGGGGACCGGGGCTGCGGACATCCGCGCTGAAGTCGCCGAACTCGTTACCGCATTCCCGGCCTACCCGCGCGACTGAGCCGCGTGCGCGAGTACCTGCTCGTGCTGGTCGCCGCAGCGGCGGTGACCTACTTCACCACGCCCTTCGTCAGAGAGTTCGCCGTCAGGTGGGGCGCTATGGCCGAGGTGCGCGACCGCGATGTCCATTCGCTGCCGACCCCGCGGCTGGGTGGGCTGGCGATCTTCGCCGGGCTGCTGGCGGCAGTTATGGCCGCGAGCCAGCTGCGCCTCATCGGGCAGGTCTTCGAGGGCGGCACCGGAACCATCGGCTATCTGCTTGCGGCCGCCACGGTGCTGGTGGTGGTGGGCATGGTGGACGACCGGTGGGGTCTTGATCCGCTGACGAAGCTGTCCGGGCAGGTGTTGGCGGGGGGCGTCATCGCCTACGGCGGGATCTCCATCTCATGGCTGCCCATCGGCGGGGTGTTCGTGCTCGATCCGCTGACCAGCGTCCTCGTGACCGTCTTCATCGTCGTGCTCACCGTGAACGCGATCAACTTCATCGACGGGTTGGACGGCTTGGCCGCCGGGATCGCCGCGATCGCGGCCGCCGGCTTCTTCGCCTACTCCTACCTGTTGAGCGTCTCCAACGGATTCGACCGCGCCACGCTGTCCACGCTGGCTTCCGCTGCCCTCGTCGGCGCATGTCTGGGTTTCCTGCCGCACAACTTCTTCCGCGCGCGGATATTCATGGGCGACACCGGTTCCATGCTGCTGGGGCTGATGCTCGCGACCAGCACCATCACGCTGGTGGGCCGGCTGGATCCGACTGCGGTGGGGTCGGTGACCCTCGCGCCCGCGTTGCTGCCGTTGCTGCTGCCGCTGGCGGTCCTCGCGCTCCCGGTGCTCGACCTCGGGTTGGCGGTGGTGCGGCGCACGTGGGCCGGGCGTTCGCCGTTCGCGCCGGACAAGGAACACCTGCATCACCGGATCATGGAGATGGGCCACTCCCACCGGGGGGCCGTGCTGCTGTTGTACGGATGGGCGATCACGTTCACCGGGACCGTCGTGGCCTTGGCTTTCCTGCCCGTCCCCGTCGCGCTGGGCTGCGGCATGCTGCTGCTCGTCGTGGTCACCGCGGTGCTGCGCAGCCCACCGGGACGGCGCCTGTCGGAGGATCAGCCGCAGGCTGAGGCGTCCTGAGCACCTGCGGTCCGCTGTTAGCCTTGAACACCATGGACGGTTTCACTCGGGCGATCCTGCGGGGTGCGGCCCTGCCCACCGCAATTGCCGGTGTCGTCGCCGCCGTGGTGGCGGGTGTGGCCCAGGGTTGGCCCGGCGCAATCGGAGCCGCCCTCGGAGCCGTTGTGGTCGTCGTGTTCTTCATGGCCGGTCAGTTGGTGCTAGCCGCAGTACTGCGCAGCAACCCGGCGATGGGCATGTCGGTGGCCATGGCCCTGTACCTGGTCAAAATCGGTGTTCTGATGGCGCTGTTGTTGCTGCTGCAGGGTGTCACCGCTTTCAACACCAAGTCCTTCGCCTTCACGATCCTGGTCTGCACTCTGGTCTGGACCGCGGCGGAGGTCTGGGTGTTCGCCCGCTCCAAGGTGCTCGTGGTCGATCCGGACACGGTGCCGGACGCCGTTGCGCAGTACGCCGCGCAGAACTCCGACATGGAAGCGGACCGTCCCTGAAGCGGGAGATCTGAGATTCTCCGAAATCCCGGCCTGCGGAGACGCAGGTCCCCGGCCGTCGGGCCGCAGGCCTTCAGGGATTCAGGAGCTCGGCGTGTCGGTCCTGCCGTCGCCGAGGACATCGTCCGCGCCAACCCACGGCAGACCCTGCGCGGCAGCGACGGCCTCGTAGGTCACTTGGCCGTGGTGCACGTTGAGACCGTCTTTCAGGTGCGGGTCGGCCAGCATCGCCTGCCGGTAGCCGTGGTCGGCCAGCGCCAGCGTGAACGGCAAGGTGGCGTTGTTGAGCGCGAAGGTCGACGTCCGCGCCACGGCCCCGGGCATGTTCGTCACGCAGTAGTGGACCACGTCGTGCACGACGAACGTCGGGTCGGCGTGGGTAGTCGCCCGGGAGGTCTGTGAGCAGCCGCCCTGGTCGATGGCCACGTCGACGATCACCGAACCGGGTTTCATGTGGGCCACCATCTCGCGGGTGATCAGTTTGGGCGCTCCCGCCCCGGGCACCAGCACCGCGCCGACGACGAGGTCGGCGTCGACGACCTCGCGCTCAATGGTGTCCGTGGTGGAGTAGATGGTCTGCAGCATCGATCCGAACTGCTGGTCCAGTTCGGCCAGCCGGTGAAGATCCTTGTCGATGACCGTCACCCACGCCTCCAGGCCCATCGCCATGCGTGCTGCGTTGGCGCCCACGACACCGCCGCCGATGACCACGACCTTGGCGGCGGGGACGCCCGGGACGCCGCCGAGCAGCATCCCGCGTCCGCCCTGGTGCACCTCCAGGCAGTGGGCGCCGGCCTGGATGGACATCCGCCCCGCCACTTCGGACATCGGTGCGAGCAGGGGGAGTCCGCCGTGGGCGTCCGTCACCGTCTCATAGGCGATCGCCACGCACCCGGAGTCGATCAGGCCTCGGGTCTGCACGGGGTCCGGCGCCAGATGCAGGTAGGTGAACAAGACTTGCCCGTCCCGCAGCATCGCGGTCTCGGCTGGCTGCGGCTCCTTGACCTTGACAATCATGTCCGCCCGGGCGAACACCTCTTCGGCCGTGGGCACGATCTCGGCGCCGACGGCCGTGTACAGGTCGTCGTCGACCCCGATCGCCAAGGCCGCATCGTGCTCCACGATCACCTGGTGGCCGTGATGGATCAGCTCGCGCGCCGAGCCCGGCGTGAGGCCGACGCGGTACTCGTGGACCTTGATCTCCCTCACCACTCCGATGAGCATGATCTACTCCTGCCCGCAGGGAACACTCGCAGGGTATCGCCGCAACCTTTGCCGATGCCGCCGCTGGACCCAGCGCCCCGTGGGGCCACAGGAGTGAGCGCCGATCGCGTCGGGGCGCCACGTCGACCCCAGTCGGCAAGTCAGGGTGCGGTGCTGATAATTTACGACGGTGGGAATGACGTCGCGCACGCCCGAAGCCGCCGAGGCTGCCAGGGTCACCGGAAATGAGGCTTGGGCGATCGTGAGCCGCACCATCGCCGGGATGCTGGTCTACGGCGCGATCGGATACGGGCTCGGCATGTGGCTGGGCAGCCCCACCGCCGGCCTCTCGATCGGGGTGCTGCTCGGGGTGGCCCTGGGGTTGTACCTGTCTTTCGTGAGCATCAAGTCCCTCGGTGGGTCCAATCAGGCGCTGAAGGTTTCCACCTCTGACTCCTGGTCGGCCAAGATGACCCGGGCACGCATGGAGCGCACGAGCGGAGGGCGCACACCGTGATGAATCTTCCTTCGTCCGCGTGGGGCTGCAACCTCGGCAGCTGCGATGAGTTCCCGGCACCCGGCACCGAGATCTTCTTCTTCGACGACGTCTGGTCGTTCTCGGTCTTCGGCTTGGAGTTCGGATTCAACAAGCCGATGATCCTGCTGTTCCTCGGGGTATTCGTTGTCATCGGATTCTTCGTCTACGCCTTCCGCAAGCCGAAGATTGTGCCGCGTGGGGCCCAGAACGTCGGGGAACTCGGCTACAACTTCATCCACGACGGCATCGCACGAGATGTGATCGGCAAGGGCAGCGAGAAGTACGTCCCGCTCCTGTTCTCGTTCTTCTTCTTCATCTGGATCCTGAACTTCATGGGGGTTGTCCCCGGCATCATGTTCCCGGTCACTTCGGTGTTCGCCATCCCGGTGGCCTTCGCCCTGATCGTGTATTTCACGTGGGTACCCCTGGGGATCATCAAGCAGGGTCCGATCGGGTTCTTCAAGAACATCATGTTCCCGCCCGGTCTGCCCAAGCCGTTGTATGTGATTCTCGCGCCCATCGAGTTGATCTCCAACATCATCGTGCGGCCGTTCACCCACTGCGTGCGTCTCTTCGCGAACATGTTCGCGGGTCACCTCCTGCTGACCACATTCAGCGTCGCTGCCTGGTTCCTCTTCAGCGCCTCGATCCTGGGGCTCATCGGATCGGCGGTATCGTTCACCGTCGTCGTGGCCCTCACAGCCTTCGAACTGCTGATCCAGGGACTGCAGGCCTACATCTTCACCCTCCTGACCGCCGTGTACATCTCCAGCGCCGTCCACGCGGAGCACTGACGGACCACAACTGAATCGACAACTTCACATGCTTCTGCGACCGGCGGACCGCCCGCCGGCCAACAGGAAAGGGAACCAACAATGACTCTGCTCGCGGAGCTCACCGGCTCGATCGGCTCAGTCGGCTACGGTCTGGCCGCAATCGGCCCCGGCGTCGGTATCGGCATCATCTTCGGCCAGGGCGTTCAGGCCATCGCCCGCCAGCCCGAGGCCTACGGTGTGATCCGGCAGAACATGCTGCTCGGCTTCGCTCTGGCCGAGGCGCTGGCCCTGATCGGCTTCGTCGTCCCGTTCGTCTACGGCGTGTGACGGCAGCCAAGCGAAGGGCACACCAGTGACTGCACTCTCAGGAGTCATCTCAGCCGCGGCCGAGGGGGACACACCCAGCGTCCTCGAAGTCCCGCTGGACGAGTTCATCCTCGGTCTGGTCGCCTTCTTCATCGTCTTCGGTGTCCTCGCCAAGGTTGCGCTGCCCCGGATCGCCCAGACGCTGCGGGATCGCACCGACGCCATCGAAGGCGGCTTGGAGCGGGCTGCGCAGGCGGAGGCCGACGCGCAGGCGATGCTCGAGCAGTACCGGCAGAAGATAGCCGGCGCGCACGATGAGGCGGCGCAGATCCGCGAGAAGGCCGAAGCAGACGGCAAACTCATCATCACCGAGGCGCGCAACCAGGCTGACGCCGATCGAGCGGCCATCGCGGCTCGTGGCGAGGCGCAGCTGGCCGCGGAGCGAAGCCAGACGCTGGCATCGCTGAAGCAGGACGTCGGCGGGTTGGCCGTGGATCTCGCTGGCAAGATCGTCGGCGAGTCGATGGCCGACGACGCGCGGTCCCAAGCTGTTGTGGATCGCTTCATCGCCGACCTCGAAGCAGCGGCCGCGAAGGATCAGGTCTGATGATCGGAAGTTCCCGGACATCGCTCGCACTCGTGCGTGACAAGGTCCACGCCGAGTACGAGAACCCCGAACTGGCCGAGGCGGGCCGCGGACTGCTCCAGGTGGCGGACCTGCTGGGGCGGGAGAAGCCGCTGCGGAGGACACTCGGCGATGCCGGACGACCCGCCCGGGAACGATCCGCGATCATCGAACAACTGTTGGCGGACCGGACCAACGACCTGTGCAGTGACCTGGCCGAGTTCATCGCGGGGCAGCGGTGGTCGTCGGAATCCGACGTCGTCGACGCCTACGAGTACGCCGGCGCCCAAGCGCTGCTCGGCTCTGCCGAACGCTCCGGCGACTTGGACCGCGTGGAGAACGAACTGTTCCGGTTCGGGCGCATTGTTGTCGCCGACGGCGAACTGCAGATGGCGTTGACATCGCCGGCGCTTCCCGAGGGAACCAAGCGCCAGATCCTGCGAGACTTGCTCGACGGCAAGGCATCCCCGGTGACCATCGAGTTGCTCGGTTTCGTGGCCGGGCACCTGCGCGGCCGCCGCATCGAGCAGGCTGTGGAAACCCTCACCGACCTCGCCGCCGAGCGGCGCGGCAAACTGGTTGCAGTGGTCACCGTCGCCAAACCGCTGGACGACGATCGGACGCAGCGGTTGGCTTCGGCCCTGGAGCGCGTCTATGGCCGCGCAGTAGCCCTGAACATCGAAATCGATCCCGACCTCATCGGCGGGATCTCGGTACAGGTCGGCGATGAGATCATCGACGGCAGCATCGCCAACCGCCTTGAGACGGCCCGACGCCGGGTTTCCGGCTGACACAAGCGCAACAAGCGCCGAAGAGGAGAGCGAGTCACGATGACGGAACTGACCATCCAGCCGGATGAGATCCGCAGCGCCATCCAGCGCAACGTGGAAGCATTCGAAACGGGGAGTACCCGCGACGAAGTCGGCCGGGTCCTGGAGACCGGCGACGGCATCGCCCGGGTCGAAGGCCTGCACTCCGCCATGACCAACGAACTGCTCGAGTTCAAGGGCGGCCTGCTGGGCGTGGCGCTGAACCTCGACGTGCGCGAGATCGGTGTGGTGCTGCTGGGCGACGGCTCGCAGATCGAAGAGGGCCAGGAGGTGCGGCGCACCGGCGAGGTGCTCAGCGTTCCCGTGGGCGACAACTACCTGGGCCGCGTGGTGAACCCCCTGGGCGACCCCATCGACGGGCTCGGCGAGATTGAAGCTGAGACCCGGCGTGCGCTCGAGGTTCAGGCGCCCACCGTGGTGCAGCGGCAACCGGTGAAAGAGCCGCTGCTGACCGGTATCAAGTCCATCGACGCGATGACAGCCATCGGGCGCGGCCAGCGGCAGCTGATCATCGGCGACCGGCAGACCGGCAAGACCGCGGTGTGCATCGACACGATCATCAACCAGCGCAAGAACTGGGAGTCCGGCGACCCGGCGAAGCAGGTGCGCTGCATCTACGTCGCCATCGGGCAGAAGGGCTCGACCATCGCCTCGGTGAAGGGTGCGCTGGAGGAATACGGCGCGATGGAGTACACCACCATCGTGGCTGCACCGGCGTCGGACCCTGCCGGCTTCAAGTACCTCGCCCCGTACACCGGCTCCGCCATCGGGCAGCACTGGATGTACCAGGGCCTGCACGTGCTGATCATCTTCGACGACCTGTCCAAGCAGGCGGAGGCGTACCGTTCGGTGTCGCTGCTGCTGCGCCGGCCCCCGGGTCGCGAGGCGTACCCCGGTGACGTCTTCTACCTGCACTCCCGGCTGCTCGAGCGCTGCGCCAAGCTCAGCGACGACATGGGGGGCGGATCGATGACCGGCCTGCCGATCATCGAGACCAAGGCCAACGACGTATCGGCCTACATCCCCACCAACGTCATCTCCATCACCGACGGACAGTGCTTCCTGGAGTCCGACCTGTTCAACTCCGGTGTCCGCCCAGCCATCAACGTGGGTATCTCGGTCTCGCGTGTCGGCGGATCCGCCCAGCCGAAGGCGATGCGCAAGGTGGCGGGTTCGTTGCGGCTGAACCTCGCGCAGTTCCGTGAGCTCGAGGCTTTCGCCGCTTTCGGCTCAGATCTGGACTCCGCCTCCAAGGCGCAGTTGGAGCGCGGTTCGCGGCTGGTGGAGTTGCTGAAGCAGCCGCAGTACCAGCCCTACCCGATGGAGGAGTCGGTTGTGTCGGTGTGGGCGGGAACCTCCGGTCAACTCGACGACGTCCCGCTGTCGGATATCAAACGCTTCGACAAGGATTTCCTGGACTACTTGCGCCGGGAGCACGAGGGCGTCATGTCCACGATCCGCGACAGCGGCGAGTTGTCGGATGAGACGCTTGCCGCTCTGGACCAAGCGATCAGCGACTTCAAGAGCCAGTTCCGCACCGGTGAGGGTTTCATCCTCGGCCATGAGAAGGAAGAGGAGCCGATCGCGGAAGCGGAGATTGACAGAGTGGCCATCACGAAGAAGGTTCGTAGGGGCTGATCCGCCATGGGTGCGCAGCAGAGGATCTACCGGCGCAAGATTCGGTCGATCCAGTCCACGAAGAAGATCACGAAGGCGATGGAGATGATTTCGTCGTCGCGCATCGTCAAGGCGCAGAAACAGTTGGAATCCGCGGTGCCCTACACCCTGCAGCTGTTCTCGGCCATCAGCGCGGCGGCGTCCCATGCCACCGGTGTGGAGAATCACCCGGTGACCGCCCGCGCCCGGCTCGAGCACCGGGCGATCTACCTGGTCATCACCGCGGACCGCGGGTTGGCGGGTGCGTACTCCATCAATGCGATCCGCGAGGGCGAATCGCTGACCCGGTACCTCACGGATGACCGCGGATTCCAGGAGGTCATCCCCTACGTCGTCGGCCGCAAGGGTGTGAGCTACTACAAGTTCCGCGAGCGTGAGATGGGTGCCGAATGGACCGGGTTCAGCGACCAGCCGACGCCGCAAGACGCCCACATGATCGCCAAGGCGCTGCTCGAGCGTTTCCTGATGCGCACTGAGGACGGTGGCGCGGACGAGATCCACGTGGTGTACACGCACTTCGTGAACATGGTGGTCCAGGAGCCGCGTGTCCGTCGGATGCTGCCGCTGGACGTCGTCGAAGAGGAAGTCGACA
Organism: Micrococcales bacterium; assembly: GCA_032127075.1. Taxonomy (GTDB): domain Bacteria; phylum Actinomycetota; class Actinomycetes; order S36-B12. The sequence goes on along the minus strand of JAQAZZ010000149.1, from coordinate 985 downwards.
TCTCCGAATCCCACATCGGCCGCCAAGACAACCCGCCCGACGAGGACAGGCCCGTCTTCCCGCTGTACGACTTCGAGCCCAGTGCCGACGCCGTGCTGGACGAGTTGTTGCCGCGCTATGTGGAGGACGCCGTATATGCCGCGCTGTTGATGTCGGCGGCATCGGAGCATGCCTCCCGCCGGCGTGCGTGCAAGGCCGCCACGGACAATGCCCAGGAACTCATCAAGACCTACACCCGGCTGGCCAATCAGGCTCGCCAGGCTGAAATCACCCAGGAGATCAGCGAGATCGTCGGCGGCGCCGACGCGCTGGCCGCCGCAAACGCAGGAAACTAGAGGGAGCTCATATGTCTGCCGTCATCGAGGAGACCGTCACGCAGGAAGGTGGCGTCGGCCGGGTTGCCCGGGTGACCGGCCCCGTCGTCGACGTCGAGTTCCCGGTGGAGTCCATGCCGGAGTTGAACAACGCGCTCACGGTCAAGGTGGCGTTCACGGACAAGTCTGCGGAAGACGTCGAGGGGGAAGACGCACATACGTTGACCCTCGAGGTCGCCCAACACATCGGCGACAACATGGTGCGGGCCATCTCGATGGAACCCACCGACGGTCTCGTGCGCGGGGCGGACGTCTTCGACACCGGCGACGCCATCACCGTCCCGGTGGGCAACGCCACCTTGGGCCACGTGTGGAACACCCTCGGCAAGCCGATGGATGTCGCGGAGAGCTCGTTGGACATCACCGAGCGGTGGGGCATCCATCGCCAAGCGCCGCCGTTCGACCAGTTGGAGGCCAAGACCGAGGTTTTCGCCACCGGCATCAAGGTCATCGACCTGCTGACGCCCTACGTCAAGGGCGGCAAGATCGGCCTGTTCGGGGGCGCGGGCGTGGGCAAGACCGTGCTCATCCAGGAGATGATCTACCGCGTCGCCCAGGAATTCGGCGGTGTGTCGGTGTTCGCCGGCGTCGGCGAGCGCACGCGCGAAGGA
>JAQAZZ010000148.1:0-19654 GCA_032127075.1 Micrococcales bacterium | reverse complement strand
ACGCTGTTTACTTGCGGGGTCGGCGGTGTGATCGGACTGATCGAAGGCATCATCTACCTCACCAAGACCGATCCGGAGTTCGACCAGATCTACCTGGTAGAGCGCCGGGAATGGTTCTGAGAGTTGGCGCAGTCCTGCGGCCTTTGCGTCACCAAGCGGGCCGTTGCCCCGGTCGCGCCGGGGGCGGCGCTAGCCTGACGTGCAACCCGCCGCCGAAGGGAGCGCGACGTGTCCGACGAAGCCTTGGAGAATCTCCTCAGCGAGAATCGCACCTTCCCCCCGGATCAGCGATTCGCCGACGCGGCCAACGTCGGGGCGGAGGCCTACGACACCGCTGCCGCCGACCGGATGGGTTTCTGGGACGCGCAGGCCCGACGTCTGGAGTGGGCTCAGCCTTGGCAAGACGTAGTGGACTGGAACAACGCCCCCTTCGCCAAGTGGTTCGTCGGCGGCAGGATAAACGCCTCGGTCAATTGCGTGGACCGCCATGTCGCAGCCGGCCGTGGTGGGCAGACCGCTTTGATATTCGAGGCTGAATCCGGCGAGAGCCGCCACATCAGCTACGCGGAGTTGCTGGACGACGTGTGCAGGGCCGCCAACGCGCTGACCTCGCTGGGAGTGGGCGCAGGCGACCGGGTGGCGATCTACATGCCGATGATCCCGGAGGCTGTCGTCGCAATGCTGGCGTGCGCCCGCATCGGCGCGCCGCACTCCGTCGTCTTCGCCGGCTTCTCCGCCGAAGCGTTGCGCAGTCGGATCGAGGATGCGGCCGCGACCCTGGTGATCACAGCCGACGGGCAGTTCCGGCGCGGTGACACGATGCCGCTGAAGCCGGCTGTGGACGAGGCGGTGGCCAAGACCGACACGGTCCGCAACGTGCTCGTGGTCCGCCGCACCGGGATCGACGTGGCGTGGCACGACCGCGACGTCTGGTGGCATGACGTCGTAGATGTGGCCTCCACCGCCCACGAGCCGGCAGCGTTCGACGCCGAACATCCGCTATTCATCCTCTACACATCCGGCACCACCGGCAAACCCAAGGGAATCCTGCACACCACGGGCGGATATCTGACCCAGGCTTCCTTCACCCACTGGTCGGTCTTCGACCTCAAGCCCGACACCGATGTCTACTGGTGCACCGCCGACATCGGTTGGGTGACGGGCCACAGCTACATCGTGTACGGGCCGCTGTCGAACGGGGCGACGCAGGTGATCTACGAGGGGACCCCGGATTCCCCCCACAAGGGCCGTTGGTGGGAGATCGTGCAACGGCACGGCGTGACAATCCTCTACACCGCCCCCACCGCCATCCGCACTTTCATGAAGTGGGGCGAGGAGTTGCCCGGCGCCCACGACCTGTCGTCCCTGCGGCTGCTGGGTTCCGTGGGAGAGCCGATCAATCCCGAGGCCTGGATGTGGTACCGGCGCGTGATCGGCCGGGACAACTGCCCGATCGTGGACACCTGGTGGCAGACCGAGACCGGGGCGATCATGATCTCGCCGCTGCCGGGAGTCACCGCCGCCAAGCCCGGATCTGCCATGAAACCACTGCCCGGGATCTCGGCAACGGTGGTGGACGACAAGGGCGAGCCCGTGCCGCCGGGTGGCGGCGGCTATTTGGTGCTGGACGAGCCGTGGCCGTCGATGCTGCGCGGCATCTGGGGCGACGACGACCGCTACGTCAACACCTACTGGTCACGCTTCCCGGGCAGGTACTTCGCCGGCGACGGGGCGAAACTGGACGACGATGGGGCGATTTGGCTGCTGGGGCGGGTGGACGACGTCATGAATGTCTCCGGGCACCGGATCTCCACCACGGAAGTCGAATCTGCCCTCGTATCGCATCCGAAGGTTGCGGAAGCCGCTGTCGTCGGCGCAACCGACACAACAACCGGTCAGGGCATAGTCGCCTTCGTGATCCTGCGCGGTGGCGTCGAGGACGGCGCCGGCCTCGCGGCCGAACTGCGCAACCACGTGTCGCACGAGATCGGCCCGATCGCCAAACCCCGGCAGATCATGGTCGTCGCCGAGCTGCCCAAGACGAGGTCGGGAAAGATCATGCGGCGGCTGCTGCGCGACGTTGCCGAGAACCGGGAGTTGGGCGATGTGACAACGCTTGCCGACCCAACGGTGATGAACCTCATCTCCGAAGGACTGGCGCACGGCGCCGCCGACTAGCTGGAGACGCCGGGTAGGGCTCAGCCGCCGGGCTGGGTCTGACCCGGGTGCCGTACCGGGGCAACGGTCCGGCGGCGATCGTCAGAATGTGCGCAACTGGTAGATGCCGTGGCTGGTCATCACAACCTCGCCCGTTTCGTCGCGGACTTCGAGATCCATGACGAACTCCGATTTCCCGCTCGCCTCAGCCTCCGCCCGAATCCGCTCAGCCCGGTCATCGGGCAGTTCGGCGACGACACTGATGGCACTGCGCCCGGGGCGCCGGTACTTCACCGTCATCTCCTTGATCACGGGATAGAAACGAGAAGGGTCGAACTGAACGAGGGCCAGAATCCCCGGCGGGATCTCGGCGGCGCTGAACAGCACCCCCGCGTAGATGATCCCGACATGATTGGTGTTTCCCTCGAAGGGGAAGGTCAACACCACCCGATCACGGGCCAGTTCTGAAACCCGCAGTCCGATGTGATCGGCCAGGGGGATCGCCTTGCGCACGAAGGCGGTCGCTTCATCGGGTGTGGGCAGTGCCGGAGTCGCCATGAACACCATCGTAGGCGCGTCCGGCAACGCCACGGGCGAGTCTGGGATGGCGCCGGATGCCGCCCGCTGCAGCCCGCTGCGGCCCGCAGACGTCGCAGTCGGATCGTGACGGCGGCGGCACATGGCTAGGGTGGGGGATCATCTGATGGTCGGAGGATCCATTGGCAGACGACAGCGGGCGGGACAACGACTCCGGGGGCCTCTTCGGGCGACTGTCGCTATCGGAGCGGGAGTGGACGCTAGAGGCGCTGCGCGACGAAACCGTCGGCGGGATCCTCATGTTGATAGCCGCTGCTGCGGCGCTGATCATGGCCAACAGCCCCCTGGGTGACGTCTACCAGGACATCGCCACGACCACTGTGGGTCCTGAGGCATTGCATCTGAACCTCAGCCTGGCTGTCTGGGCAGCCGACGGACTGCTGGCGATCTTCTTCTTCATAGCTGGCGTGGAACTGCGCTACGAGTTCCAGATGGGCAGTCTGGCCAACCCGGCCAAGGCCGCTGTCCCCATAGCCGCCGCCCTCGGCGGCATGATCATCCCAGCGGGGATCTACGTCGTTGTGAACGTTGTCGGCGTGGATGGGCAGCCGAGCGGCTGGGGTATCCCCATGGCCACCGACATCGCGTTCGCGCTGGCGGTGCTCGCGGTCGTCGGCCGCAAACTCCCGGTCGCGCTGCGTGCGTTCCTGCTGTCCCTGGCCGTCGTCGACGATCTCGGCGCGATCCTGGTCATAGCCGTGTTCTATTCGAAGGGATTCGACCTGGCCGCCTTCGCCGTGTCGATCGGCCTGCTGCTGGCGTACGGGATCCTGCAGCGCTACCGGTTCCGCAGCTGGCCGGTCTACCTGGCGCTCGCCGTGACTGCCTGGGGTTTCATGCACGCCAGCGGGGTGCATGCGACAGTTGCGGGCGTCATCGCGGGACTGCTCACCAGGGTGAAGCCCGATCCGGGTGAGACTGAGAACGACACTCCTGGCCACGCTGCCGAACACATGATCCGGCCCATCAGCGCCGGGGTTGCGGTGCCGATCTTCGCCTTCTTCGCGGCAGGCGTCGACCTGCGCGGCCAAGACCTGGGAGCCACCCTGAGCAGCCCCGTGGCCGTCGGCGTGATGCTCGGCCTGGTGGTCGGCAAACCGATCGGGGTGGTGGGTGTCGCCGCGCTGATGGCCAGATTCACCCGGGCCAGGCTCAGCGAAGCGATCAAATGGCGCGACGTCTTCGCTGTCGGGCTCCTGGCCGGAATCGGATTCACCGTTTCCCTGCTGATCTCGGAGCTGGCCTTCTACGAGGACGAGGGCCTGGTGAGTGCCGCCAAGATCGCCGTGCTCCTGGCCTCCGTGCTCTCCGCGGTCCTGGCGACGGTCGTGCTGCTCTCCCGCAACCGGTACTACGCGGAGGTGGCCGCGTTGGAGGATGCCGACGAGGACCACGACGGCGTCCCGGACATCTACCAGCACAAGGATGGGCAGCGGGAGTGAGCCGCCGCCGCGCTCATCGACCCAGCCACCGACTAGGGTGTCAAGGTCTGTCACCTGGCGGCACAGCAACGAGGAGTGAATCGTGGCCAACGGATCAAACGACAAGGGCATCCGCGAACTCATCGGTTCGGTCACATCGGATGCGAAGAAGCTGGCCCAGTCCCAGTCGGAGCTCGCCAAATTGGAGATACGCAGCACCGGGAAGGACGCGGGCGCCGCGGGCGGGATGTTCGCGGGAGCCGCAGCCGTCGGCGGCATGGGCGGCATCTTCCTTCTCATCACGATCGCGTACGTCCTCGTTGCCCTGGGCCTTCCCGAATGGGCAGGATTCGGCATCGTGACCCTGGTGCTGATCCTTGTGGCCGGAATCCTTGCGGCGGTCGGCAGCAGCAAGGCCAAGAGCGCCAAGGGAGCCATGGAGTTGACGAAACTGGAGTGGGAGCGGACACAGAAGGCACTATCCGGGAAGCCGCAGGAGACCCTCCCGGCGGTCCGGTCCGATTCCTCAGTCAGCACCCGCCAACAGAAGTGAGCGGGAGTGCAGCCCACGCCCCAGGAGGCGGTCTGGGCACCCGGCCCCTGGACGCACCGGGATATCGCCGCGAACGGCGTCCGCTTCCATGCGGCCAGCATCGGCTCGGGGCCGCTGGTGGTCCTGCTGCACGGATTCCCGCAGTACTGGTGGACTTGGCGGCTGCTGCTGCCGAGGCTCGCTGAGGCCGGCTACAACGCGGTTGCAGTGGATCTGCGCGGCTATGGCGGATCGGATCACACCCCCCACGGCTATGACCCCTTCACCCTGTCTGCCGACGCCGCCGGAATCATCCGGTCGCTCGGGCAATCGGAGGCTGTGGTGGTGGGGCACGGCTGGGGCGGACTGATCGCATGGAGCGCCGCTGTGCTGCGGCGCCCAGCCATTCGGGCGATCGCACCGGTGTCCATGCCGCATCCGAACATGCTGCGCCGCGGCGTGGTCTCCGACCCCCGGCAGCGCAAGCTGTCCCGCTACGCGCTCGGGTTCCAGCTCCCCTTCGCCCCGGAGCGGCGCCTGGTCCGCGACGATGCCGCAGAGGTGGAGCGGCTGCTCCACGAATGGTCGGGCTCACCCGGTTGGCCGGGCCCGGATGATGCGGCGATGTACCGCTCCGCCATCCGCTTCGGCGCCACCGCCCACTGCGCCCTGGAGTACCACCGTTGGGCGATCCGCTCGATACCCCGGCCCGACGGCCGCCGCTTCGCCGAGCGCATGGAAGAGCCGGTCCACCAGCCGGTGCTGCAGATCGTGGGCCGCAACGACGGTGCGCTGTTGCCGAGCACCTACGACGGCTCCGACGACTTCGTCGCCGGACGCTACGAGCGCCATGACATGGCGGGCGTCGGCCATTTCCCCCAGGAAGAAGATGCCGACCGCTTCAACGATCTGATCGTCCGCTGGCTGGAGTCGCTGGACTGAGCTGCAGCAGCGGGGTGGGCTACAGCAGGGGGGTGATGTCGACGCGCGGCGCCGGTTGCCATGGCCGCGTCCACCCGGCGGCGTCGAACAGCCGCGACAGCAGCCCGCCCGTGAAGCCCCAGATGAGCATGCCGTGGGTGTTGAAGCCGGGGCCGATGTATCCGGTCGGGTGGGTCACCTCGACCCGGTTGCCCGGGTCCAGCAGGGATTCGACAGGTACCCGGTGCACTGCGGCCACCTCTGCGGGATCGGCGGCCCGAACGGGGGATGGCCGGGACCACCAGCCGAGCACCGGGGTCACCACAAAACCCGAGGGTGGCAGCCAGAGGTCGGGCAGGGCACCGAAGACGGTCACTCCCGCGGGGTCGAGGCCAGTCTCTTCCTGGGCCTCGCGCAGAGCAGCGCCCACCGCGTCCTCATCTCCCTCATCGACCGCACCCCCCGGGAAGGCCGGCTGCCCCGCGTGCGAGCGCATCGTTGCGGCACGCTCGATGATCAGCACATCGGGCCCGCTGTCGCCCTCCCCGAACAACATGAGCACCGCACCCGGGCGGCCCCCCTCGTCCGGCGGCAGGAACAGGCTCAGATCCTCGCCGCGGATCCGTTGCACGGCTGCCACGACGTCGGTGAGCCACCGTGGCAGCAGCGGGAGGGCTGACTCATCGATCCACGCGTCAGCCGACATCGGGCGCTCTTCCCGTCGCCTGTTTGAAGGCCCGCTCAATCTGGCGCACAGACGTCACGGGTCGATCGAAACGATAGACGACCACGCCGTCGATGATGATCACGTTCAGCGGCGGACCCACCCAGCCGAGGTCGACCCGCGTGCGCGACTCGGTGTCCTGCACCGACGGGAAGGTGATGTCCAGCTCCGCGAGCAACGCGGCGGCGGCCTCCGGCGTATCGGCGACATCGAGGCCCAGTACCGGTCCGCCAGCCGCGTGCCACTGCTGCAGGACCGGCAGTTCCTCCCGGCATGGTGTGCACCACGATGCCCACGCCGACACCAGGATGGGTCCGGGCAGCGTCGCCAGGTCGACGTCGTCGCCCGGGCCGAGGCACGCCAGGCCGCGGTCTCCCGCCGGTGGGAATCCGGTGCACTCCGGTGCGGAGCCCACCGCGATGGCCTCCGCCGGGGTAGCGGCGCCCGGCTCCGGCGGCACAGCGGTCCCGGCCGCGCCGGACACGTCGCTGCCGTTGCTGCCCGTGCAGCCCGTCAGCAGCACCGCCGCCGCGGCACCCGCGACAGCGGCGCGCACCAGTGATCTGACCGGCGGGATCATGCGGCATCACGCACCAGTTTGGCCGCCTCCAATGGATCCAGCGGACCTTCACCGGCAGCAGGGCACCATCGGGCGACCGGACAGGCGCCGCATGCCGGCCGCCTCGAATGGCAGCGGCGTCGACCGTGCCAGATGAACACGTGCGACATCTGTGTCCAGCTCTTGCGCGGGAACAGGTCCATCAGGTCCTGCTCCACCTTCACCGGGTCGTCATGGCCGGTGAAGCCCATGCGCCGCGAGAGCCGCCCGACGTGGGTGTCGACTGTGATCCCGGGGACATCGAAGGCGTTGCCGAGGACTACGTTGGCGGTCTTGCGCCCCACCCCGGGCAAGGCGGTCAACCGGTCCAGGCGGGCGGGGACCTCGCCGCCATAGTCGGTGGTGAGGGCCTGCGCGATCCCCCTGAGGCTGTTGGCCTTGGCCCGGAAGAACCCCGTTGACCGGATGATCTCTTCCAGCTCCTCCCGGTCGGCGCCCGCGAGTGCACCGGCGTCGGGATAGCGGGCGAACAGCCCCGGAGTCACGGCATTGACCCGCACGTCGGTGCACTGGGCGGACAGCACCGTGGCGCAGAGCAGCTGGAACGGGTCGGCGAAATCCAACTCGCACCGGGCTTGGGGGTATGTCTGCTCCAGGACGCGCAGGATCCGGCGGGCCCGACGGACCAGCGCCAAGCGGCTCTCCCCGGTAGGGGTGGGGTCCGCACCGGCTGGCTGGGTCACACGGCAACGATAGGCGACACCCATGGGGGCCACACGGTCACCTAGTGCCGGTTCGGAGTCGTATCAGAGCGTGCTTTGCGTCACACTGATCATGGTCTGACTATTTGGAGGCTTTGGTGGACGACGTCCTGATGCAGGCGCCGCTCTTTACCGCATTGGATCCCGAGGCGGCTGCCGCGCTGCGGGCGGCCACCAATCTGGTACGGATCCCCAAGGGTGGAGTGCTGTTCCGGGAGGGCGATCCCGGCGACCGCCTCTACGTCGTCGAGGAAGGCAAGATCAAACTCGGCACGGCCTCCGCCGACGGCCGTGATGCGCTGCTGGCAGTGATCGGACCCGGAGAGATGATTGGGGAATTGTCGCTGTTCGACCCCGGCCCGCGAGCGGCGACGGCCACGGCGTTGACCGATGTCGTAGCCCGTGAGGTGGGCCACGATGCCCTGCGCCCGTGGCTGTCCGGCCGTCCTGAAGTAGCCGAGGCCCTGCTGACCGCCTTGGCCCGGCGGCTCCGCCGTACCAATGAGGCGATGTCGGATCTGGTCTTCTCGGATGTGCCGGGCAGGGTGGCCAAGGCCATGATCGACCTGGGAGAGCGCTTCGGTGTGCCGGTGGAGGGTGGAATCAGCGTCACCCATGACATGACCCAGGAAGAGTTGGCGCAGCTTGTGGGCGCCTCGCGGGAGACCGTGAACAAGGCCCTGGCCGATTTCGCCTCGCGCGGGTGGATCCGGCTGGAATCCCGGTCGGTCATCCTGATCGATGTCGAGCGGCTGCGGCGGCGCGCCAAGTAGCCCGGATCAGCGAGGCGCGGGAGCCTCGTTCGCGGCGCGCAGGTATTCCCATTGCGCGGCCGCGGAGGCCAGCGCCGCCCGGCGCACCCCCTCGGGCAGCGGCTCGTAGACCATCTCGACGATGTCGGCCACCGACGATGCACCCGCGGCGATCGCACGGCGCACCTGGTCCAACCGTTCGTTGCGATGGGCGATGTAGTCGTGGAGCAGTCCTGCCGGGTCCGCCAGCGCGGGTCCATGCCCCGGAAGCACCATCGATAGCGGGCGAGAATCCGCCAGCTCCTGCAGCCGGCGCAGCGACGTGATGTAGTCGGAAAGGGAACCGTCCGGCCAGGCGACGACCGTCGTGCCGCGGCCGAGAAGCGTGTCGCCGGTGAGCACGGCCCCGGAAGTCGGCAGGACGAAACTCAGCGAGTCGGAGCTGTGGCCCGGCGTGGCGATCACCTCGATAGCCAGATCCCCGACCGTGACGACGTCACCGCCCGCGAGCCCCTCGTCTCCCAGCCGGTGTATGGGGTCCAACGCCCGCACCGGAACCCTGAACTCGGCGGCGAACATGGCCGCCCCCTGGGAGTGATCCGCGTGGCCATGCGTGAGCAGCACAACCGTGGGCCGCATGTCGGCATCAGCCACACATCTGATCACCGCGGCGAGGTGATCGGCATCGGCCGGTCCCGGGTCCACGATCGCCGCGGGACCCGACGACGAACCCAATACCCATGTATTCGTGCCGTCCAGGGTCATGGGCGACGGATTGGGCGCCAAGACACATTCCGCCTCGGCTGTGACGGTGCCCCCGGACCAGGGTTCCCGGGAGCCGATGGTGGTGGGGGCCCCGCTCATCGCCGGAGCACCTCACCGCTGTAGGCATCCACAATCCGCCAGCCGACAGCCCCGCCGCGAGATCGGTAGGGCCGGGGCAGCAGGGGCCGGGGTCGGCGGCGGCGCGCAGCCACCATCACCGCACCCGGCTCGTCGAAATCCGCCAGCTGCTCGAGAGCGTCCACGGTGGGGGGCAGCATCGAAAGCTCGCCGCGCCGATACCGGTCCATGGCACCACCTGGCGTGATCCAGAATGATCTGTCGGTCTCGACGCCGTAGTCGGTCACCTCCGCACCTTCGGGGAGTTCGGCGACCAGGAATCGGGTGTCGAAGCGCTTCGCCTCCACCTCGGGTGTGATCCAGTGGACCCAGGGCAAGAGCGCGTCGCCGGCGACGGCCAGACCCTGTTCAGCCAGCCATGCCGGAAACTCCGCATGCCGGTCTGCTGGTGTGGCGCCTGCACCCGAGATGAGGGCCACCCCGGCCTCTTCCCACGTCTCGCGCACCCCGGCCACGGTCAATGCCCGGAATCGGGCGGTGGCTCCCGCCCCGACGGGGATGGGGAACGGTTCATAGTCGGCCGGGCCGCGCCAGGGCACCGTCCCGTCGGCGTCGGCGGGTTCTACCCTGCCACCGGGGAACACATGCATCCCGGCGGCGAAAGCCATCGACCCCGGCCGGCGCTGGAGGAGCACTTCGATCCCGCCGGCTCTCGAACGGATCAGCGCCACCGTCGCAGCGTCGCGGGGCGGTGGCACGTCCCACGCGCCGCCGTCCGCCAGCATCGCCTCGGCCCGACGGTGGAGCTCGGCGGGCAGGGTCATGCTGGGTCGCTCAGGCTCCGCCACCCGCACCTCCGGTGCGCGCCACGATCTCGACTTCCACCGAGGCATTCAAGGGTAGGGCGGCCACCCCCACAGCGGACCGAGCATGCACCCCGCTGTCGCCGAAGAGCTCCCCCAACAGGATGCTCGCGCCGTTGACCACGGCCGGCTGGTCGGTGAATCCCGGGGCGCTGGCCACGAACCCGGTGACCTTGACAATCTGCCGAACCCGGTCGAGATCTCCGATGACGGCCGCGATCGCAGCCACCCCGTTGAGCGCGGCGAGCCGAGCGGCCTCGGCTGCTTGTGCCACGTCGATATCGGCGCCCACGAGACCGACGGCCTGCAGGTTGCCGTCGCGCAGGGGCAGTTGACCGGCTGTGTACACCCATCCGTCGCACTCGACGGCGGGCCGGTAGGCCGCGAGGGCGACGGGCGGGGCCGGCAGTTCCAAGCCCAGCTGCGCCAACCTCGTGGCCACCTCACTCACGGCTTGGGCCGCTTGAAGTAGGCGACGACGTTCTCCGGGTTCGGCCCCGGCACGATCTGCACGAGCTCCCAACCGTCGTCTCCCCAGTTGTCGAGGATCTGCTTGGTTGCGTGGATGAGGACCGGAGCGGTCGCGTATTCCCATGTGGTCATGCAACGACACTAGACCGCCAACCCGCGGCGGGCGAAGCGGTGGCTGTCGCAGTCCCGCACAAGGGCGCTGCCCGTTGCACCATCGTCAGTGGGTTTCGGCCGGACCAGCGTGGGTGGGGAGGCTAGGCTCAGATCGTGGCGTGTGACCTGTGGCCGGGAATCCGATTGCACGTGGTCACCGGCAAAGGCGGAACCGGCAAGACGACCGTCGCCTCTGCGCTGGCATTGGCGCTGGCGACCGGGGGGCACCGGGTGCTGCTGGTGGAGGTCGAAGGCCGGCAGGGTATTGCGCAACTGTTCGACGTGCCGCCGCTGCCGTACACCGAGACGCGTGTGGCAGTGGCGCCCCGGCACGGGGAGGTGATCGCGCAGGCGATTGATCCGGAAGAGGCGGTGGTGGACTACCTGCGCATGTTCTACAACATCAAGCGGGCCAGCACCGCGCTGCGCAAGATGGGCGCGATCGACTTCGCCACCACCATCGCTCCGGGGCTGCGCGACGTTCTCGTCACCGGCAAGACCGGGGAATCGGTGCGCCGCCGGGAAGGCGGCAGGTACGTGTGGGACACGGTGGTCATGGATGCACCGCCGACAGGGCGGATCACCCGCTTCCTCAACGTGAACACGGAAGTGGGTTCCTTGACACGCGTCGGCCCGATCAAGAACCAGGCGGATTCGGTGATGCGGGTCATCCGTAGCCCCGAGACCGCCGTTCACCTGGTCACGCTGCTGGAGGAGATGCCGGTGCAGGAAACGCTGGACGGGATCACGGAGCTGCGCCAAGCAGGGCTGCCCGTGGGCTCGGTGTTCATCAACATGCAGCACCCGGAAGAACTGCCCGAAGAGGCACTGACGGCAACCGAGCCCGTTGCGCCGGCCGAGATCCACTCCGGCCTGCTGACCGCGGGCGTCACACCCCCCACCCCCGAACTGGTGGGTGCGCTCGCGCGCGAGGCGGCCGATCATGCTGTCAGGGTGCGCCTGCAGCGGCGGGAGCGAGAACGGTTGGAAGCCATCGACGTTCCGCGGATCGATCTTCCCCTGCTGGACGGGGTCGATCTCGGCGGAGTCTACGAACTGGCCGAATCCATAGTGCAGCAAGGACCGCGATGACATCCGGCCACCGCGCACCGCACCTCGATGTGGACGAACTCCTGCTTTCACCCAGCACCCGGATCATCGTGTGCTGCGGCAGCGGCGGAGTCGGCAAGACCACCACCGCCGCCGCGATGGGCCTGCGCGCGGCCGAACTGGGCCGATCAGTCGTGGTGCTGACGATCGATCCCGCCCGGCGCCTGGCGCAGTCGATGGGGCTCACCCATCTGGACAACACCCCCCGGTCGGTACCCGACACCCATGGCGAGGGCTCGCTCGACGCGATGATGCTGGACATGAAACGCACCTTCGACGAACTCGTCGAGGCGCACTCGGACCCGCAGCGGGCCGCGCAGGTCCTGGAGAACCCCTTCTACCAGGCGCTGTCGAGTTCGTTCGCGGGCACTCAGGAATACATGGCGATGGAGAAGCTCGGACAGCTGCGCCACCAGTCCGACGCCGAGGACCTGTGGGACCTGATCGTGGTGGACACCCCGCCGTCCCGTTCCGCACTGGATTTCCTCGACGCCCCCAACCGTCTCGGCTCGTTTCTCGACGGCCGCTTCATCCGCGTGCTCACCGGACCGGCAAAAGGCGCAAGCCGCGGGATCGGAAGGTTGGTGGGCGTCGGGCTGGGCCTCGCGGCCAGCGTCCTGAACAGAGTCCTCGGCACCCAGTTGCTGAGCGACCTCTCGACTTTCGTCGCGGCGCTGGACAGCATCTTCGGCGGCTTCCGCCAGCGAGCGGACGAGACCTACCAGATCCTGCAGGCCCCCGGTACGGCCTTCGTGGTCGTCGCCGCGCCCGAGCCCGACGCGATCCGGGAGGCGACGTACTTCGTGGACCGTCTGACCACGGAGAACATGCCGCTGGCCGGGTTGGTGCTCAACAGGGTGACACTGCCGCCGAAGCATTCACTGTCGCTGGAGGAGGCACTCGTCGCCGCTGAGCGGCTGGAGGCCGAGGGCGAGCATCCGACGACGTCGGCGCTGCTGCGGATGCACGCCGACACAATGCGCACCGCTTCGCGCCAACGACATGTGGCCGACCGCTTCACCGCCGCTCATCCGGGTGTGAAACAGGTCGTGGTCCCGGCGCTGGCTGATGATGTCCACGACTTGACGGGGCTGCGTGAGATCGGCGCACTTCTGGCCGACCACCTCACTACCTGATCGACGGTCTCACTGCGTGATGCTGCCAGACGGTCTCACTGCGTGATGCCGCTAGACGGTCTCACTACGTGATGTAGTTGTCCGACCGCTGCAACTGGTGCGGGACAAGCGGGTAGTCCTCAGCGGGCACACCGAGCCGCTCGTGCTCTTCCCTGGCGGTGTCGAGCAGGCGGCGCCATGAGGTGACATCGGGCCGACGGCGCAGCAACGCCCGCCGCTCGCGTTCGGTCATTCCGCCCCAGACTCCGAACTCGACCCTGTTGTCGAGAGCATCGGCAAGGCACTCGGTGCGGACCTCGCAGCCCATACAGATCAGTTTCGCGCGGTTCTGCGCCGCCCCTTGGACGAACAACTCGTCGGGGTCGGTTCCGTTGCATGCGGCACGAACCGACCAATCGTTGTTCCAGACCATCTGTTCGGGCCCTTTCGCCGGGCGTTGCGGTCCGCCGCGTGGAAGTACGAAGCGAAGATCACAACGCTGCATGTAGCGGACAATACGCAGAGCGTGACGAGGATCACAGGTCGGTTCGTACCAAGTCCTATAGTCAAAATGGACTATTTCACGCCGGGGGCGCCCCTCCCGCACGAGTGTGTCGGGGGCACGGAACCGCAAGCCTTACTCTATGAGTCGTATGTCTGTGCCACATGATTCCAGCCGAACTGTCCGGGGCGACGAAGGTCGCCCCGCGCGCCGCCCATCCGACCCTGGCGCCCAACGCGGATCGATCTCGCTCATCGCAGCGTTCACGGCGACCTCGGTGGTCGCCGGCGTCATCGCCGCTGGGATGGCCATCCCAGCGGTCGGGGCGTTGAGCGCGGTGGCCAAGACCGCCATCGACAGTTTCGAGTCCTACCCCACGGATCTGTCGGAACCTGTGTTGCCGCAGCGCTCGATCATCACCGACGCCAACGGCAAGACGATGGCATATCTGTATGACCAGAACCGCGTGATCGTGCCCTTGAAGAGAGTCTCGACGCGGATGCAGCAGGCCATCGTCGCGATCGAAGACTCGCGGTTCTACGAGCACAACGGCATCGATGTGCGCGGCACGATGCGGGCGCTGGCCACGAACCAGTCCTCGGGGGAGATCCAGCAGGGCGGATCAACAATCACCCAGCAGTACGTGAAGATGATCCTGCTGAACAACGCCAAGTCGAAACGGGCTCAGGCGGCAGCGACGGAGCGGAGCGTGGAGCGCAAGCTTCGTGAGGCCCGCTATGCCATCGCAATGGAGAAGTCCCAGTCGAAGGAAGAGATCCTCAACGGATACCTGAACATCGCCTACTTCGGCTCGGGCGCCTACGGGGTCCAGGCCGCGGCACAGACCTACTTCCGCAAGGACGCCAAGAATCTCCGCCTCGTCGAAGCAGCCACACTGGCCGGCACCGTGCAACAGCCCAGCGCGTTCGACCCCATCCGCAACCCCAAGGACTCCCGTAAGCGCCGCGATGACGTGCTGCGCCGGATGAAGGAGTTGGGCGACATCACGCCGGCGCAATACCAGCGGGCTGTCAAGACACCCGTGAAATCGTACGTGAACCCCCGCGTGTTCAAGAACGGCTGCCCCACGACCAACGCCCCGTATTTCTGCGACTACGTGCTGAACTACATCCGCAACGAACCCACGTTCGGTGCGACGAGGCGGGAGCGGGTCAACCTGCTGAAGACTGGCGGCCTGGTGATCCGCACCACGCTCAATCCGCAGGCGCAACGCTCCTCGCAGCGTTCCGCCGAAGGCAGCATCCCGGTGGGGGATTCGAGCAACAAGGCTGCCGCGATCAGCATGGTCCAGCCGGGCACCGGCAAGGTCCTTGCGATGGCGCAGAACACGAAGTGGGGGCGCAAGGGCGCTGGCAAGACCTCCTACAACTACAACGTGCGGCAGGCAGACGGCGGCACCATCGGCATGCAGTCCGGCTCCACCTTCAAACCGTTCACGTTGGCCGCGGCCCTGGAGAAGGGGATCTCCCCCAACGTCGCGATCAACTCCCCGCCGATCAGGACGTTCTACGGCTTCCGGGATTGCGACGGCTACGGCTTCCCGCCCTACACGGTCAAGGGCGGCGGCGGCGTCGAGACCATGTGGTCCGGCACCAAGGGATCGATCAACACCTTCTTCGTGGGTTTGGAGCAGATGGTGAGCCTGTGCCGGCAGGCCGAGATCGCTGAAGCGCTGGGCGTACGCAAGGGCGACGGCGAGAAGCTCAACCGGGTGCCGTCCTTCGTCCTCGGGGCCAACGAGGTGGTGACGCTCGACATGGCCGGGGCCTACGCCGCATTCGCCAACGACGGCGTCTGGTGCAAGCCCAACCCGGTCGGTTCCATTCGGCAGCTGTCGGGCAAGAAGGTCTACAAGTTCGAGGGGCAGTGCCGCCGAGTGCTCACGAGTCGCGTGGCGGACACCATCACACAACTGCTGCAGGGTCCGGTTTCCGGCGGCGGCACGTTCCCCGGGGCCAACTTCGGCAGGCCCATCGCCGGAAAGACCGGAACGACGGACTCGTCGTCCGCGGTGTGGTTCGTGGGCTACACCCCACAGATCGCGGCTGCGGTGTGGGTGGGGGATCCCCGCGGCGGCTACCGCTACCCGCTCAACAATGTGGTCATCAACGGCAGCTACTACGGCACGGTCTACGGCGCCACCATTCCCGGACCCATCTGGCGCCGGGCGATGTCCGGGGCCCACGAGGGTTTGCCGGTCAAGGGCTTCGGCGGGGGTCCGAAGTACTTCAAGGTCAAGATCGACATCGATCTCGACAAGAAGAAGAAGAACCGGGGCAATGGCAACGTTGAACTGCCGGACGACGGCGCAGCGGTCCCGGAGACTCCGGCGCCACCGGCTGATCCCAGCCCGCCGGCGACTGACTCCCCCTACGGCGACTTCGGACTGGACGAACTCGAAAACCTGCCGGAGTTCTCCTTCGGCCAGTAGGGACTGCTGAGTTCCTCAACCCAGTCCGAGGGCTGTCTTGACCTGTGCGGCGAGCGCGGCGCCGTCGACCCGCCCTGTCGTGCGTGGTTTGAGGTCCTTCATCACCGCACCCATCGCGCGTCCCCCCGACAGTCCCTGGGCCTGGGCAGCATCGACCGCCGCAGCGATCATCGCGGACAAGGCGTCGGCCGACAGCGGCTCGGGCAGGTACCGGGCGAGGACCTCCGCCTCAGCCTCCTCCTTGTCGGCGAGATCCGGCCTGCCGGCGCCGGTGAACGCCTCAGCAGCCTCCCGCCGCCGCTTCGCCTCGCGGGTGAGAACGGCTATGACCTCGTCGTCGGACAACTCCCGAGAAGATTTCCCCGCCACCTCGGCTTTGGAGATCGAGGTCAGTGCCATGCGGATGGTCCCCACAGTGCCCTTGTCGCCCGACTTCATGGCAGCCGTCAGATCTTGTCGCAACTGGTCCTTCATCTTCGTCATGTGACCATTCTGACGGCATGCCGCGTGCGACTGCAGGTGATCGCGGGTGGCGGAGCCGACGTCACATGGCACGATTGATCCATGTGGAACGGTGCCTCGCGGCTACTCGCGCTCGGGATTGCAGCCGGGGCGGCTGGGCTCGCCTGGTCCATCGCGGAGACACATCGCTACCGGATGCGCTTCGAAGTCCTTCCCCTGCTGCCGGCCGGCTGCCGCCCGTTGCGGATACTGCACGTTTCCGACCTCCACATGACGCCGTATCAGGGGGACAAGAAGCGGTGGGTGTCCGCGCTGGCGCAGTGGCAGCCGGACCTGGTCGTCGGTACCGGGGACTTCCTGGCCCACGTGCACGGCGTGCCTGCCGCCCTGGACGCCCTGGCGCCGCTTCGGGAAAGCCCCGGGTTGTTCGTACTCGGCAGCAACGACTACTACGCACCGGACGTCGGCAATCCGGCCCAGTATCTCAGGGGCCCGTCGCGCGTGGACACCGCTCGGACCCCCCTTCCCTGGACGGACCTCGTCGCCGGCATGGCGGGCTTCGGCTGGACCGACCTCGACAACCGGCGCGACCGGGTGAAACTCGACGGACTCGACGTAGACGTGCGGGGCGTGGACGACCCCCATATGGAGTTGGATGACTATGCGGCCGTGGCTGGCCCCTATGACGGGGCCGCCGACCTGCGCTTGGGGATCGCCCATGCGCCCTATCGGCGCGTCCTGGACGCCATGGCGCACGATGGGGCCGATATGGTCCTCGCTGGACACACCCACGGAGGTCAGCTTCGGGTGCCGGGCTTCGGCGCCCTCGTCACCAACTGTGATGTGCCCCGCCGCATGGCGCGCGGGCTGAACGAATACACCAGCCGCGATGGCAGTGACCGGACGTGGCTGCACGTTTCAGCCGGCTTGGGCCAATCGCCCTACGCCCCGGTGCGGTTCGCATGCCCCCCGGAAGCCACCCTGCTCACCCTCGTCGGGAGGGATGTCAACCAGCCCACACCGCTGGGCTAAACTGGGACGTCCTCCGGGGTGTGGCGCAGCTTGGTAGCGCGCTTCGTTCGGGACGAAGAGGCCGTGGGTTCAAATCCCGCCACCCCGACCACGAAGAGACCCCAGGGTGTTCCCCTGGGGTCTCTTCGTGGTTTCAGGAGCACAGCCGGGATTTGGGAGAACGATCGCCGCAGGCGATTGTTCGGCTCCCGCCACCCCGACATGCCGCACGTACCGGATCACATTCCCCCACCAGCCGCACGTCGCGGATCAGAACCCCGCACCGGCCTTTCAGCGCCCAGTGCCGGCGTAGACGACCGCCTCACCGTCGGCGTCGAGACCGAACGCGGTGTGAACGGCACGAACGGCGCTGTCAGCGTCGCGAGTGCGGGTCACCACACTGATGCGGATCTCGGAGGTGGAAATCATCTCCACGTTGACGCCAGCCTCGGCAAGGGCGTTGAAGAACGTGGCGCTGACACCCGGGTTGGAGCGCATCCCGGCGCCCACCAGTGAGATCTTGGCCACGTCCTCGTCGCTGGCGAGGCCGGTGAAGCCGATCTCCCCCTGGGAATCGAGCAGCGCTTGCATGGCCCGGGCCATGTCGCCCTTGGGGCAGGTGAAGGTGACGTCGGTCTGATGCGTGGCTGCGGCGCTGACGTTCTGCACGATCATGTCTATGTTGACCCCCGCGGCCGCGAGGGCGCGGAAGATCAGTGCCGCCTCGCCAGGCTCGTCGGGCACGCCGACGATCGTGACTTTGGCGTCGTTCAGGTCGGTGGCGACACCGGAGATGATGGGCTGTTCCACAGTTCCTCCCATGGTCGGGTCCGCGATGACCCAGGTTCCCTCCGACGTGGAGAACGTTGAGCGGACATGGATGGGCATGCCGTACCGGCGCGCGTATTCAACGCACCGAAGATGCAGCACCTTCGCCCCCACTGCCGCCAGTTCCAGCATCTCCTCGTACGCGATGCGGTCCACCTTGCTGGCACGGCCCACGATACGGGGGTCAGCGGTGAAGACACCGTCGACGTCGGTGTAGATCTCGCAGACGTCGGCGCTCAGCGCAGCAGCGAGCGCCACCGCAGTGGTGTCCGACCCGCCGCGGCCCAGGGTCGTCACGTCCTTGCTCTCGTGGCTGACACCCTGGAATCCCGCCACAATCGGAACGGCGCCTTCCGCCAGTGCGTGCTGGATCCGGCCCGGGGTGACGTCGATTATGCGCGCACGACCGTGCGCGGAGTCGGTGATCAGGCCCGCCTGGGATCCGGTGTACGAGCGGGCCTCAAACCCGCTGTCGTGGATAGCCATCGCCAGCAGCGCCATCGAGATGCGTTCACCGGCAGTCAGCAGCATGTCCAGTTCACGACCAGGCGGGTCCGGGGTGACCTTGTGGGCGAGGTCCACCAACTCATCGGTCGTGTCCCCCATCGCCGAGACCACCACAGCGACGTCATTGCCCGATCGGCGGGTGTCCGCGATCCGGCGGGCCACCCGCTTGATGGAGGCGGCGTCGGATACCGATGAGCCGCCGAACTTCTGCACGATAAGGCCCACCGCTCCTCCTCCGCGCCGATTCTTGCCGCCGAACCTTCCGCAAGGATATCGGCCGCGCCACCTGCCGGTGTCACCCCAGCGTGCGGCGGCCGGCGAAAGCCCTCCCGAGGGTCACTTCATCGGCGAATTCGAGATCCCCACCAACCGGCAACCCGCTGGCGAGTCGCGTCACAGTGACATCCATGTCGGCCATCAGCCGTGCCAAGTAGCTGGCCGTCGCTTCCCCCTCGAGGTTCGGGTCGGTGGCGAGAATCAACTCACGCACACCAGGATCGGCCAGTCGCTGCATGAGTTCGGTGATCCGAAGGTCGCCGGGGCCCACGCCGTCGATCGGACTGATCGCACCACCGAGTACGTGGTAGACGCCTCGGAACTCCCGCGTCCGCTCGATCGCGATCACGTCTCGGCTCTCCTCAACAACGCAGATCAGCGAATGATCGCGCCGTTCGTCGGAGCAGATGGAGCAGGGGTCGGTCTCGGTGGCCCGCCCGCACACTCCGCAGAATCGGACCCGAGCCTTGGCCTCGGTCAGTGCCGAAGCCAGCCTTGCCACATCCGCCGGATCGGCGTCGAGGATATGGAAGGTGATCCGCTGGGCGCTCTTGGGGCCAACACCGGGCAATCTGCCGAGCTCCTCGATGAGGTCGGCCAAAGCTCCTTCGTACACCGTCAGCCACCCTCGATCTCG